>NC_013851.1:2627500-2905000 GCF_000025485.1 Allochromatium vinosum DSM 180 | reverse complement strand
AGTCGCTGGGAGTAGACCCGAAACCGGGCGATCTACCCATGGCCAGGGTGAAGGTGGGGTAACACTCACTGGAGGCCCGAACCGGGATCTGTTGAAAAAGATTCGGATGAGCTGTGGGTCGGAGTGAAAGGCTAATCAAGCTCGGAGATAGCTGGTTCTCCCCGAAAGCTATTTAGGTAGCGCCTCGTGGATCACTGCTGGGGGTAGAGCACTGTTTCGGCTAGGGGGCCATCCCGGCTTACCAAACCGAGGCAAACTCCGAATACCGGCAAGTGCGACCACGGGAGACAGACGGCGGGTGCTAACGTCCGTCGTCAAAAGGGCAACAACCCAGACCGCCAGCTAAGGTCCCAAAATCATGGCTCAGTGGGAAACGATGTGGGAAGGCCCAGACAGCCAGGAGGTTGGCTTAGAAGCAGCCACCCTTTAAAGAAAGCGTAATAGCTCACTGGTCGAGTCGGCCTGCGCGGAAGATGTAACGGGGCTTAAGCCATGTACCGAAGCTGCGGATGCTAGTTTACTAGCATGGTAGGGGAGCGTTCCGTAAGCCGTCGAAGGTCAGTTGTAAAGCTGGCTGGAGGTATCGGAAGTGCGAATGCTGACATAAGTAACGACAAAGGGGGTGAGAGTCCCCCTCGCCGAAAACCCAAGGGTTCCTGCGCAACGTTCATCGGCGCAGGGTGAGTCGGCCCCTAAGGCGAGGCCGAAAGGCGTAGTCGATGGGAAGCGGGTCAATATTCCCGCACCAGACACCACTGCGATGGGGGGACGGAGAAGGCTAGGTCATCCGGGCGTTGGTTGTCCCGGTTCAAAGGTGTAGGGAGTGTGCTTAGGCAAATCCGGGCGCACAATCCCGAGACCCCATGACGAGTGTCCACGGACATGAAGTGATTGATGCCCGGCTTCCAAGAAAAGCCTCTAAGCTTCAGGTGGTGTGTGACCGTACCCCAAACCGACACAGGTGGGTTGGGTGAGAATCCCTAGGCGCTTGAGAGAACTCGGGTAAAGGAACTAGGCAAAATGGCACCGTAACTTCGGGAGAAGGTGCGCCTCTGTGTAGGTGAAGGCCCTGCGGCCGGAGCCGAAGGAGGTTGCAGTGACCAGGCCGCTGCGACTGTTTATTAAAAACACAGCACTCTGCAAACGCGCAAGCGGACGTATAGGGTGTGACGCCTGCCCGGTGCCGGAAGGTTAAGTGATGGGGTTATCCTCACGGAGAAGCTCTTGATCGAAGCCCCGGTAAACGGCGGCCGTAACTATAACGGTCCTAAGGTAGCGAAATTCCTTGTCGGGTAAGTTCCGACCTGCACGAATGGCGTAACGATGGCGGCACTGTCTCTACCCGAGACTCAGTGAAATTGAATTCTCGGTCAAGATGCCGAGTCCCCGCGGCTAGACGGAAAGACCCCGTGAACCTTTACTATAGCTTTGCACTGGACGTTGAACCGACTTGTGTAGGATAGGTGGGAGGCTGTGAAACGGTGACGCCAGTTGCCGTGGAGCCATCCTTGAAATACCACCCTGGTCTGTTTGACGTTCTAACCTCGACCCGTTACCCGGGTCAGGGACCGTGCATGGTGGGTAGTTTGACTGGGGCGGTCTCCTCCCAAAGTGTAACGGAGGAGCACGAAGGTACCCTCAGGTTGGTCGGAAATCAACCTTCTGAGTGCAATGGCATAAGGGTGCTTGACTGCGAGACTCACACGTCGAGCAGGTACGAAAGTAGGTCATAGTGATCCGGTGGTTCTGTATGGAAGGGCCATCGCTCAACGGATAAAAGGTACTCCGGGGATAACAGGCTGATACCGCCCAAGAGTTCATATCGACGGCGGTGTTTGGCACCTCGATGTCGGCTCATCACATCCTGGGGCTGAAGTCGGTCCCAAGGGTATGGCTGTTCGCCATTTAAAGTGGTACGCGAGCTGGGTTTAGAACGTCGTGAGACAGTTCGGTCCCTATCTGCCGTGGGCGTTGGAGATTTGAGGGAAGCTGCTCCTAGTACGAGAGGACCGGAGTGGACGTACCCCTGGTGTTCCGGTTGTCACGCCAGTGGCATTGCCGGGTAGCTATGTACGGACGGGATAACCGCTGAAAGCATCTAAGCGGGAAGCCCCTCCCAAGATAAGATCTCCCTGGGCACTCGATGCCCCTGAAGGTCCGTTGAAGACCACAACGTGGATAGGCGGGATGTGGAAGCGTGGTAACACGTGCAGCTAACCCGTACTAATTGACCGTGCGGCTTGACCATATAACACCCAAGTGCGTTACCCTTACGATCACTCACCGTTTCGCGGACCGTCGGACCACACACCCGGCGCTCCCACCCTTTCCCTGGCGGCCATAGAGACTTGGAACCACCTGATCCCGTCCCGAACTCAGACGTGAAACAGGTCTTCGCCGATCCTAGTGTGGGGCCTCCCCATGCGAACCTAGGGCACCGCCAGGGCCCTATTCCCTCAAAACCCCCTCCACCTAACCGTGGCGGGGGTTTTGGCTTTGCGCGTTTTCCTTTCCGACGTCGATCAGTTTCGACGATGATTTCCATCGAAACATACGATCTCTGATCGGCGCTTCACCTCTTGCGCGAGATCCACGAAACACCTAGAGTTTTACTCAACATCAAGCAGGTGCTTTCACCGAAAAACCCTGTCAAAAGTGATGGGAAAATCCTGACTTAAATGCTAGGACAAATCATCGTCTAACTGACTACAGGTATCTCGCTATGGCCAAAGACTTCTCCATACTGCCGACTGGCACGATTGAGGCGTACATCAACAGTGCCTACCAGATCCCTGTTTTAACGCTCGAGGAAGAGCGTTCGTTGGCGGTGCGCCTGCGCGACCAGAACGACATGGAGGCTGCCAAACGCTTGGTGACTTCGCATCTGCGCTTCGTGATCCGGATCGCACGCGGCTATCTGGGTTATGGTCTGCCACTGCCCGATTTGATCCAGGAAGGCACAGTCGGCTTGATGAAAGCCGTGCGCCGCTTTGAACCCGACATGGGTGTGCGTTTGGTGTCTTTCGCCGTGCATTGGATTCGTGCCGAGATCCACGAGTACATCCTACGTAACTGGCGCATCGTCAAGGTGGCCACCACCAAGGCTCAGCGCAAGCTGTTCTTCAATCTGCGCAGTTCCAAGAAGCGTCTCGGCTGGCTGACCAAGCAGGAAGTGGACGAGGTAGCCGCTGATCTCGGTGTCAAACCCGAAGTCGTTCTTCAGATGGAGTCACGGCTGTCCAACCAGGATCTGTCGTTCGACGGACTCGAGGACGATGACGACGACTCGCCGGCCGCGCCCTCGACCTATCTGCCTGACGTGCGCATGGAGCCATCGCGACTGCTGGAACACGAGGACACGGATCGCGATCAACGTGAGCGCCTCTATGCGGCCCTCGCGGATCTGGACGAACGTAGCAAGACGATCCTCTTCGAGCGCTGGTTGTCGGAAAAGAAGCAGACTCTGCACGAACTGGCCGAGAAATTCGGGGTTTCGGCCGAGCGTATCCGGCAGATCGAGAAGAACGCCATGAAGAAAGTGCGTCTACAGCTCGAAGTCTGAGGCGCGACCATTCAACGTAAAACGCTCTTGAGACAGTCTTTATCGATCGCTCCAGACAAAGGTTACAATGCCTTTGTTTCTGGTTGATCGAGCGAGAACCATGAGCGTGTATGCCTTACCGAATTGGGAGTTGGATGGCCGGGACTGGCCGAACCGCGCATCGAGCGAATTCGTCTCGGCGGGTGGATTGCGCTGGCATGTGCAGCGGATGGGGCAGGGCCCCGTACTGTTGATGCTGCACGGCACCGGTGCGGCGACCCACTCCTGGCGTGATTTCGCGCCTATTCTGGCCGAACATTTCACTCTCATCGCGCCGGATCTTCCGGGGCATGGTTTTACGAGTGCGCCACCCTATGAGCGGATGTCGCTTCCGGGCATGGCGGGGCTCATCGGTTCGCTTGTGGAGACATTGGGTGTTCAGCCGGATCTGGTACTCGGACACTCGGCGGGCGCTGCTATTCTGATCCGTGCCCGTCTGGAGGGACGGATCGCGCCGCGCGGACTCATTAGCCTCAATGGTGCTCTGCTGCCCTGGCGCGGTCTGCCGGGGCGCTTGTTTTCCCCCGCCGCCAAGCTCTTCGCCACCAATTCGCTGGTCTCGCGCGCCTTCGCCTGGCGGGCTCGAAATCGTCGCGTCATCGAGCGTCTGGTCGACAGTACAGGTTCGACCCTGGAGCCGGCTGGTGTGGACCTCTATCAGCGTTTGATCCGGCATCCGTCGCATGTCCGGGCTTCGCTGTCGATGATGGCCAACTGGGATCTGAATCTGATCGAACAGAGCCTGCCAAGCCTGGATACCCCCTTATTCCTGATCGTCGGCAACCAGGATACGACCGTCTCGCCGCGCGAGGCGCACCGGGTTCGTGCCAATCTGCGCCCGGACGCCAAGCTGTTCGAGCTGCCTGGATTGGGCCATCTGGCGCATGAGGAACGGCCGCATGAGGTCGCCGAGATCGTGTGCGGAATCGGCGCGTGTCTGGGGCTGCTCCAGACGACGGAGAATCGCTGAATTTCCGACTAATCTCAGGGGATGACTCGGAGCCGATCTTGCTATACTGTCAACCTATCTTGACAGTAAGGCAGGTAAACGAACTTGACAGTCGCGGCTTCGCATGTTCCTGGTAGTGCTCAAGGTCGAGGTCAGGCCCACGCGGTCGTCATCGGCAGTGGTTTCGGCGGTCTGGCGGCGGCGGTTCGTCTGGCCGCGCGCGGCTTCCGGGTGACGGTACTCGAAAAGCTCGACGCCCCCGGCGGACGGGCCTATGTCCATCGGCGCGATGGCTTCTCGTTCGACGCCGGTCCGACCATCATCACCGCGCCCTTCCTTCTGGAAGAGCTGTGGAATCTCGGTGGCCGGCGCTTCGAAGACGACGTCGATCTGCGTCTGATGGATCCCTTCTATCGCATCCGTTTCGACGACGGCCGAGTCTTCGACTACAGCGGCGATGCCGACAAGGTCAAGGCGCAGATCGCCCAGTATTCGCCGGCGGACGTGGCGGGCTATGACCGCTTCATGGCCATGAGCGAGAAGGTGTTCAAGGTCGGATTCGAGGATCTGGCCCATGTACCCTTCACGAACCTCACCGACATGCTGCGCATCGTGCCCGACATGGCGATGCTTCAGAGCTATCGCACCGTCTATGGGATGGTGTCGAGCTATATCAAAGATCCCTTCATCCGTCAGGTGCTGTCCTTCCATCCGCTGCTGATCGGCGGCAATCCCTTCACCGTGACCTCGATCTATGTCCTCATCTCCTTCCTGGAGCGTAAATGGGGCGTGCATTCGGCGATGGGCGGCACCGGCGCCGTGGTCAAGGGGCTGGTGAATCTGGTCGAAGGGCAGGGTACCGAGATCCGCTACAACGCCGAGGTCGAGCGCATCCTGACCCGAAACGGCAAGGCCACCGGCGTGCGTCTGGCCACGGGCGAGGAGATCGCGGCCGATGTGGTCGTCTCCGACGTCGATCCGGCGACCACCTACGGCAAGCTGCTGGCCGAGCATCCGCGCAAGCGCTGGACGGACGGCAAGATCGAGCGTTCCAAGTTCTCCAATGGGCTGTTCGTCTGGTACTTCGGCACCAAGCGCCAGTACCCGGACGTCAAGCACCATACCATCCTGCTCGGCCCACGTTACAAGGAACTGATCCAGGACATCTTCAAGCGCAAGACGCTCGCCGAGGACTTCAGCCTCTATCTGTACCGTCCGACGGCGACCGATCCGAGTCTGGCACCTGAGGGCTGCGATGCCTTCTACGCCCTGGCGCCGGTGCCGCATCTCGGCGGCGATGCCGATTGGGAGACCCAGGCCGAACCCTATCGCGCCCGGATCGCCAAGTATCTGAGCGATTCGATCCTGCCCGGACTGGAGGATCAGATCGCGACCTCGCTCGTCACGACGCCCCTGGACTTCAAACACCGCTTGAACTCCCATCTGGGCGCCGGCTTCAGTCTCGAACCCATCTTGATGCAGAGTGCGTGGTTTCGTCCGCACAACAAGAGCGAAGAGGTGGAACATCTTTATCTGGTCGGCGCGGGGACGCATCCGGGCGCGGGTGTGCCTGGTGTCATCTCTTCCGCGCGAGTCCTCGACAGGGTGGTGCCCGATGCCTCAACTTTCGTCTGACCATAACAACACCAAGAAGACGCATGCGACGGCGGCCGACATCGCCGCCTGTCGCGAGCTGTTGCGCTGCGGCTCGCGGTCGTTCTATGCCGCCTCTTTCCTGCTGCCGGCGCGTTTCCGCGATCCGGCGATCGCGCTCTATGCCTTCTGCCGCATCGCCGATGACGCCATCGACTGCGTCGGCGATGATCCGGTCCTCCAGGCCGAGGCGCTGGAGATGCTCAACGACCGGCTCGACCGGCTCTATGCCGGCACGCCGATCGACGATCCGATCGACCGTGCGCTCGCCGACGTGGTGCGCGACTTCGCCATCCCCAAGCGCTTGCTGGAGGCGCTGTTCGAGGGCTTCGAATGGGATGCCGAGGGGCGGCGCTACGAGGATCTGTCCGGGATCTACGACTATTCGGCGCGCGTCGCCGGTACGGTCGGGGCCATGATGGCGGCGCTGATGGGCGCACGTTCGGAGGAGATGGTCGCGCGCGCCTGTGATCTGGGCGTGGCGATGCAGATCACCAACATCTGCCGCGACGTCGGCGAGGACGCGCGCAACGGGCGTATCTATCTGCCGTTGTCCTGGGTGCGCGAGGCGGGTGTCGATCCCGACGAGTGGCTGAAGAATCCGGTCTTCAACGAAGCCATTGCCTCGGTGGTGCGGCGTCTGCTTCAGACCGCCGACGAACTCTATCAGCGCTCGGATGCCGGGATCGCCGGTCTGCCGCTCGGCTGTCGCGCCGGGATCAACGCCGCGCGCTATCTCTATGCCGAGATCGGGCGTCAGGTCGAACGCCAGGGGCTGGACTCGATCTCGCAACGGGCCGTGGTACCGGCGCCGCGCAAGCTGCAACTGCTCGCGCCCATCCTGGGCCGCGCGGTCGTGAGTGCGCGTCCTGTCGAGGCGCCCGCGCTGGAGGAAACACGTTTCCTCGTCGAAGCCGTCGTCGCCGAGACGCCGCAACGCACTCCGGCAGGCGTCGGCGAGCGTGTGATTTGGGTACTAGAATTGTTTCAGCAACTCGAGGAGCGCGAGCGCGCGGCCTTGAGTGTTCGCTGATCCCCGAGTCTGCGTGAACCGCGCCTGATCAGGGTCTCATTCGACTCCCGATTCGGTCGCATCCTGATCGTTCATGAAACGAGATAAAGGTTTCCGTGCCTGAGAAACCTGGGAGTCGATATGTGGCTACCGACGCCACTCTATGAGACGCTGCCATACTCGGTCGTCGTCATCGGCAGCGCCTGCATCGTCGGGGCGATCAACGCCCTGATGGTCGCCTCCGGAGTGTTGCTGGTGCTCTGTGGTGGGGTGATTTTGAAACGGCGTCACGACTACCGGGCCGCGAACAGGTTGATCGAGATCCAGCGTGCCAGGCCACCCGTGCGGCGTCGGCGTTCGCGTCGAGTCGTGCAGCTGGACTTGGAGGCCGATGGCCTCTGAGTTCATTGGCGGTCGAGTGGGAGCTTGAATCCACGCGGCCGCCTTTTACGGACTGCCGTGCACGGCCTCAGCGCTTGACCCGAGGCATGCGGAACGGCAGCAGCACCTTCACCCATTGGGTGCTGAAGCGGTCCAGACACAGGCTCTCATGGACTGAGGTGGCACGTTGCCCCAGAAGACGCGTTTCGACGACCGAGCGCGCGTAGAAGGGCGTATCCTCCAGCGTCGTCACCACTCGCGGCTCATCGCCCGCCTCGCACTGAATACCACGCTCGATGCGCCAGACGCTGGTCGTCGGCAGCGGCGCGCGCGGCGGTAGCGCGAACTCATCGACTTCGGCATTGGCATCGAAGCGCAGCGCCAGGTGTGCGCCCTGATCGTCCCGTGCGCGGGTGTCATAGAGAATCGCCGCTCCGTGCTTCAGTTCGGCGCGCGACCAGTCCCAGCCCTGAAAGGCCCGCTCCACGGGTTCCGAGCCCCGATTGGAGTCCAGATAGCCCGTGCCCTTCCAGCTCAGACCGGGGTTCGTGAAGTCGACCTCCACCCGCGCCAGCGGTGCGATCGGCCACCAGCGATGGCGCCCGGCCGCATCCAGCGCGAAGTCACGCCCATTGATCCCGCTCGGATGGACGCGCACCCGGCCGCGCAGACGCGAGGGAATGGGCGCGCTGATCTCATCGATGTCGATCACCAGGGCATCGCCCTCCCAATGCACATGGCTGGGACCGATGACCAGATTGGTGCGGTCGCGTTGCAGCGCGGCGCGTCCGCGCTCGGTCATCGCCCAGCGCTTGCCCCGGCGTCCGTAGAGGGCGACATTGAGCGCGCAATGATCGAGCGGATCGGCGTTGCCGCGCTGACGCGACCAGGCATAGTAGGGCGAGAAGACGCTGCCGAGCATGGCGATCAGCGTCAGTCCATACTGCTCGTCGTCGCTCAGGGCATCGACGTACCACCAGACATAGCCGTCGTTGTCGACGGTCAGGTCGAACGCCGGTCCGCGAGTAGCGCTTCCGCCGCCAGTCGGCCCGACATCGCCGCCATGGGAATGCCCGCGCCCGGATGCGTGCTCCCGCCCGCCAGATAGAGTCCCGGAATCTTGGTGCGCGAGGCTGGACGCGAGAACGACGCCTTCCAGCCGTGGGTCGCCTGACCATAGAGCGCGCCGCCCGTGGCCGGAAAGCGCTGTTCGAACTCCACGGGCGTGGTCATCACCATCCGTTCGGGGTCGCGTCGGACCCTCAGGCCACAGTGCTCCAGGCGTGAGAATACCCGTTGCTCGCATTGCTCGATCTCCACAGCATCGAAGTCGTGTCGGTCGCCCCGTGGCGGGGCGTTCAGGAGTAAGAAGAGTCGTTCGGGGCCGTCCGGCGATCCGTTGCCGTCGGTGCCGCGATCCTGGGCGCAGACATAGACGGTGCCGTCGCGCGGCAGGCGTCCCTGGGCGAAGACGTCTTTGAACTCGGAGGCATAGTCGCGTCCGAAGAAGACATTGTGCCGGGCCAGCGGAAAGCCCTCCGTCTCGGCGCTCAGACACCAGGTCAGGGCCGAGAGCGAACGGCGTTCGGGCGCCAGGGGCGGCAGTGCGCGGCGGACATCGGCGCCCAGCCGACCGCTGGTCAGGGCCGCCGGATCGGCGTTGACCACGACCGAATCGGCCGCGATCTGCTCGCCATCGGCCAGACTCACGCCACGCACACCGCCAGACCGGGTGATGATGCCCGTGACATCGCGTCCGTATTCGATGGTCGCGCCCAGTCCCTCGGCGAGCCGGGCCAGCGCCTGCGCGACCCGATGCATTCCGCCGACCACCGACCACACGCCTTCCTGCTCGACATGGGCGATCAGCATCAGCGTGGCCGGCGCCATGAAGGGCGAGGAGCCGCAATAGGTCGAGTAGCGCCCGAAGAGCTGACGTAGACGTTCGTCCTTGAAATAGGTTCCGAGCATGTCCCAGAGGCTGTCGTAGGGACGCACGCCGCGCAGATTCCCCAGTCCGCTCAGTCCGCACCGCCCCATGAGTCCCATCAGGCTTGGGCGCGAGGCACGGATGAAGGTCGGGTCCAGGGTCGTGTAGATGGTGCGTGCCTGTTCGCAGAAGGCGCGATAGCCGCGCGCCTCGGCTGCGCCGGCGAAGTCGCCGATGGCCTCGACGCTGCGCTCGTGGTCGGCGTGGAGATCCAGCCGCTCCTGCTCGCTCCAGGCATGGCGTGCTATGATCGACAGCGGTTCCAGTTCGAGATGCTCGTCGAGCCGCGCGCCGGCCGCTTCGAAGATGTCCTCGAAGATCCAGCGCATGGTGAAGACGGTCGGACCGGCATCGATGCGGTGCGGCCCGACGGCCACCTCGCGCATCTTGCCGCCGGGCGCCTCGGCACGTTCGAGCACCCGGACCTGGAGGCCGCGCGCGGCGAGTTGGATGGCTGTCACCAGTCCGCCAACGCCCGCGCCAATGACAATCACTTGTTTATCCGGCATCAGAACCATGACTCCCACGATTCGCGTTGACGTGTCGGGTATTGATGTCTATTGTACATGACACTCCTGAGTGTCAACTCAAATTTACATATTGACCACTGATCGAGGTTTGCCGGGGGATCACTGATGGATGCCACAACGAGAATCGAGCAGGCGTTGGCCGCTGCCATAGACACCGTGGCCGTCCCCGGCTGTCCGCCGCGTCTGGCCGAGGCGGTACGTCACGCCGTCTTTCCCGGCGGCGCGCGGGTGCGTCCGCGGCTGTGTCTGGCCGTTGCCGCGGCCTGTGGCAGCCGGGATTATGCGGCCGCTGATGCGGCCGGCGTGGCCATCGAGCTGCTGCATTGCGCCTCGCTGGTGCACGACGACCTGCCCTGTTTCGACGACTCGCCGCTGCGCCGTGGCGTGCCCTCAGTGCATCGCGCCTTCGGTGAGCCGCTGGCGGTGCTGGCCGGCGATGCGCTCATCATCCTCGCCTTCGAGCATCTGGCGCGCGTCCTGGCCGATTCGCCCGAGCGACTGGCACCGCTGCTGCTGACCATCAGCCGCTCGGTCGGCATGCCGCACGGCATCACGGCCGGACAGGCCTGGGAGTGCGAGCCGCAGGTCACGGTCGAGGAATACCATCGCGCCAAGACCGGGTCGCTGTTCACGGCGGCGACGGCGGCCGGCGCCCTGGTCGCGGGTGCGGACGCCGAGGCCTGGAGCGTCGTCGGCGACAAGATCGGCGAAGCCTATCAGGTGGCTGACGATCTGCGCGACGTGGCCGCCAGCGCCCAGGAAGTCGGCAAGCCGGTCGGACGCGATGCCGTGCTCAACCGGCCCAGCGCGGCGGGTGAGCTGGGCATCGACGGGGCCATCGCGCGTTTGCGCGGTCTGGTGACAGGCGCCATCGACGCGATTCCGGCCTGTCCGGGACGCGATCAGTTCGCCGAGGTGCTGATGGCCGAGTCGCGCCGCATCATGCCCAAGGATCTGGCCCAGCGCGCCGCCTGAGCGTACGTTCCCCACACTGACCCGGGCCGCCGTGATCGGCGGCGGTCCGCTCGGCTCCATCGGTAGTGACATCCGTGCGGCTTCCCGAACCTCTACTGGCCCTGCGTAATCGTGTGCTCTCCAAGCCCGAGTTTCAACGTTGGGCCTCGATCTTTCCGTTGACCCGTCCGCGCGCGCAGCGTCGGGCGCGTGAGCTGTTCGATATCGTCGCCGGCTTCGTCTACTCGCAGATTCTGCAAGCCTGCGTGCAGGTGCGGCTGTTCGAGATCCTGGCCGAGGGGACGCAATCGGTCGACGATCTGGCGCCGCGTCTCGGGTTGCCGGTCGAGGGCGCGCGGCGGCTGTTGCGCGCGGCGGCGAGTCTGGAGCTGGCCGAGGCGCGCGGTGATGATCGCTATGCGCTCGGCGAGCTGGGTGCGGCCATGGTCGGCAATCCGGGCATCGCGGCCATGGTCGAGCATCACGCGATGGCCTATGCCGATTTGAAAGATCCGGTGGCCTTGTTGCGCGGTGAACTGCCGCAGCGCGCGTTGCAGGGCTATTGGGCCTATGTCGGCGCTGAAGCGCCGGCCGCGGCGGGTGAGCAGGCGGTCAGCGGCTACAGCGAGTTGATGGCCCAGTCACAACGTCTGATCGCCGACGACGTGCTCGATGCCTATTCGCTCCAGGAGCATCGCTGTCTGCTCGACGTGGCCGGCGGCGACGGCACCTTCCTGGTCACGGCCGCCAAGCGCTGGCCGCATCTGCGCGTGATCCTGTTCGACCTGCCGGCGGTGGCCGAGCGGGCGCGGGCGCGTTTCCAGCGCGAAGGGCTGGGCGATCGGGCGACGGCGATCGGCGGTGATGTGCGCCGCGATCCCCTGCCCGAGGGGGCGGATGTCGTCTCGCTGGTGCGAGTGCTGCACGATCATGACGATCACGATTCACCGAACTTCGCGCGTGCGGCCTGTCAGGCGTTGCCCGCAGGCGGGCGGCTGCTGGTGGCCGAGCCGATGTCGGGCACGCCGGGAGCCGAGCCGATCGGGGATGCCTATTTCGGGTTCTATCTGCTCGCCATGGGCAGTGGTCGGCCGCGCACGCCGGCTGAGTTGACCGAGATGCTGCGTGGGGTCGGCTTCGACCGGGTGCGTCAGATGCGCACCATTCGGCCCATGCTCACCCAGTTGCTCGTGGCTCAACGGGCCTGAACGCCTGAAAAACCCTGCTGATTCCGTCTATTGCCGGTCGTCGTCCGACGGTATTTTTCGACTCGCGTCCAACTTCCGCTAAACTGTCGGATCTTTCAGATTCAACCCGTCCGAGAGATCGCCTTGAACCCAGATATGCCGAATCTCGAAGCCCTGGCCGTCGTCCTCGAAGCGCCTGAACGGCTGGCGCTGCAACGCTTGCCGCTCACCCCACCCGAAGCCGGCGATGTCGTCGTCGATATGGAATGGAGCGGGATCAGCACCGGAACCGAGCGCCTGCTGTGGTCGGGCACCATGCCGCCTTTCCCCGGCATGGGTTATCCGCTGGTTCCCGGTTATGAATCCGTCGGTCGCGTCAGTTACGCCGGGCCGGACTCCGGTCTGACGGTCGGGCAGCGCGTCTTCGTGCCCGGCGCGCGCTGTTATGGCGAGGTGCGCGGACTGTTCGGCGGCGCGGCCTCGCGTGTCGTCGCGCCGGGTGCGCGCCTGCTGCCGGTGCCCGAGTCGCTCGGTGAGCAGGGCGTGCTGCTGGCGCTGGCGGCGACCGCCTATCATGCCATCGCCGCACCGGCGGCCAGCACACCGGCTCATGCCGCGCTGCGGGCCGAGTCCGCAGCGAGCGCCACGGCTTCCGGTGCGTCCGCGAGTTCCGTGGCGACGGCTGACGTCGGTACTGCGCCCGCCCCCCATGTCGAGCTGGTCGTTGGTCACGGCGTGCTCGGACGGCTACTGGCGCGCATCGCGGCGCTGGGCGAGGGCACCCGCCCGGTGGTGTGGGAGACCAACCCGGTGCGTCACAGCGGCGCCGAGGGCTATGGCTACGATGTGATGCTCCCCGACGACGACCCGCGTCGCGACTATCGCACCATCTGCGACATGAGCGGCGACGCCAGGATTCTCGACAGCCTGGTCGCTCGGCTGGCGCGCGGCGGCGAGATCGTGCTCGGCGGCTTCTATCACGAGCCGGTCAGCTTCACCTTCCCGCCGGCCTTCATGCGCGAGGCGCGCTTCCGCATCGCCGCCGAGTTCCAGCCGTCAGATCTGGCGGCGGTGCGCGACCTGCTCGACTCGGGCCGACTCTCGCTCGACGGGCTCATCACCCATTGCGTCCCCGCGACCGAGGCGGATTCCGCCTATCGCACCGCCTTCGGTGATCCGAGCTGCCTGAAGATGATCCTCGATTGGAGAACGCATTCGTGACTGTATCCGTCAACATCCCCGCGCCGAGCGCGCCCTCGCTCAAGCAGACCCAGATCATCGCCATCTATGGCAAGGGCGGAATCGGCAAGAGCTTCACGCTCGCCAATCTGTCCTACATGATGGCGCAACAGGGCAAGAAAGTGCTCCTGATCGGCTGTGATCCGAAGAGCGACACCGCCACGCTGCTGTTCGGCGGGCGCAACTGTCCGACCATCCTCGGCGTCTCCAGCGAGAAGAAGAAGGCCGGCGAGCAGGTCGCGATCAGCGACATCTGTTTCAAGCGCGACGGCGTGTTCGCGATGGAACTCGGCGGACCCGAGGTCGGGCGCGGCTGTGGCGGGCGCGGCATCATCCACGGCTTCGAGCTGCTGGAAGGGCTGGGCTTCCATGAGTGGGACTTCGATTATGTGCTGCTCGACTTCCTGGGCGACGTGGTGTGCGGCGGCTTCGGGCTGCCGATCGCACGCGATCTGTGCCAGAAGGTCATCATCGTCGGCTCCAACGATCTCCAGTCGCTCTATGTCGCCAACAATGTCTGTTCGGCGGTCGAATACTTCCGGGGTCTGGGCGGCAATGTCGGCGTGGCCGGCATGGTGATCAACAAGGACGACGGCACCGGCGAGGCGCAAGCGTTCGCGGCGGCGGCCGGGATTCCGATCCTGGCGACCATTCCGGCGCATGAGGAGATCCGTCGCAAGAGTGCCAATTACGAGATCATCGGGCGTCCAGACGGTCCCTGGGGGCCGCTGTTTGCGGAGCTGGCCGGCCATGTCGCCGAGGCGCCGCCGGTGCGTCCCAATCCGCTGGCGCACGAGGTGCTGCTGGATCTGTTCAAGGGCGATCAGGTCGGGCGGCATGTGGTGCTGGAGCCGGCGCGTCCCGAGGACATGAGCGACATCTCGGCGAGCGTCAAGCCGTCGCTCGAAGTCGTCTACGACGACGCCTGATCCGGGGAGGTACGGTCGATGGTTCAGGAATCTTCTACCGCGTGCGCCACTGCCGGCGAGCGTCCGCGCGGGCCGCACGATCAGCCGCAGACCATGTGTCCGGCGTTTGGGGCGCTGCGTGTCGGGTTGCGGATGCGCCGCACCGCGATGGTGCTGGTCGGCTCGGGCTGCTGTGTCTATGGGCTGAGTTTCACGGCGCACTTCTATGGCGCGCGGCGCTCGATCGGCTATGTGCCCTTCGACTCCGAGTCGCTGGTCTCGGGGCGGCTGTTCGAGGAGGCGCGTGAGGCGGTGCTCAAGCTCGCCGATCCCGACAAGCTCGATACGATCGTCGCGATCAATCTGTGCGTGCCGACGGCCTCGGGCGTGCCGTTGCGGCTGCTGCCCAAGGAGCTGAACGGGGTGCGGATTCTGGGCATCGACGTGCCTGGGTTCGGGACGCCGACCCATGCGGAGGCCAAGGATGTGCTGGCTGGGGCGATGCTTCAGTATGCGCGTCTGGAGGCGGAGCAGGGGCCGGTGCAGGCACCGCGCGGGGGGCGCAGTGAGCGTCCGACCGTGACCTTGTTGGGTGAGATGTTTCCGGCCGATCCGGTTGGGATTGGGATGATGCTCGATCCGCTGGGGCTGGCGGTCGGGCCTGTGGTGCCGACGCGCGAATGGCGTGAGCTGTATGCGGCGCTCGATTGTACGGCGGCGGCGGCGATCCATCCGCAGTATCAGGCCAGTGCGCGTGAGTTTGCGGCGGCGGGGCGGCCGGTGGTCGGTTCGGCGCCGGTCGGGCGCGATGGGACGGCGGCCTGGCTGGATGCGATCGGGCAGGCGTGCGGGATCGCGCAGGATAAGGTCGATGCCGCGAAGAATAAGTTTTTGCCGGCGATCGGTGGGGCGTTGGCGGCCATGCCGATCAAGGGGCGGGTGATCGTCTCGGGGTATGAGGGATCGGAGTTGCTGGTGGCGCGGTTGTTGATCGAGTCGGGGGCGACTGTGCCCTATGTGGGGACGGCTTGTCCGCGCACGCCCTGGAATGAGGCGGATCTGGCGTGGTTGGAGGAGCGTGGGGTGCCGGTGCAGTTCCGGGCGTCGCTGGAGCAGGATCTGGCGGCAGTCGAGTCGCTGGAGCCGGATTTGGCCATTGGCACCACGCCCGTGGTTCAGGCGGCCAAGGAACGACAGATCCCGGCTCTCTATTTCACTAACCTCATTTCGGCGCGTCCGCTGATGGGACCGGCAGGGGCGGGTTCGCTGGCACAGGTCATCAATGCGGCGCTGGCCAATAAGGAGCGGTTTGCCACCATGCGGGCCTTCTTCGAGGGAGTGGGGGAGGGTGAGACCAGCGGGGTTTGGCCGGTGATGCCGGTTAGGCGTGGGACGGCTGGGCGCGCGGCGGGTAAGGCTGTGTAAGTCGTCAATTGAGGAACAGGGCGTTTGTCGTGATGCGCAATTTCGTTGATTAGACTGCGTGCAGTCTAGTTGGCGAAATTGTGTAGGCAACCTAAATATACTTAGCCGTATGGAAAAACTCACGATTGACCAACTGCATGAGTTGAGGTTGCATATCTTTGATAATGCAGAATCTTTGCACAAAGAAGCTAAGCTATTGCTTGATAACGGATTCTATGCTCGAGCGTTTCTGTTGGCATATTTCACTTGCGAAGAGCTTGGAAAGATTCCGATTGTTGTCGGCGTTATTGGTCGTATGCTCAAGAATGAAACCGTAGATTGGAAGAAAGTAAAAAAACGTTTCCGTGATCACAAAGCCAAAGTTGATTCTGACGATTTTCATAAATATTTTTTTGGTGTTGAAGTCGACCTATTACGCGACTCTGACCTCAAGTGGTTGGACGCAGCGAGGGCTGCATCAAAAGATCGCGTAAACCAAAAAAACAATTCAACGTATGTAGATGTTCAAGGTGTTGCAGTAACCTCTCCCTTGGAGCAAATCACAAAGGAACAATCCGTTGAAATGCTGGAGCGCTCCTTCCAATCGCTACGCGCCCATTGGCAAGCTGAAAGCATGACAAACCCAATAGTCGTTGCGGCTAAAAAGTTGCTCCAGGCGACGCCAAAAAGCGGCGCGCACGAGCTTTGAATTTAGGCGCATCGCATTACACGCAAGTTTGTAAGTCGCTGCTTTTTATAAAGCGCGCTTTAGCCTGTGGAGCAAAGTCGGGATGGACCACATTTTCCCTTTGGTATAAGAAAGCAGGCTTATTTTGCATCAAAAATTTATTTTTGACCCGATGTTTCATCGGGCTTTAGATGCGCTTGCTGCTCAGCTTGATTTTTGGTGAATTTTTGCCTACAAAAATTCTATACAAATAAAAAATTTCATAATGAATATCATCCAAGTTGATAGCTACAATTTACCTATTTATTTAAATTTGTGTCAGAGCTACGAGGGCGAGTTTTCTGCCATCACCGACAAAAAACCGAACGAGAACGGTCTGTTCGAGCTGGATACTCAGATTGGCGGAAATGTGCTTGGCTACTTGCTTTATGAGAAAAAATCGCCGATCGGCCTTGCCGCTGTGAAAGCAAAATTAGGCGCGCAGTGCTTCGAGGTCTGTGAGTTTTATGTTGTTCCAAGTTTCAGGAAGCAGGCGCTAGGGAAGCGGTTCGCCATCGAGATATTCAAAATGCACCAAGGCCGTTGGGAGATCAAGCAAATCAGCGGTGCTGAGTACGCCACTAAATTCTGGCAGAAGACGGTTGGCGAGTTTACCGGAAACAATTTCCAGGAAGATCTCTATCAGGACGAATATTGGGGACAGGTGGTCAGGCAGCAATTTTTATCGGCTGGCTCCTGATCTGGCAGTAGAGCTGTTGAAAGCTTGATGTTTTCTCTCGATCCAGTGCCACTTTATCAGCCCAACCGCTGTAGCGCTGACTAAGTGCAGTTTAGCGAATTAGGGCGCGAAACTGCTTTTTTACAGATTCATCCTCACTCGTCAATCCAAAATTTTCCTAACTCCCACCTGAAGTATAACCCCTTCGCTTTTCGCTTGATTGCAGAATTGAGGCGCTTTTTTCTAAAGGTCTTTTAATGCCGACAATTTCAATGTTTTATGGGGTCATCATTCGGATGTACTTCGCGCCGAACGAGCACCCGCCGCCACATTTTCATGTGTATTACGCCGAGTTCAAGGCGTTGGTTGATATACGGACTTGCGAGATCATGGAAGGAAATTTGCCGAAGAAGCAAGCGAAGCTGGTTCTTGCTTGGGCAGAGCTGCACCAAGATGAATTGATGGCGAATTGGAGTCTTGTCATGAATGGTGAAGAGCCATTCAAAATTCAACCTCTTCAGTAAGAGGCGGCTATGTATCCTTCGGTAACCAAAGTAGAGCCAAGAAAAAACCATCAGTTATACATTGAGTTCGATAATAACGAATGTGGAATATTGGATGTAAAGCCGTATCTGAATTTTGGAGTATTTTCTAAGCTGCGCGATGAAGCGGTATTTTCAAATGTCAGAGTTTCTTTTGATACCATTGAGTGGAGTAACGGCGTAGATTTGGATCCGCATTTCGTTTATGAAAAATGCATCAAGTGCGCAGAAAGCTGAACGCGCCAAGGATATCCATACATTTTTTCCATAAGGCCTGCGCAACTCTCAACTCCCTGCTGGA
Organism: Allochromatium vinosum DSM 180; assembly: GCF_000025485.1. Classification (NCBI taxonomy): domain Bacteria; kingdom Pseudomonadati; phylum Pseudomonadota; class Gammaproteobacteria; order Chromatiales; family Chromatiaceae; genus Allochromatium; species Allochromatium vinosum. The sequence continues at coordinate 2,886,943 of NC_013851.1, read as the reverse complement.
GGAGGATCTCCCCGAATGCTGATCAACGACCTCGACCGCGCGGGCGGTTACTGGGGCTCCGTCTACGTCTTCACCGCCATCAAAGGCTTGCAGGTGATCATCGACGGGCCGGTGGGCTGCGAGAACCTGCCCGTGACGGCCGTGCTGCACTACACCGACGGCCTGCCGCCGCACGAACTGCCGGTCGTCGTGACCGGACTGGGCGAGGAAGAACTCGGCCAGAGCGGCACCGAGCAGGCCATGCGCCGCGCCTTCGAGACGCTCGACCCCAAACAGCCGTCCGTCGTCGTCACCGGCTCGATCGCCGAAATGATCGGCGGCGGCGTCACGCCCGAAGGCACCGGCATCGTGCGCTTCCTGCCGCGCACCATCGACGAGGACCAGTGGCAGAGCGCCAACCGCGCGATGTACTGGCTCTGGACCCAATACGGCCAGAAGAAGGGCGCCGCCAAGAGCAAACCCAAACCACGCGCCGCCGGCGACAAACCGCGCGTCAACATCATCGGCCCCGTGTACGGCACCTTCAACATGCCCTCGGATCTGGCCGAGATCCGACGCTTGGTCGAAGGCATCGGCGCCGAAGTCAACCTGAGCTTCCCGCTCGGCAGTCATCTCGACGACGTGCCCCGGCTCGCCGACGCCGACGCCAACATCTGTCTCTATCGCGAGTTCGGCCGCACCCTGTGCGAAGCCCTGGACAAACCCTATCTCCAGGCCCCGATCGGACTGCACAGCACCACCAAGTTCCTGCGCGCCCTCGGTGAAATCCTCGGCCTCGACCCCGAACCCTTCATCGAGCGCGAAAAGCACACCACCATCAAACCGATCTGGGATCTGTGGCGCTCGGTGACGCAGGACTTCTTCGGCACCGCCAGCTTCGGTGTCTCGGCCAGCGAGACCTACAGCCGTGGTCTGCGCCATTTCCTCGAAGACGAGCTGGGCCTGCCCTGCAACTTCGCCTTCGCCCGCCGCCCCGGCGTCAAGATCGACAACGACGCCATCCGCGCCGCCGTCCATGAGAAGCCCCCGCTGATCCTCTTCGGCAGCTACAACGAGCGCATGTATCTAACGGAAAAGGGCGCACGCGCGACCTACATCCCGGCCTCCTTCCCCGGCACCGTGATCCGCCGCCACACAGGCACACCCTTCATGGGCTACGCCGGTGCGACCTATCTGGTGCAGGAGGTCTGCAACGCCCTGTTCGACGCCCTGTTCCACATCATCCCGCTCGGCACCGAGCTGGATAAGGTCGAGGCCACGCCCGCGCGCATGCACCGCGAGCTACCCTGGGACGAGGATGCCCGCGCACGTTTCGACGCCATCGTCGAGTCCCAGCCGGTGCTGGTGCGCATCTCTGCCGCCAAGCGCCTGCGCGATGCCGCCGAGCGTGCCGCGCGCACCGCCGGCGAGGAGCGGGTGACGGTCGAGCGGGTCGAGGCCACGCAGTCGACCTTGATTTAGTTGATCCAGCGCAATTGGGGTGTAAATGTAGATTGACATTCGTGTCAGTCAAGCTAGACTGACACCTCGAACCCGGCCACCCCCGGCAGCGAGCCGACGACCAAGCACAGCGGTCAGGATCGTGACGGAGGATGGGTAGGCTTCAGAGATTGAGACTCAGCCCCGGCGATCCGCTCCACGCGCATACCGGGGCTGAATCGAGCAGAATTTGACGGATTCCCGGCACGGAATCCGGTCGATGAGAACACGCCCGTGTGATTCGGGTGGCTTCTCGGTCGTGGATGTCGCGATCCACGGCGCCCCCAGGCCGCACGGGCGAGTGCGGCACAAACCAAGGCTTATCTCCAAGATTCGGAGGATTACACAATGGCTAACAGCAGCATGACCGGTCTGACCGAGCAAGAAGCACAAGAGTTCCATGGCATCTTCGTGCAGAGCATGACGGCCTTCTTCGGCATCGTCGTCATCGCGCACATCCTCGCTTGGCTGTGGCGCCCCTGGCTGTAATTTCGAGTCGAGTTCAGGCCGTTCCGGCTACTTGACGACTGATCGAACCCATTCGAATTCACTCTAGGAGAAACTGACGATGTCACCCGATCTTTGGAAAATCTGGCTGCTGGTCGATCCCCGCCGCATTCTGATCGCTGTCTTCGCTTTCCTGACCGTTCTGGGTCTCGCGATCCACATGATCCTGCTGAGCACCGCTGAATTCAACTGGCTCGAAGACGGCGTTCCGGCCGCTACGGTCCAGCAAGTGACGCCTGTCGTTCCCCAACGGTAATCGCGTCCTTGACGGGGGTGGCGGGTCAGTGGGGTTCGTCCGCCAGGTGAACCCCGCCCGCCACCGACAGTGCTCAGAGGAGGCGGCCGTCTCGATGGTGCCTCCCCAGCAGAGGATATTACGATGGCCATGCTCAGTTTTGAGAGAAAATACCGCGTCCGTGGCGGGACGCTGATAGGGGGAGACCTATTCGACTTCTGGGTGGGGCCGTTCTATGTCGGCTTCTTCGGGGTCGCGGGCTTCTTCTTTGCATTGTTGGGTGTGCTCCTGATCGTCTGGGGTGCAACCATCGGTCCAAACGCCGAACTCCAAACCTATAACATCTGGCAGATCAGCATTGCTCCCCCGGATCTGAGTTACGGTTTGGGAATGGCCCCGATGACTGAAGGCGGTCTGTGGCAGATCATCACGATCTGTGCCATCGGCGCGTTCGTCTCCTGGGCACTCCGTGAAGTCGAGATCTGCCGCAAGCTCGGTATCGGCTTCCATATTCCGTTTGCGTTCGCGTTCGCGATCGGCGCCTATCTGGTGCTCGTCGTGGTGCGTCCGATTCTGATGGGCGCCTGGGGCCATGGCTTCCCCTATGGCATCCTCAGCCATCTGGACTGGGTGTCGAATGTGGGGTATCAGTTCCTGCATTTCCACTACAACCCGGCGCACATGCTCGCCATCACTTTCTTCTTCACCAACTGCTTGGCGCTGTCGATGCACGGCTCGCTGATCCTGTCGGTGACCAATCCGCAGAAGGGCGAAGAAGTCAAGACCAGCGAGCACGAGAACACCTTCTTCCGCGATATCGTGGGCTACTCCATCGGCGCACTGGCCATCCATCGTCTGGGTCTGTTCTTGGCCCTGAGCGCGGTGTTCTGGAGCGCGGTCTGTATCGTGATCAGTGGCCCCTTCTGGACGCGCGGTTGGCCGGAATGGTGGAACTGGTGGCTTGAGCTCCCGCTCTGGTAGGATCTAGGAGACTACAATGCCCGAATATCAAAATATCTTCACGACCGTGCAGGTGCGTGCCCCGGCTTATCCTGGGGTGCCGTTGCCGAAGGGCAGCCTGCCGCGCATCGGTAAGCCGATCTTCTCCTACTGGGCCGGCAAGATCGGTGACGCGCAGATCGGTCCGATCTACCTCGGCTTCACCGGCACGCTGTCGATCATCTTTGGCTTCATGGCCATCTTCATCATCGGCTTCAACATGCTGGCCTCGGTGGACTGGAATATCATCCAGTTCGTCAAGCACTTCTTCTGGCTGGGTCTGGAACCGCCGGCGCCGCAGTACGGCCTGACCATTCCGCCTCTGTCCGAGGGTGGCTGGTGGCTGATGGCAGGATTCTTCCTGACCATGTCGATCCTGCTGTGGTGGGTGCGCACCTACAAGCGCGCTGAAGCCCTGGGCATGAGCCAGCATCTGTCCTGGGCCTTCGCCGCCGCGATCTTCTTCTATCTGAGCCTGGGCTTCATCCGCCCGGTGATGATGGGGAGCTGGGCGGAAGCCGTGCCCTTCGGCATCTTCCCGCACCTGGACTGGACGGCCGCTTTCTCGATCCGGTACGGCAACCTGTACTACAACCCGTTCCACATGCTCTCGATCGCCTTCCTGTATGGCTCGGCCCTGCTGTTCGCCATGCACGGTGCGACCATCCTGGCGGTGAGCCGCTTCGGTGGTGATCGCGAGATCGATCAGATCACCGATCGTGGTACGGCGGCTGAGCGTGCGGCCATCTTCTGGCGCTGGACCATGGGCTTCAATGCCTCCATGGAATCCATCCATCGCTGGGCCTGGTGGTGCGCGGTCCTGACCGTGATCACGGCGGGTATCGGCATCCTTCTGACCGGAACGGTCGTCGAGAACTGGTATCTCTGGGCCATCAAGCATGGCGTGGCTCCGGCATATCCAGAGGTCGTGACCGCTGTAGACCCATATGCCACGGCTACGGGGGTGACGCAATGAATCTCGGAAAGCAACTGACCCTGCCCGCTGTCGCCGTCGTCGCCTCCGTGGTGCTGCTCGGCTGCGAGCGTCCGCCACCGGAAGTGGTGCAAAAAGGCTATCGCGGCGTGGCCATGGAGCAGAACTACAATCCGCGTCTGCTCGAGGCCAGTATCAAGGCCAATCTGCCGGTCGAGTCGCTGCCGGCGGCTGCTCCGGGCGGTCCCAGTGTCTCGGACGTCTATGAGAACGTCCAGGTGCTGAAGGATCTGAGCGTCGCTGAGTTCACCCGGACCATGGTCGCCGTGACCACCTGGGTGGCGCCGAAGGAAGGCTGTAACTACTGCCACGTTCCCGGCAACTGGGCCTCCGACGACATCTACACCAAAGTGGTGTCGCGCCGGATGTTCGAGCTGGTTCGGGCAACCAACAGCAACTGGAAGGACCACGTTGCCGAGACGGGTGTGACCTGCTACACCTGTCACCGTGGCAACCCGGTGCCGAAGTATGTGTGGGTGACGGATCCGGGTCCGAACCAGCCCTCGGGCGTGACGCCGACCGGCCAGAACTATGCCTCCTCGACGGTCGCCTACTCGGCACTGCCGCTGGATCCCTACACGCCGTTCCTGGATCAGTCCAACGAGATCCGGGTGATCGGTCAGACGGCGCTGCCGGCAGGCAACACGACCTCGCTCAAGCAGGCAGAGTGGACCTATGGCCTGATGATGCAGATCTCCGACTCGCTCGGGGTCAACTGCACCTTCTGCCACAACAGCCGATCCTTCTACGACTGGAAGCAGAGCACGCCGCAGCGCACGACGGCCTGGTACGCCATCCGTCACGTCCGCGACATCAACCAGAACTACATCTGGCCGCTCAACGACGCGCTGCCCGCCTCGCGCAAGGGGCCCTACGGCGATCCCTTCAAGGTCGGCTGCATGACCTGCCACCAGGGCGCTTACAAGCCGCTCTATGGTGCTCAGATGGCCAAGGACTACCCGGCGCTGTATGAGTCGGCTCCGGCCGAGGCCGCCCCGGCCACCGAGGAAGCTCCGGCTGCTGAAGCCGAAGCCGTCGAGGCCGCTCCAGTGGAAGAGGCTGCGCCTGCTCCAGTCGAGCAAGCCGCCGCACCTGTCGAGGACGCCGCACCGGCTCCGCAACAGCTGTAAGGCCAGAGAGGATCGAACCGATGAGCAGGGATGCTCGCCAGGTGCCGGGGTAGGGAAGCCGGCACCCAATGCAAGACCCGCGGCGAGGCTCGCATCAGTCCAGTCCGCGGTCGTCCCGGATGGCTAGAGACCCAATCGTCGAAGCCGTCGCAGTGTTTGACCGAGGAATCATCCAATGGCTAACGAAAACCGTTCGATGTCTGGGCTGACCGAAGATGAGGCAAGGGAATTCCATGGTATCTTCGTATCCAGTTTCGTCGTGTTCACGGGGATCGTCGTCGTTGCACACATCCTCGTGTGGTTGTGGCGTCCTTGGCTGTAATAGCCTAGGGTATTAGTGTTCGTGAGCGAACGGGCGATTGTGACTCAAGCACCGCCCACCAGTAAGAGACCGGAGATATCAACATGCACAAGATCTGGCAGATTTTCGATCCCCGCAGAACCCTGGTTGCCCTGTTCGGCTTCCTGTTCGTCCTGGGCCTGCTGATCCACTTCATCCTGCTCAGCAGCCCAGCCTTCAACTGGCTGAGCGGCTCCTAAGTCCCAATTTGGGCAGCGGCAAGTTTCCGGGGATCTGGTTGAGAGCCGCCTCGGACTTGCCAATCGATCCTGGCCGCGGGGAAATTCGCGGTAATGGCCGACAGGCCCAACTTGATTCAAAGTGAGGATAATTCAATGGCTGATCAGAAGAGCATGACCGGGCTGACCGAAGAAGAGGCTAAGGAGTTCCACGGCATCTTCACCCAGAGCATGACCATGTTTTTTGGGATCGTGATCATTGCTCACATCCTGGCATGGCTGTGGCGCCCCTGGCTGTAATCGCCGGATTGCCGCCGCGTCGCGGATAATGACGGGAGGCGGGCGGCCCATGCCGCCGCGTCCCGTTTCATTCGTCAGGAGAACCCCCGATGATGCCCCAACTGTACAAGATTTGGCTGGCCTTCGATCCGCGCATGGCCCTGATCGGGCTTGGCGCCTTTTTGTTTGCGCTGGCTCTGTTCATTCATTACATGCTGCTGCGTTCGCCAGAATTCGACTGGCTGCTGGGTCCGGATTACGCTCCGGTCACCCTGTCGGCCGGAATGTCCGCTCTGCCGGCTGGTCGTTGATTCGAGCGGTCGAGGGCATGCGCGGGCGGGGAGAGTGTCGCTTCCTCCCTCGCCCGTTTTTTCGTTGGATAGCCGCTGATTCGAGATGCACTTCCACGTCGAGCAGATTCAGCTGACCACCCAGGCCCCGATCGAGATCATCGATCTCTCGGAGCAGGTTCGGCAGGCGTTTGCGCGACACCCCGTCCGCCAGGGCTGGGTGACGATCACCTCGGCGCACACGACCGCCTTCGTGGCCCTGAACGAGCGTGAGCCGAAGCTCCAGCAGGACATGCTCGATTTCCTGACGCGACTCGCGCCGCCGGGTCAGACGCACTACCGGCACGATATCGATCCGATCGATGGTCGTCCCAACACACACTCGCATCTCATCGGGCTGTTCATGAACGCCTCCGAGACCATCCTGGTCGAAGATGGCCGGCTTCTGCTCGGCGAGTGGCAATCGGTCTTCTTCATCGAACTCGATGGGCCGCGTCCGCAACGTCAGGTGCGCGTGCAGATCGCCGGTCTCGTCTGACCGTTGCCGATGATCGCAAGGCCATCGATTCCCTTTCTTTGCACGCGGTTCGTTCCATGACAGCAAGCGATTGGGCCGGCTTCTTCGCCGACGAGGCGTCCCTGGATCGGGAAGCCTATCTGTTTCTCGACTACTATCTGGAATGTTCCGGTGATCCCGAGCTGGCCGCCGCGCACTTCTGCTCCGAGCAGTCGACCGCGCAATGGCGTCGTGTCGGCTCGGACGAGGATCTGCGCCCAAGATTCGGCGCGCGCGTGGTCGATCTCCAGATCCTGGATGGTGCGCGTCCGGAATTCAGCTATGGCGTGGGATCGGGTTCGGATGCACCTGTCACGGCCTGCCGCCTGCGTATCGCCCATCCGCACGGCAATTTCGGTCCGCGTCTGCCGAACCTGCTGAGTGCGATCTGTGGCGAGGGGACGTTCTTCTCGCCCGGCGCGCCCATCGTCAAGCTGCTCGACATCGAGTTTCCCGAGAGCTATCTGGCCTGTTTCCAGGGTCCGCAGTTCGGTGTCGCGGGGCTCCGCGAGCGGTTGCAGGTCCATGACCGACCGATCTTCTTCGGCGTCATCAAGCCCAACATCGGCCTGCCGCCCGAGGCGTTCAGCGAGCTGGGGCACGAGAGCTGGCTCGGTGGCCTGGATATCGCCAAGGACGACGAGATGCTGGCCGATACCGACTGGTGCCCGCTGGACCGGCGTGCCGAACTCCTGGGCGAAGCCCGGCGGCGGGCCGAGGCCGCGACCGGGGTGCCCAAGATCTATCTGGCCAACATCACCGACGAGGTCGACCGGCTGGTCGAGCTGCATGATCGCGCCGTCGAGCGGGGCGCCAATGCGCTGCTGATCAATGCCATGCCGACTGGGCTGAGTGCGGTGCGGATGCTGCGCAAGCACGCCCAGGTGCCGCTGATGGCGCATTTCCCCTTCATCGCGCCCTTCGCGCGGCTGGAGCGCTTCGGTGTCCACACCCGTGTCTTCACCAAGCTGCAACGGTTGGCGGGCTACGACGTCATCATCATGCCCGGATTCGGTCCGCGTATGCACATGACGGACGACGAGGTGCGCGCCTGCGCGACGGCCTGTCTCGAACCCATGGGGCCGATCAAGCCGAGTCTGCCGGTGCCGGGCGGCAGCGACTGGGCCGGTACCCTGCGCCCCCTGTACGAGAAGCTCGGCACGGTCGATTTCGGTTTCGTGCCGGGACGCGGTGTCTTCGGGCACCCGATGGGACCGCGTGCCGGGGCGGCCAGTATCCGTCAGGCGTGGGAGGCGATCGTCGCCGGCGAGACGCTGGAGGAACGGGCCAAGCGTCATCCCGAGCTGAGTGCGGCGATCGCGGCCTTCGGCAAACCGGCGCATGGTCAAGCGGCATCGCCTCAGCCGTCTGAGCAGGCATCCGAACCGGATGCAGCTGGAGGTGACAGTTGACGACTCACATCGTGCCCCTGCCGGCGGCGGGTGATCTGGAGCGCGCCGCCCAACGCGACGCTGTCGAGCAACTGATTCTGGTCGACGAGCAGGATCGCCCCATCGGTGTCGCCGGCAAGCTCGAACCGCACGAGCTCGGCCAACTGCATCGCGCTTTCTCGATCCTGGTCTTCAATGCCGAGGGCGAGCTGCTGTTGCAGCGTCGCGCCGACAGCAAGTATCACTTCGCCTCACGCTGGTCGAATACCTGCTGCGGTCATCCGCGTCCGGGCGAGACCACGCCCATGGCGGCGGGGCGGCGGCTGAAGGAAGAGTTCGGCATTCGCGTGCCGCTGAACGAACGGGCCGAGTTCGTCTACCGGGCCGAGGATGAGGCGAGCGGCCTGATCGAGCACGAATATCTGCACGTCTTCTACGGCGTCCACACCGAAGCCCCGCGTCCCGATCCGACCGAGATCGGGGCCTGGCGCTGGATGGCGGTGCCGGCGATCAAGCGTGCTCTGCGTCGACATCCCGAGTGGTTCACCCCCTGGTTCAAGCTGCTCGTCGAGCGTATGCTGATCGACTGATTCGCTCAGCTTTTGCGGCTCCCCGCCGCTCGACCAGGACGCCATGTCAACGCCGGATACTCTGAACGCGCCTTCGCGCGCCACACCCGATACCCACCAGCGCGGCCAGGACAAGCTCGCGCGCATCCCGATCAAGGTCGAGACCAACGCCCCCGTGCTGCGCAAGCCGAGCTGGATTCGCGCGCGCGCCCCGGTCGGTCCCGGCGTGGCGCGGATCAAGAAGCTGCTGCGCGAAAGCAAGCTGGCGACGGTCTGCGAAGAGGCCCAGTGCCCGAATCTGGGCGAGTGCTTTGCGCATGGCACGGCGACCTTCATGATCCTGGGTGATGTCTGCACCCGTCGCTGTCCCTTCTGTGACGTCGCCCATGGTCGTCCCCAGCCGCCCGACCCGGACGAGCCGGCGCATCTGGCCGAATCGATCGCGCTCCTGGGATTGCGCTATGTGGTCATCACCTCGGTCGATCGCGACGATCTGCGCGATGGCGGGGCAGGGCACTTCGCCGACTGTCTGCGCGCCATTCGTGCGCGCCATCCCGACACCCGGCTCGAATGTCTGGTGCCGGATTTTCGCGGTCGCGAGTCGGTGGCGCTCGATCAGTTCGAAGGCGACGCCGTGCCGGATGTCTTCAATCACAATCTGGAGACTGTGCCGCGTCTCTATCGCGAGGCGCGTCCGGGGGCCGATTACGCCGGTTCGCTAAAACTGCTCCAGGCGTTCAAGGCCCGTCATCCTTCGGTTCCGACCAAGTCCGGGATCATGCTCGGACTCGGCGAGACCCAGGATGAGGTGCTCGACCTCATGCGCGATCTGCGCGCCCATGACTGCGACATGCTCACGCTCGGGCAGTATCTCCAGCCCTCGCGCGATCATCTGCCGGTGCGCCGCTACTGGACGCCGGACGAGTTCGACGCCCTGCGCCGGGCCGGTGAGGACATGGGTTTCTCCAATGTGGCCAGCGGCGCCATGGTGCGCTCGTCCTATCACGCCGACCAGCAGGCCGGCGATCTGGTGCGCTGAATCATCCGGCGCCGGGGGGGCGCTCAAGCGGCCGCCGTCGGCGGCTGGTAGCGCTCCATCAGATAGCACAGACAGTCCTGGCGGATCACGGTCTCGTCGCGGGTGAGCATGGACGGCATGAGACAGCGCCGCAGACGCCATTCCCCATCCTCCAGCCGGAAATAGCGTGCGCTGACGTCACGTCCGCGTTCATCGATCACGTCCAGGGCCGTCTCGGCACCTGGGCGAACCCGCGCAAAGGGCGTTCCGACCGGCAGCTCGCGAAAGTTCATCCGCTCCAGCTCCGGGTCCAGCCACAGATCGACATCGCTCGGATCGAAGCCGAAACTGACCGTCTCCGGAATCCGGATCTGAGCCACGGTATGGAAGAGGTCGATCTCACGCGCCGGGAGCGGATGCGCCGGAATCTCGCTCAGATGCAGCACGGCCTCGACGAATTCACGCGCGTGGTCGATCCCGGCCTGTTCAGCGACCTTGCCGCATTCCAGGGTGACGGCCGGCGCCAGCTCGGCCATGGCCATGGACTGCACGCCGGTGGGACGGATGAAATAGACCACGGTGCGGCCGAAGAGCCGGGCCAGATGCAGAAAGCGCGCGTCGAGCCGGTTGACGCAGGCATAGTGCGGATTGAGGCCGGTGTTGTTGTGCAGATCCAGGCTGGCGAAGATCCCGCGCCGGGCCATGATGTCGACGACCTGACGCATGAGCCGGTGTTCGAGCGTCTCGGGATCTTCCGACCCCGGCCAGACCCGGTTGTAGTCCGGCTGGCCGGGCAGCCGGCGTACCCCGCCGGCGGCGGCGCTGACGTTGCCGATGAACAGACTCAGCGCGCGCGGGAGGCGGAGTTCGCCGAAGCGTTCGAGCCGCTCGCGCAGGAGCGCGCGCACGGCCTCCCAGCCTACGGTCTCGTTGCCGTGCAGCAGCACCGAGACGAAGAGCGCCGGTCCGCGCGCGCCGGGCAGATGGATGAGCGTCGGCGCGCCGAGCCGTTCGGCGAGTCGCCGGCTGTCGGTCTCCAGAAGTCCGTCGGGCAGTGAGTCGAGTTCGCGTAGCATGGCTCAATCATAAGCTCCACTCATGCACGGGTCGACCGCTGGCCTGCTGTTCGAGATAGGCCTGAGTCAGTCCCGTCATATCCGCACCATGCCGCCGGACCCAATCGCGTTGCCAGTGTGCGCCCGTGCGTCGCGTTGCCAGACGCTGTTCGATGAGGCCGAGCCAGTGGTCGATCTCGGGCGGATCGAGACCCAGAGCGCTCAAACCCTGGCGTGCGCGCGGGATCAGCGCTTCGGCGAGTACCTGGGTCACTGGATGCAGGCGACCATCCAGCCAGCCGATGTCGGCCGACAGCCCTTCGCGGGCGCAGGCATAGAAATTCCGCTTGGTGTGCGCGAACGCCAGCCTGGATTCGGGTGACGGCTGCTCGCGGCTCAGATGTGCGATCAGCCCCAGATAGAGCGCGGCATTGGCGATGAGATCCGCGACCGACGGTCCCGAGGGCAGCGTCCGGTGTTCGAGCCGCAGATGCGGTCGGCCATCCGGCTCGAAGCCGATCAGGGGACGATTCCAGCGCCAGATGGTGCCGTTGTGCAGACGCAGATGCGCCAGACGCTCGGGCGGCTCGTCCATCAACTGCGGGAGCAGCACCGGATAGTCGTCGCGATTGGACTGAAAGGTCTCCAGGAGCGAGTGCCGTGCATAGCGGAAGCCGAAGCCGACGCGCTCTTGCAGGATGGGGCCGCCGACCGAGACGGCCTGCTCGAACAGCGGGATGCGGGTCTCGTCCCAGAGATCGCGGCCGAAGAGATAGGGTGAGTTGGCGCCGATGGCCACCAGTGGACCGCTGATCAGCTTGGCGGCGTTGTAGACGCGGGCCGATTCCTGAGCGCCGATCCGGATATGGATCTGAAACGAGGTCGCCGCCGACTCCAGCATGACGTCGCACCATTCCAGGTCGATGCGTTCGCGTCCTTCGATCCGCAGCCGGAGCGGATGTCCGTGACGCTGGGCGAAGACCTGCTCGTTGAGGGCGCGATAACGCTCGCGCGGGGTCATGAAGTCGAGCCTGAGATCCTCGGGCCGGACCGTGGGCAGGATGCCGATCAAGCCCAGACGGCAGTCGTGGCGTCCGGCGGCCTGCGTCGTGCGTTCGAGCGTCGCGCGCAGATCCTGGGCCAGGGTCGAGAGCGCCGAGCCGCGCAAGTGTGCCGCCGCGCCGTTGAACTCGATATTGAAGGTGGCCAGCTCGGGGACGACCGACGGATCGTCCAGTGTCGCCAGCACGGATTCGATGCGCGGGGCGGGATGTCCGGCCGCATCGACCAGCCAGGCTTCGAGCTCGAATCCGGCGCTGGGTTCGCCATCATCCAGCCGGCCTTCGGCAAACCACTGTTCCAGAATGCGAGTCTCGTCACGGACTCGCCTGGAGAACTCAGCGAAATCCTGCTCGGTGAAGCGCGAAGACGCGATATCCTGCCCCATGCTCTGACCTCAGCGACTTGAACTCGTCCTGAGTATGGCAGAGGACTTCGAGGCTTGTAGTCCTCGCGGCTTGTCTAGCCTGCCTGGGTACGACCAGCACTCAGCCAGTCGTCGAGTGCGGCCAGTCGTTCAGGCGTCCCGATGTCGAACCAGTGTCCGTCATGGCGCCGACCACTGACACGATCGTTGGCCATTGCCTGACGGAGCAGCGGCGCGAGCGGAAAAGCGCCCGCCCTCTGCCCGTCGAACAGTTGGGGTCGATAGAGACCGATGCCGCTGAAAGTCAGGCGTGGCGTTCCCTCGTTCCGGACGCGGTCGCCGACCAGCGTGAAGTCGCCCTCTGGATGGTGGGGCGGGTTGTCGACCAGCACCAGATGCGCCAGATCTCCAGCATCGATCGCGAGTCCGGCGAGATCGACATCGGTCCAGACATCGCCGTTGACGACCAGGAAAGGTTCGGAACCGAGCAGCGGCAGAGCGCGGAAGATCCCGCCGCCGGTCTCCAGCGCCTGTTCTTCGGGCGAGTAACGGATCTCGACTCCAAACGCCGAGCCATCCCCCAGCGCCGCTTCGATCTGCGCGCCCAGATGCGCATGGTTGATGACCAGATCGCGGATACCCGCCGCCGCCAGCCGATCGATGTGATGCCGGATCAGCGGCTTGCCGCCCGCGACCAGCAGCGGCTTGGGCGTGCGGTCGGTGAGCGGACGCATCCGCTCGCCACGGCCGGCGGCCAGGATCATCGCCTTCATGCCGGCTTGGCCTCGTTGCACTCCTGGAAGATGCGCTTGTCACAGGTCGCGCAGACCGTCTTGTCGAGCTTCTGATAGATCGCCCGCACGGCGGCCGTCTTCGACTGGAAGACGTTGCGCCCGCCCGTGGCCTCCAGACAGCCGCATTGCTCCAGCGACTCCCACAGGCCCTGCTTGACGTTGATCAGATACATCCCGCCGCCGTCCCGGCGCCGTCGCTCGGCCTCCGCAACCAGCGCATGACCGCCCTGCAGGTCGACGAAGTTGATGCCGTTGGCGATCAAGGCCAGATGCTTCTGCGCAGGGTGCTCGGCGCGCAGCCGGTCGAAATACTGCTCGACATGGGCGACCGAGCCGAAGAACAGCGAGCCGTCGATGCGCACGAAGCGCAACTGCGGACACTGGACCACTTCGGGATCGCTGGAGAAGGCATGCTTGGGCAGACGCGGATCGGGTGCGAGACTGACGATACGCGGCTTGGAGGTGCGATCCAGGTAGAGCACCAGCGACAGCAGCACGCCGGCGAAGATCGCAAATTCCAGATCCAGGAACAGCGCCGAGAAGAAGGTCACCAGCAACACCCCGGTCTCGCGCTTGGACGAATGCAGGATGTGGCGGATCTCCTTGAAGTCGATCAGCCCCCAGGCGACCAGGAACAGCACCCCGGCCATCGCCGCCTTGGGCAGATAGCTCGCATAGGGCGCCACCAGCAGCACGATGGCCATCAGCATGAAGGCGGCGAAGATCGAGGCCAGGGGGGTGCGCGCGCCGGCCTCGTAGTTGACGCCGCTGCGATTGAACGAGCCGGTCGCGACATAGCCCGAGAAGAAGGAACCGGCGATGTTGGACAAGCCCTGGCCGATGAACTCCTGATTGCCGTCGACGCGATACCCGCCGCGCGCGGCCAGCGAACGGGCGATCGAGACCGCTTCGGTCAGGGCGAACAGCGTCACGGCCAGCGCGACGGGCGCCAGCTCGCGGATGTGCTCCAGGGTCAGCGAGGGCGCCGAGAGCGGCGGCAGGGTCGCGGGCAGGGCGCCCACGGTGGCGATGCCGGTCGCCTCCGCTCCCAGCCACTCGTTGAGTCCGAGGGCCAGCAGACTGCCGCCCAGCATGGCGACGATCATGTATGGAATACTCGGCAGCCAGCGCTTGCAGACGATGCCCAGTCCCAGGGTCGCCAGGGCCACCAGGGTCGCGCTGGGGTTGATCTCCAGCACATGACCGAAGAACTCGATCAGGATGTCGTGCAGATGGCCGCCGCTGTCCATCTCGACGCCGAAGAAGTGCTTGAGCTGCTTGGCGGCGATCAGCACGGCCGCGCCGGCCGTGAAACCCACCACCACCGCGTGCGAGATGAAGTTGACCAGCGCCCCCATGCGCGCAAAGCCCAGCGTCAGCTCGATCACACCGACCATGAAGGTCAGGGTCAGGGCCAGCATGACGTAATCCGGCGTTCCGGGAACGGCCATGGTCGAGAGCGCCGAGAACAGCACCACCGAGGCCGCCGTGGTCGGTCCCGAGACCAGATGACGCGATGAACCGAACCAGGCGGCGATGATCGCCGGGACCATGCCGGCGTAGAGACCATACTCGGGCGGCATCCCGGCGATGGTGGCGAAGGCCACGCCCTGCGGCAGCACCACGATGGCGCCGGTGAGGGCGGCGATCAGATCGGCGCGCACATCGCGTGCGGTGACTTGCGGCAGCCAGGCTTTGTGTGGCGTGGTCCAGGACCAGTCGAGCGCGCCGATGGCTTGTTTGCCGGTGGTCAGCGGATGCTGCGTCCGCAGCCTATGAAAGAGCGACTGGAGTCGGTTCATGATGAAAGGGGTACGACTTGGGATGAGCGGAGCCGGGCACCAGACAGCCATTGGTGCCGTGCTCCGCCGGTTGGCGAGTCTCAGGCTGTCAGGCGTTCTTCGGCCTCGCGGTATTTGGCGGCCGTGCGCTCGATGATCTCCGGGGGCAATGCGGGACCGGGCGCGGTCTTGTCCCAATCGAGCGTCTCCAGATAGTCGCGCACGAACTGCTTGTCGAAGCTCGGCGGACTCATGCCCGGCTGATAGTCGTCGGCGGGCCAGAAGCGTGACGAATCCGGCGTCAGCGCCTCGTCGATCAGATACAGCCGACCGTCGTCGTCGAGGCCGAACTCGAACTTGGTGTCGGCGATGATGAGACCGCGCTCCAGTGCATAGGCCGCGCAGCGCGTATAGATGGCCAGACTGGCATCGCGCACCCGTTCGGCAAGCTCACGCCCGATCAGGTCGACGGTGTGCGCGAAGTCGACGTTCTCGTCGTGCGCGCCCAGCTCGGCCTTGGTCGAGGGGGTGAAGATGGGTTCGGGCAGCCGGTCGGCCTGTCGCAGACCAGGGGGCAGGGCGATGCCGCAGACCGAACCCGTGGTCTGATAGTCCTTCCAGCCCGAGCCGATCAGATAGCCGCGCACGATGGCCTCGACCGGCAGCGGCTTGAAGCGGCGCACCACCATGGCGCGGTCGCCGAGTTCGGCCAGCGCCTGCGGGTCCGTCACCACGGCGGACACCGGAATGTCGGTGAGATGATTGGGAATGATGTCGGCCGTGCGTCCGAACCAGAAGCGCGACAACCGCGCCAGCACTTCACCCTTGCCGGGGATGGGATCGGGCAGCACCACGTCGAAGGCCGACAGTCGGTCGCTGGCCACGACCAGCAGATGATCGTCGTCGATACGATAGAGATCGCGGACCTTGCCGCGTGCGATCAGTTCGAGATGGGGCAGATTGGATTGATAGAGAGCGGGCATGGCGGTTGATCCGGAATCGATAAGGCTGAGATTATAAACCGCCATGGCGATGCGGCGCCCAACAACTGCCGACGCGGCCGGCGACGGCTGTTCGCGTCCTGACAATACTGGAGAGACTGAGACTATGAGCAAACAGATCATCCGTACCGATCAGGCGCCACGCGCCATCGGTACCTATTCGCAGGCCGTCCGCGTCGACCGGACCGTCTACCTGTCGGGCCAGATTCCGCTGGTGCCCGAGACCATGGAACTGATCGAGGGCGACATGAGCGCCCAGATCCGGCGCGTCTTCGACAATCTGCGCGCTGTGGCGCAGGCGGCCGGCGGCGATCTGAGCGATATCGTCAAGCTCAATGTCTTTCTCACCGATCTCAACGACTTCGCCCTGGTCAACCAGATCATGGCCGAGTATTTCCAGGAACCCTATCCGGCGCGTGCCGCCCTCGGCGTAGCGGCCTTGCCCAAGGGGTCCGCCGTCGAGATGGACGCCATCCTGGTTCTGGAGTGAGGTCGATCCATCATGTTTCTAGCGAGAGTTCTTCCCTGGCTGTTAGTCCTGCCGCTGGTCGGTTGCGGCACCTCACAGACGCGCGATCCTTCGGCCTATGACGCCAGACCGGCGTCCTTCGGTGTCCGTGGCGACTTTGCCGGAGCGCCCGGCGTCGACGCCTTCGTCGACCGCATGCGCCGGCACGGCTATCCGCCCGAGCGCACGGCGGCCATCCTCTCGGGTGCGCGGCGTCAGCAGTCCATCATCGATCTGATGAACCAGCAGGCGCCCAGCAAGAGTACTGGTCCGAACGGCGCCTGGACGCGCTATCGGGCCAAGTTCCTCGGCGAGGACTCCATCAACAATGGCGTCGCCTTCTGGCGCCGCAACGAAACGGCGCTCGCGCGTGCCACCGCGCACTATGGTGTTCCGCCCGAGTACATCGTCGCCATCATCGGCGTGGAGACCCGCTACGGCGGCTTCACCGGCAAGACGCGCATCATCGACGCCCTGGCCACGCTCGCCTTCGCCTATCCGCGTCGCGCCGACTATTTCACCAGCGAGCTGGAGAACTTCCTGATCATGGCGAACGAAGAGAACCTGGACCCCTTCGCGCCGCGCGGTTCCTTCGCCGGCGCCATGGGGCTGGGGCAGTTCATGCCGTCGAGCTTCCGCGATCATGCGGTCGATCACGACGGTGACGGCGATCGCGATCTCTGGAACCCGACCGACGCCATCGGCAGCGTGGCCAACTATTTCCGCCACCACGGCTGGCAGCCGGGTGAGGCGGTGGCAGTGCCGGCACAGGTTCAGTCGGCATCGAGCGCGCACGCGATGAAGACCGGCTTCAAGACCAGCTATGGATTGAACGAGCTCGCCAGTCGCGGCATCACGCCCACGCGCGCGCTCGGTCGTACCGGCAGCGTCAGTCTGCTCGAACTCGATGCCAAGGGCGGCTATGAATACTGGTTGGGACTCAAGAACTTCTACGTCATTACACGCTACAATCACAGCACCTATTACGCCATGGCCGTGCACCAGCTCGCCCAGGCGATCCGTTCGCGCAAGGGCGGACCCGATGGGACGCGGGTCAGTTCGACCTGGTGATCGCGGCTGTGGGTGTCTGGTGCGCCAAATCTGTCTAGCCTCGGAGAGCGTCTGCCATGTCTCAACCGCTTGCCCATGCATCGCGCCTGAGCGTCGAGGACTATCTGGCCAGCGAGGACGGTGCCGACATCCGGCATGAGTACATCGACGGCGAGCTGTACGCCATGAGCGGCGCCAGCCGTCAGCATGTGATCATCACGCTCAACATGGTGGCGCATCTGCGTCCCCTGTTGCGCGGAACGTCCTGCCAGCTCTTCGCCAATGATATGAAGGTCCGGCTCAAGATCGCCGAGCAGGACATCTTCTATTACCCCGATCTGATCCTGGCCTGCGACCCGGACGACCGCGAGACCTATTACTGCACCCGTCCCTGTCTGCTGGTCGAGGTGCTGTCGGACTCCACCGCGCGCATCGATCGGCGCGAGAAGCTGCTCGCCTATCAGACGCTCCCGAGTCTGATGGAGTATCTGCTCGTCGATCAGCATCAGCGCCGTGTCGAGGTCTATCGCCGCGCCCAGGGCTGGGCGCTGGACGTGCTCACCGAAGGGGCGGTGCGGCTCGACTGTCTCGATCACGAGGTGCCGCTGGATGTGATCTATGAAGATGTCCCGGCACCGGACAGACGACGCGATGCCTGACGCCGGCGTCAGCGACGGCGTGTCCGATCCGGCCGCCTTGGCGCCGGAGGCCGGGCGGTCGTCGGATCGCGGGCTGGACCGGATTCCGGCACGCACGCTCGATCGGGTCGGGCCGAAGATCGCCGAGCGGCTCGAACGGCTCGGCATCCGCACGGTTCAGGATCTGCTGTTCCATCTGCCGCTGCGCTATCAGGATCGCACCCGGCTGACGCCGCTCACCGAGATCGAAGTCGGAGTCGAGACCTGGGTCGAGGGCGAGATCCTCGAATCCGGCATCGGCCTGGGGCGGCGGCGCTCGCTCAAGGTCTGGGTCGGGGATGCGCTCGGCGCCGGGCTGCTGCTGCGCTTCTTCTATTTCTCACCCCAGCAGGCCGCCGCGCTCAAGCCCGGCGAGCGGGTGCGCTGCTATGGCGAGGTGCGCCAGGGGCCGCAGTCGCTGGAGATGGTGCATCCCGAATACCGTCTTCTGCGCGCCGAGGCCGATGAGCCGATCGCCGCCTGTCTCACTCCCATCTATCCCTCGACCGAGGGGCTTCAGCAAACGAGCTGGCGCGGTCTGACCGATCAGGCGCTGGCGCTCATGGAACGCACCGCGCCGGCCGAACTGCTGCCGCCCGAGATCCTCGACCCCCTGGGCCTGCCGACTCTGACCGAGGCGCTGGCCTTTCTGCACCGTCCGCCGGTCGGCACATCGCTCCAGGATCTGACCGAGGGCCGGCATCCGGCCTTCGCTCGGCTGGCCTTCGAGGAACTGGTCGCGCATCAGGTGAGTCTGCGCCGGATGCGGCTGGAACAGCGGCGTGTCTCAGCGCCGGTGCTGGGCGGCGATGGCGGCTTGCGCGAGCGTTTGCGGGCCAGTCTGCCGTTTCGGCTCACCGCGTCGCAGGAGCGGGTGGTGGCCGAGATCGCGGCCGATCTGGCGCAGTCACGGCCGATGCAGCGGCTGCTCCAGGGCGACGTGGGCGCGGGCAAGACGGTGGTGGCGGCGCTGGCCGCGCTCCAGGCGCTGGAGTCGGACTGTCAGGCCGCGCTCATGGCGCCGACCGAGCTGCTGGCCGAGCAGCATCATCGCAGTCTGAGCGGCTGGCTCGGTGCGCTCGGACTCGAACCCGTGTGGCTGGCCGGGCGTCACAAGGGGCGCGAGCGTGATGAGCGGCTGGCGGCGATCGCCTCGGGCGCGGCGCCGATCGTGGTCGGCACCCATGCGCTGTTGCAGGACGACGTGGCGTTTCAGGATCTGGGGCTGGTCATCATCGACGAGCAGCATCGTTTCGGCGTCCATCAGCGGCTGAAACTGCGTGAGAAGGGCGGGGGCGAGGACGGGGCGCCGCATCAGCTCATCATGACCGCGACGCCGATTCCGCGCTCGCTGGCGATGACGCTCTATGCCGATCTGGATCTGTCGGTGATCGACGGGCTGCCGCCCGGACGCACGCCGATCGTCACCCGCGCGGTGCCGGATACGCGGCGCGATGAGGTCATCGAGCGGGTGCGTCAGGCGTGTCTGGCGGGGCGTCAGGCGTATTGGGTCTGTACGCTGATCGAGGAGTCGGAGGTGCTGGAGTGTCAGGCGGCGGAGGATACGGCACGTCAGTTGAGCGCGTGTTTGGAGGGATTGCGGGTCGGGCTGGTGCATGGTCGGCTCAAGAGCCAGGAACGGGATGCGGTGATGGCGGCGTTTGCGTCCGGGGCGCTGGATCTGCTGGTGGCGACCACGGTGATCGAGGTTGGGGTCGATGTGCCGAATGCCAGTTTGATGATTATTGAAAATCCGGAGCGGTTGGGGTTGGCGCAGTTGCATCAATTACGCGGTCGGGTTGGGCGTGGGTCGGTGGAGAGTCATTGTCTGCTGCTCTATCACGCGCCGCTGTCGGCGATTGCGCGTGAGCGGCTGGGGATCATTCGTGATTCGACCAGTGGGTTTGAAATCGCTGAGCGTGATTTGGCGATTCGGGGGGCGGGTGAGGTGTTGGGGACGCGCCAGACGGGGAGTATTCAATTTCGGATTGCCGATCCGTTGCGGGATCAGCCGTTGATTGCCGAGGCGCAGCGGGCGGCGGATCGGCTGCTGGTGGGGTATCCCGAACTCGTTACGCCGTTGATTGATCGGTGGCTGGGGGAGCGGGAGCATTATGGTGGGGTTTGAAAAACCTTTTTGCGTGCTTGAAATGCTTGACTCGATGTCAAGTTGAGGGCTAGTCTTGGGTTGCAGTCAGTTTAGCACTCG
Organism: Allochromatium vinosum DSM 180; assembly: GCF_000025485.1. Taxonomy (NCBI): domain Bacteria; kingdom Pseudomonadati; phylum Pseudomonadota; class Gammaproteobacteria; order Chromatiales; family Chromatiaceae; genus Allochromatium; species Allochromatium vinosum. Next base: position 2,866,476 of record NC_013851.1, on the reverse strand, counting down.
ATGGCCCAATTGTTGTCTAAGTACGCTGTTATGCCTTTGATAGGGCATGTATAGAACCCCACAAGAAATGAGTAATCTTTAACCCGCATCAGGAGGTGTCAAATGGAAGCCACGAACGAATCTCTCTTTCAGCTAATGCGCTTTAATATTCTAAATTCTGGGCGCTCAGATCTAGATAATTCTCCATTTACATCAGCATATATTTATGCTTGGGAGTCTGGTGTATTTCCGGCATTTAACGAAGCGGCAGATTGGCACAAGCCTTTTTCCGAACAGTTTGACGTTACTGAAGAAGAAGTTTTGGCGCTTGGCAAACTATTGGATGAGAAGTGGCTGGCGAAGACGCCAATTACATTTTATGAGCTTGAAGCACATTGTGGCGTAAGGGGTTCGACCTATTCATCAGTAAGCTGGAATCGTGCGAAGCTGGTGGTAACATGTAGATACATGTATTTAAATCGTATGTTTGATGACTCTTTCTGGAGTGCTCTAGTCAAGAACGGCGAATGCCCAAGTGAAGCGCACTCAATATGTATGCCATTAAAACAGAGTGATATCTACTTCATGTAGATGGCCTCGGTGCAATACAAGAATCTCACATTATGTCATGCTGTTTTCGGTGCGACTTAACCCATCCCATTACACAGAACTTTAAGTGTACGATAGCGAACTGTTTTTTCTGAGACATGTTGGAGCACACGATGGGCTGGGCGTCGGAAGAATTGGCCTCGATTGATCTGGGCGACACGCGCCGCGACCGGCGTGCGATCCACTTGATCGAGCGCCTGGCCGAGCATCCGACGGCGAGTATTCCTGGGGCCTGCAACGGCTGGGCGGAGACGCAGGCGGCCTATCGGTTTCTCGGCAGTGAACGCTACGACTGGCTCGACATTCTTGAGCCGCATCGTCAGTGCACGCAGAGGCGCATGGCGGCCTATCCGGTGGTGCTGTGTCTGCAGGACACCACGGAGCTGGACTTCAACGGCCAGACGATCAAAGGACTTGGTCCCTTGAGCTACGAGGCCCAGCGCGGGATGTACCTGCATCCGACCTACGCGGTGACGCCCGAGCGCGAACCGTTGGGTGTCCTGGATGCCTGGATGTGGGCCCGCGAGCCAAAAGACGCCGACGGCCAGCGTCCGGGAGGCCCCGAGAGTGTGCGCTGGAAAGAAGGCTATGAACGGGTGGCGGACCTGGCCAGGGAGTTGCCCGACACCCGCCTGGTCTATGTGGCCGATCGTGAGGCCGACATACTGGACCTGATGGTGCGCGCTCGGGATTTGGCAACCCCCGCCGATTGGCTGTTGCGCGCCAAGCATAACCGCGCGTTGCCCGGTGGCGAGGGCCAGAAGCTGTGGGGACGTGTGCTGGACACTGAACCGCTCGGGGAGGTGCGCTTCACCGTGCCGCCTGGACGCGGGCGCACCGCCCGAACGGTGCGCCAGGAACTCTATGCGCAGCGGGTGAGCCTCTCGGACCGGCGCCAAGGTCACCTTGAGGTCACCGGCGTGATCGCGCGTGAAATTGAGGCCCCCAAGGGCGTCAAACCGATCGAATGGCGTCTGCTGACCAACCGTCGAGCCGACACGCTCGAGGCCGTCGTCGAACTGATCGAATGGTACCGGGCGCGCTGGGAAATCGAGTTGCTGTTCTTGGTGCTCAAGGAAGGCTGTCGGGTCGAGGCCCTGCAACTGGGCACTGTCGAGCGCTTGGAACGCGCTTTCGCGCTGTTTCTGGTGGTGGGATGGCGCATCGCACGATTGATGCGCCTGGGACGCACGGTGCCTGACCTGGAGGCCTCGCTGCTGCTCGAACCCGAGGAGTGGCAAGCGGCCTACATCCTGGCCAAGAAGCCCGTACCCAAGCAGCCCCCGCGACTCAACGACGTGCTGCGCTTGATCGCCCGCCAGGGCGGTTTTCTCGGACGCAAGGGCGACGGCGAACCCGGTGTAAAAACCATTTGGCTCGGTTTGCAGCGCATCAGAGACGTGGCCGCCGGAATCAAATTCGCCAGGGAATCTCATGACTTATGAAGATGTGTGTAATGAGATGGACTTAACCCATTGCATTACACTCATCTCTGAGTTGTTGAATTTCATGAAGCACAGGCTGAAGCGTGCTCTGTAAAAATCAGTAACCTACAGACTTGTGTGTAATGCGATGGACTTACACCTAAGAGCGAAAAATAAACGACTTAGCATGACATAAAAATTTTCGTACTGTATTGAGGTAGATAGTATAAAAAATAAAATTCAGTCATGCCTTCAGTTTCTATAGCTCTTTACGGCTCGGCTGATTTGCATCGTTAGGCTAAAAGAAGATGTGGAGTTGATTTGGGTTAACGGGTAACGGTGAGGGTTCGAATCCCTCCTTGCTGGTCTTGTCCTCAGTGCCTTTCTTAATGTTAGTGGTTTTTGCGTATATAAAAAATCACGTGTTGACAACATCAGAGCCAAGCCGTCATCTTGGTAAGAAGGGTAGTTTTATGGGGAAAATCAAAAATGTTGCGCGTCTAGCTATTGGTTCAGTGTCTGAAGTATTAGTGGCGCTGGGGGCTAGCCTCTTGGCCCCGGTCTGGCCGTTATCCCAAGCCAATTTCGCATTGCTAATGAAATAGTAAATTTAAAGGAATAAGAAAAAGATAGTGGCAACAACTACTAGAAAAACCGGGGCAGGCCACGTTTAATATCGCACTAACACGGTGCTCCAGTCGAAGCCGGTTTCGCTCTTTCTCAACCAGTCCGGCTTAGCTAAGCGTTAGCTAGACGCTTCGCGTAAAAATAGATGTTGAGTATGCAAATAAAAATTCGTTATGAAACCGCGGAAAATTATTAAATCAAGTGGGGTCGGGGTCGAGTAGTTTTTGGGTACAGAATTGTGCTGAATTAATTGCCTGACGATTTTCTCCTGCTCCGATAAATTTGGGTCTGGCGTTGAAAAGCTAGCGGTCTTTAGAGATTAAGATGCTTGAGTAGAGGCCAGAATGCAAATCGCCATCGACCTTCCCAATGATTTCGTTGGAATGCAAACCGAGCAGGCCATAGCCAAAGAGATGCGTCTGGCCTACGCTCTGACCCTCTTTAAAGAGAGTCGCGTCTCTCTAGCCAAGGCCGCCGAACTAGCCGACTTGGATCTCTATGCATTCATCACCGCCTGCAAGAACGAACGCATTTCGGTCATCGACACCTCGCGAGACGAACTCCTGCGTGAGATGTATCTGATTTCGTCGGTGCCAAACGCGCAGGTCTCATCGAAGTCGTGAAGCCCTATGTGCAACGGCTCTCCACCTCCGACCTCTATCTGTCCGATGCGCTTGTTTCGACCGTGCTCGAAATTGCGGGTGAAGGGTAGAATCGCCTCCCCTTAGCCCGCTGTTTATTCAGCTTACCGTTCTCGATGGTCTGCCTGAGCGATCCGATTTCGTGTCGTCCTGAAACCATCCCCACAGCGCCGCCAGCCGCCCATGCGCACTCTCATGCAGCGACAGCAGCGCCGGGGTGAAGACCAGCACCAGAATGGTCGAAAAACCCACCCCGAACGCCAGCGACACCGCCATCGGAATCAAAAACTGCGCCTGAAGACTGGTCTCGAAGATCAGCGGCCCCAGCCCCACCACCGTCGTCGCCGAAGTCAGCAGCATCGCGCGCAGACGCGACACCGCCGCCTCCACCAGCGCCTCATCAACCTCCATCCCCTCCTCGCGCAGCTCGTGATACATGCTGACCAGGATGATGGCATTGTTGACCACGATCCCCGACAGCCCGAACAGCCCGAACAGCGACAGCAGCGTCAGATCCAGCCCCAGCAGCCAGTGCCCGCCGATCGCGCCCACCAGACCCAGCGGAATGGCGGTCATCACCACCAGCGGCCAGCCCCAGCTCCCGAACACCGCCGCCAGAATCATATACACCAGCGCCAACCCCAGGATCAGCCCCAGCCGCATGTCACCGAGCGTCTCGCGCTGATCGGCCGCGCGGCCCTCGAAGCTGTAGTCGATGCCGTAGTGCGACACCAGACGCGGCAGCAGATCGCGCTCCAGCGCCTCGCGGACGTTGTCGGGCGTGGCCAGCGCACGGTCGATGTCGGCCGAGACCTCGACGGCGAGCCGTCCGTCGGCGTGACGCAGCGCCTCGAAGCCGCGCTGCGTCTCCCAGGCCGCGACCGTGGTCAGGGGCACGAACCGCCCGTCCGGCGCACGCACCAGCAGTTGTTCCAGCGCATTGAGCCGGACGCGCTCGGCGCGCGGCAGCAGCACCCGCACCTCCAGCTCGTCCTGTCCGACCTGGACCAGTTGCGCCAGATAGCCGTCGAAGGCCGCGCGCAACTGGCGTCCGAGCGATTCGGTGGTGAACCCGAGCGCCTGTCCGGCCGGCGTCAGCCGATAGATGAGCTGTTCGCGCCCGAACGGCATGTCGTCGACCATGTCCGAGACCCCCGGCACGCTCTCCAGACTCTGCGCCAGTTCGAGCGCGGCGGACTTGAGCCGGTTGGCCTCGTCGCCCATGAGCCGGATCGTCAGATCGCGGCCCGGTGGCCCGGCCCGACGCGCCGAGATCACCAGACTCTCCAGTCCGGCCGGCATCCGGGTGTTGGCACGCCAGGCGGCGAGGAACTGCTCGTTGCGCACCGCGCGATACTCCGAAGGCACGAGCTGCACCAGGATCGAGGCGAGCTGATCGCCGCCGGCGCCCGCGCCGACATCCACCGCGACCGTTGCGCCGAGCCGTGCGACCGCCGACTCGATCAGCCCGCCGCCGAACTGTTCGTCGGTCGCGATCAGCGCGCGCTCCAGCTCGTCCAGGAACGCGGTGGTCTGTTCGCGCGGTGTGCCGGCGACGAAGGTCGCGTTGGCGAAGACCACCTGGGACTCGGGCGTGGGGAAGAACACGAACGACACCCGCCCGCCGGCCAGCAGTCCGATGGCCAGCAGCATCAGCACCGCGACCACACTGACCGTCACGCCGCGCCAGTGCAGCGCCCAGACCACCAGGGGGCGGTAGACCCCATCACGGAAGCGGTCGAATCCGGCGTTCACCCGCTCGCGCCAGCGCGGCACGGTGGCGTCCTTGTGATGCTCGAAGGCCGAACGCAGGTGCATCGGCATGACCAGGAACACTTCCAGCAGCGAGGCCAGCAGCACCATGATGGCCACGAAGGGGATGTCACCGAGGATGTTGCCCATGATGCCGCCGACCAGCATCAGCGGCAGGAAGGCGGCGATGGTGGTCAGACCCGAGGCGAGGATCGGCCAGAACATGCGTTGGGCGCCGCTGAGCGCCGCCTCGGCGGGCGACAGACCCTGCCGGAAGCGCGTCTCGGCGTGTTCCCCGACCACGATGGCGTCGTCGTCGATGATGCCGAGCGTCAGCAGCAGCCCGAACAGGCTCATCATGTTGATGGTGCCGCCGAAGGCCCACAGCAGTGCCAGAGCCGCCATGTAGGCGACCGGGATGCCCATCGCCACCCAGAAGGCGACCCGCCCCGGCAGAAAGATGAATAGCATGATCAGCACCAGGGTCAGACCCTGGAGTCCGTTGTGGATCAGCAGATCGATGCGATCGGCGATGACTTCCCATTGCGCATCGAAGACCGTCAGCTCGATGGCCGGCGGCAGGGTCGGGCGGGTGTCGTTGAGCCAGTCGTCGAAGAGACGCGCGGCCTTGAGCGAATGCCCCTGCTCGGCGCGCTGCACCAGGAGTTCCACGGTCGCCGGCTTGTCCGCCAGCGCCTCGGCGTTCAGACCGACCGGGATGGGAGCCAGCGTCAGACTGGCCGGGCGCGCCTCGCGCACGATGGTGGCCACGTCGCCTAGACGCACCAGGGCGCGTTCGTCGCTGACGATGGCCAGATCCTCGAAGGCGAGCGGATCGCGGCGCTGCTCCAGACTGCGCAGCTCGCGCGCGCCGTCGGCCTCGCCGGCGATGCCGGACGGCAGGTCGCGCGCGATCCGTCCGATCTGCTCGCCGATGCCGTCGAGCGAGAGGCCGAGCGTCTCCAGCGCCCGTCCCGGCACCTCGATGGCGATGCGCTCCTCGGGCAGGCCCGAGATGTCGACGCGGTCGATGCCGCGCGCCAGCAGTTCGCGCTCGAACTGCCGCACCCAGGGCCGCAGCTCGGTCAGACTCGGCCCCGAGACCAGCAACCGCGCCACGGATTCATAGCGCGAGATCCGGCTGATCTGGGGCGTCTCGGCGTCCTTGGGCAGATTGCGGAATTCGTCGACGCGCTGGCGCACCTGATCGAGCGCCAGCAGCGGATCGGTGTCTTCCTGGAGTTCGACCGACAGGCTGGCGATGCCCTGGGCGGCGGTCGCGGTGAGCTTCTTGAGTCCGTCGACGGTCTTGAGCCGTTCCTCCAGCGGGATGAGGATGCCGTTCTCGACGTCTTCGGCCGAGGCGCCGCTCCAGACCACGCGCACCGAGATCACATCGAGCGCGAAGGTCGGGAAGAACTGGATGTTCATCCGCGTCAGACTGATGACGCCCAGGATCAGCATTCCGGCCATCAGCAAATTGGCCAGCAGCCGGTGGCGGACGAAGACCGCGATCAGACTCGTACTCATTGGACGATCTCGACCTTGAGCGTATCGAGCGCGTTGGGCAGATGGGTGATCATCACCGGCTCGCCGGGCTGGAGTTCGGGCACCCGCAACAGCACCCGGCCCTCGTCGGCGCCGGTGTCGAGTTCACCGACGCGCTCGATGCGCAGACCATGCAGACGCCCGTCGCGCACCGCGAAGATGCGATCCCCGCCATGGAGCGCGGCGAAGGGCAGGGCGATGGTGTCGGGCGCGGGCGGGCGCTCCAGACGCAGCTCGACGAACGCGCCCAGCGGCAGACGCGACTCGGGAGCAAGTCGCAGCAGGGCATCGACGCCGCGCGCGTCGGCTTCGCCCGAGAGACGTTCGAGCACGGCCGTGACCGGGCGTCCGGCGTGCGAGCCGGTGGCCGTCAGCTGTTCGCCATTGGTGAGCGCGGCGCGCAGTTCCTCGCTGTGTACGCCCGGCACCTTGGCGCGCACATAGAGCCCGTCGAGCGGATAGAGGGTCAGGATGGTCTGGTTGGGCTGGAGCTGATCGCCGGCGGCGGCCTCGACCACACCGATACGTGCCTCGAAAGGGGCGCGAATGGTCCCGCGCGCCAGATCGCGCTCGGCTTCGGCCAGGGCCGACTCCAGAGACGCGAGCCGCGCCGGATGCTCGGCGATCGACTGCTCGCGCAGCATCACGGACAGTTGGGCGCGGGCATATTGTTCGCGCGCCTCATCGACGCTCGACGCCGAGCCGAGTTGCTTGGACTGCACGGTCTCGGCGCGCTCCAGCGCCTGCCGGGCCAGCCGCAGGATCTCGCGTTCCTGTTCCAGCGCCTGGCGGTCATGGACCAGCTTCAGCCGCTCCTTCTCCAGATCGGCTTGCGCCCTGGTCAGGCGCGGTTGCAGATCACGCGGATCGAGCCGGGCCAGCAGTGCGCCGGCGGCGACGCGCTCGCCGTCACGGACCCGGACTTCCAGCAGCCGGCCGGCGACGGGGGCGGCGGCCTGGATGCGATCCGGCGCCTCGACCTGCCCGAAGAGCGTCAGGATCGGATGATGGGCGGCGGGCCGGACGTCGGTGACTTCGATACGCCAGATCCGTTCACTGGGCTGGACAGGATGCGGGGCGGGGCGGGTCGCCTTGAGGGCGACGAAGATCCCGACCCCCAGAGCGAGGATCAGGATCGGCAGGATACGGCGCGGCATGGATCGGGTCTGGGCTCGTTGGGGTTGAGGGTGGCTCGACCCCGACAAGATGCGGTGTCCGGCGGGCCGGCACAAGGGCAACGGTCACAAAGCCGGAGCTTCCTGACCGGAAGCCTCTCGCTCGTTTTCGCGCCGTTACTTGGCGAGCGGGCCGTTCGACGGAGACGAGCCGCTCGCCGTCGTCTGCGGCTCGGTCGTGGTCGCGGGGCGGGGCGTGGTCTTCGCCGGCTCTTCCAGGATGGTATCGAGCGGATTGTGTCGCGCCTGCTCGTCGAGGATCTTCTTGAGTTCCTCGGCCTTGAGCTCGCGATCGATCTCGTGTTTGACGTTGGAGAGCGTGCGCCGCGCGTGCCCGACCCACTTGCCCGCCACGCGCGCCGCGCGCGGCAGACGCTCCGGGCCGATCACGACCAGGGCGACGATGGCCACCAGGATCAGTTCTTGAAAGCCGACATCGAACATCTAGCACCGTCCAGCAGGGTCGAGCATCCGGTTGGCGAGCGAGGCGATCAGGTGCGATCGCGATTGGCCGTGGTGTCGCTCTGGCGTGTCTGGGCGGTCGAGTCCGCCGGGCGCGCGTCGTTCGGCTGGCCGATGGCGCCATTCTCGCGCGCGCCGGTGTCGTCCTCGTCGCTCTTGTCGGAATTCGACATCGAACTGCGGAAGCCGCGGATGGCCTCGCCGAGATCCGAGCCGATGTTCTTCAGCCGCTTGGTGCCGAACAACAAGACCACGATCACCAGGATGATCAGGAGCTGCCAAATACTGATGCCGCCGACGCCCATCGTGTTTCTCCGTTGCCCGCAGTCGTGAGCCGACCTCGGGATATGCTTGTCTGTTCCGTCCGTGCGCGTGGATCGAGACTGCGACGCAGACGGGATTTGAAAATTCGGGAGCGGCGATCATAACGCAAGCCGATTGACGCTGAAAGCGCCCGCTCGGGTCTCGGGTGCGCGTTTACGTCGGGCACCGGGATGGGGGATGATGTCGGGAGTGATCGAAATCGAGTGTCGTATGCGGATTCATCTGATATGTGTCGGCCGGCGGATGCCGGGCTGGATCGAGGACGGCTATCGCGAGTACGCCAAGCGGCTGCCGCCCGAGTGCGCCCTGCATCTGGTCGAGATCGACCCGGTGCATCGCGCCAAGACCACCACTGTGCGCCAGGCGCGCGAAGAAGAAGGGCGGCGCATCCTCAAGGCGATCCCCAAGGGCGCGGATGTGATCGTGCTCGACGAGCGCGGGCGCTCCTGGAGCACCGAGACGCTGGCGGGCCATCTGCGCGACTGGCTGGCCGATGGGCGCGATCGGGCGCTCGTGGTGGGCGGGGCCGACGGGCTGTCGGACGAGTGTCTGGCGCGGGCGCGTGAGCGCTGGTCGCTCTCGGCCCTGACCTTCCCGCATCCGCTGGTGCGCGTCATCCTCGCCGAGCAACTCTATCGCGCCTGGAGCCTGACCCAGGGGCATCCCTATCATCGTGCCGGATGACCTGAGCCATGACTGAGACCAGCCACCAGCTCTATCTCGCCTCGCGTTCGCCGCGCCGGGGCGAGTTGCTGAACCAGATCGGCGTGCGCTTCGCTCAGGTCGAGGCGGACGTGGACGAGACTCCAGGTCCGGGCGAGTCGCCCGAGGACTATGTGCGGCGGATCGCGATCGAGAAGGCGCGGACCGGCCGGTCGGCGGTTCCGACCGAAGACCTGCGCCCGGTGCTGGCCGCCGACACCGCCGTGATCGTCGACGGCGAGATCCTGGGAAAACCGCTCGACCGACCCGATTTCCTGCGCATGATGGCGCGCCTGTCGGGCCGGACGCATCAGGTGCTGACCGGGGTGGCGCTCGCCCGAGCCGGTGAGGTCTGGTACGAGCTGAGCACGAGCCGGGTCGGTTTTCGCGTCATCGACGAACGCGAGCAACGGGCCTACTGGGCCAGCGGCGAGCCGTGCGACAAGGCCGGCGGCTACGGCATCCAGGGCTTGGGCGCGCTCTTCGTCGCCGATCTCCAGGGCAGCTACTCGGGCGTCATGGGACTGCCGCTGTATGAGACCGGATGTCTGCTGCATCGCGCCGGTATCGCCCTGCTCGCGAACGCTGACGCCCTCTGAAGGACATCCGGTTCCGAAGCCACCGGGCGAAAATCCCTGGACAGCGCGCTTTGCGTCCTTCGTACCGTTGCGGTTTCAATGTCTCAAGAATCCAGCTATCAGAAGGACGCATCGAGTGAGTGAAGAGATTCTCATCAATGTCACCCCGCCCGAAACCAGGGTCGCGGTCGTCGAGAACGGGGTGGTGCAGGAGATCATCATCGAGCGCGCCGAGCGCTGCGGTCTGGTCGGCAACATCTACAAGGGACGCATCTGCCGCGTGCTGCCGGGGATGCAGGCGGCCTTCGTCGACATCGGTCTGGAGCGCGCGGCCTTTCTGCACGCCTCCGACATCATCGGCGCCCCCGGCGAGTCGCGCGGCGACCAGATCCATGAGCTGGTGCGCGAGGGCGACATGATCGTGGTCCAGGTGGTCAAAGACCCGCTCGGCACCAAGGGGGCGCGTCTGACCACCAACATCTCGATCGCCTCGCGCTATCTGGTGTGCATGCCGGCGGTGTCGACCACGGGCGTATCGCAGAAGATCGAGGATGAGGACGAACGCCGCCGTCTGCGCGAGATCCTGCTGCGCTATGTCGAGGCCCATCAGGGCGAGGGCGGTTTCATCGCCCGCACCGCCGCCGAGGCCGTGAGCGAAGAGGCGCTGGAGAAGGACATGGCCTTTCTGGCCAAGCTCTGGCGCGGCATCAAGGAGCGGTGCGCCCACGTCAACCAGATCGGTCTGGTCCACGACGATCTGGCCCTGGCGCTGCGCGCCCTGCGCGATCTGGTGACACCCGAGGTCGAGCGCATCCGCATCGACTCGCGCGCCATGGTCGACAAGGCCGTCTCCTTCGCCACCAAGTACATCCCCGAGATCCAGGGCCGCATCGAGTACTACCAGGGCGAGCGTCCGCTGTTCGATCTCTACGGCGTCGAGGAGGAGATCCGCAAGGCGCTCCAGCGCAAGGTCAGCCTCAAGTCGGGCGGTCATCTGGTCATCGACCAGACCGAGGCCATGACCACGATCGACGTGAACACCGGCGCCTTCGTCGGTCATCGCAATCTGGAAGAGACCATCTTCAAGACCAACCTGGAGGCCGCCCAGGCGATCTGCCGTCAGCTCAGACTGCGTAATCTCGGCGGCATCATCATCATCGACTTCATCGACATGACCGAGGACGAGCACAAGCGCCAGGTGCTGCGCGCGCTCGAAAAATGCCTCGCCCGCGATCATGCCAAGACCCACATCACCGAGGTCTCCTCGCTCGGTCTGGTCGAGATGACGCGCAAGCGCACCCGCGAATCGCTGGAGCATGTGCTGTGCGAGCCCTGTCCCTGCTGCGGCGGGCGCGGTTCGATCAAGACCGCCGAGACCACCTGCTACGAGATCTTCCGCGAGATCCTGCGCGAGTCGCGTCAGTTCGAGGTCGAGACCCTGCTGGTACTGGCCTCGCAGGAGGTCGTCGACCGGCTGCTCGACGAGGAGTCGGCGCATCTGGCCGAGCTGGAGGAGTTCATCGGCCGTCCGATCCGGCTCCAGGCCGAGGCGCTCTATACGCAGGAACAGTACGACGTCGTGCTGATCTGAGTTGGAGAGATGCGCTGAACACTCCGGCGTTCGCGATTCGCCATCGGTGCCGACGGTGGCGCGCACTGTGATCCTGTGAATACGATGCGCTGATATCCCGCTCATGTCCCGGCCCGCACGCACGATGACCTTGCTGAAAGGCGTGTCGCTCCTGACGGCAGTGCTCCTGGCACTGCTGGTCGCGCTTGCGTACTGGTCGCCGTCCCTGCCCGACAGCTATCGCGCACCGCTCGCGGAATGGCTCGCCGAACGTCTGGGCTATCGGGTGTCGATCGCCGGCCTGCGTCTGGGTCTGGCCGGTGTCCGGCCACGTCTGAATCTGGAGCAGGTCGAGCTGAGCGATCCGGATACGGGCGCACCGGCTCTGAGTCTGAAGGCGCTGCAACTGGATCTGGATCTCTGGGATTCAGTGCGAACCCGCTCGCCTCAGATCGAGGCGCTGACCCTGGTTGGCGCGCATTTGACGGTGGAAAGAACGGCGGAGGGCCGGTTTCGGCTCCAGGGTCTCGACGGCTTGGGCGGCGGCGATCCACAGGTGCTCGAAGGCTTTTGGCGCGAGGGCCGGCTCGATGTGGTCGAGAGCGAGATCCTGTTGCGCGATGCCGTCCGAGAGTCACGGCTGTTGCGTCTGACCGGGGTGCACCTGACCCTGGCCAATACCGGGGAGCAGCATTGGCTGGATCTCCGCGCGCGCCCGGTCCCGCCCGATCCGCTCGCGACCCGCGCGCGAACGCCAGACCCGAGCGATGGCGGACCCGTCCGTCCGTCCCTGCGCCTGTCGGCCCGTCTGGAGGGGCCGCCGTCCGATCCGGCTGCCTGGAGCGGTCGGGGCTATCTGAGCCTGGACGGGGGGAATCTCGGTCTGCTGCTGCCGGCGGGTCTGACCCGTGCCGGGCGCCTGGATACCGAGCGGGCCATGATCGAAGCCTGGCTGAATATCGAACAGGGCCGGCTTGCGCCGTCCTCGCTACGGCTCGATCTCCAGGGGCTGCGTTTCGGGATGCGCGATCGCGAGGATGCGAAACCGCGCCGGGGCGATGAGGCACCGGATCGCTTCCCGGCCTGGCATCTGAAGGCCCAGGCGCGCCTCCAGCCCAGCGCGGACGGCTGGACGCTGCGGGTCGCCGGCCTGGATCTCGGCTCCGGTCGGGCGGGACTCTCGGGCCTGAACCTGGATCTGAGTCTGGCGCCCGATGGCGCACCGCTCGGTCTGGAGGCGCGCGCGAGCCGCCTCGACCTCGCCGACCTGAGCACGCTCGCACGCGCGAGTCCCTGGCGCCTGCCCGAGACGCTGGCGCTGTTGCTGGAACGCCGCCCGCGCGGACTGGTGCGCGACCTGTCGTTCGGACTCGACCTGACCGAGACCGAAGCGGACAGGGATGCCGTGACGGCGCCGCGCTGGCAGGTCTCGGCCAGCCTGTCCGATCTCGGGCTAGATCAGCGTGCGCCGCTGCCAGGCTTCGCGGGTCTGGATCTGACGCTCGCCGCCGATCAGGACGGCGGCCAGCTGCGCCTGGAGACCGAGCGACTCGACCTGGATCTCAACCCGACCTTCGATCGCCCGCTCCGGCTCGACCGGCTCGCCGGACGGCTGGAGTGGGCGCGCCAATCGCAGGGCGGCTGGACACTCACCGCCCCCGAACTCAGCCTGAAAAACGCCGACCTGCGCGGACAGGGGCAGCTGGACCTGCAACTGCCCGGCGCCGACGGACGGCCTTTCCTGGATCTGGTCGCCCGCTTCCAGGACGGCAATGGCGCCAACGTCCGTCCCTATCTGCCGGCCGGTCTCATGCACCCCAGTCTGGTGAGCTGGCTGGAACAGTCCATCGTCTCCGGGCGCGTCACCCAGGGCGACCTGCTCTTTCGCGGCGCCCCCGCCGACTATCCCTTCCGCGAAGGTCGAGGCCGGTTCGAGCTGAAACTGGTGTTCGAGGATCTGCGTCTGGATTATCAGCCGGACTGGCCGGCGATCGAATCCGCCGCCGGTCATCTGCATTTCCTCAACCAGGGACTGTCGATCCGGGTCGAGCGCGGGCGTCTGCTCGAAAGCGACTTCAGCAACGGACGGGTCGATCTGCCCGATCTGCGTGGCGTCGAGTCACTGCGCATCCACGGCGAGACACGCGGCCCCTTCGAGGACGGACGCCGCGTCCTGGCCGACACGCCGCTCGCCGACAAGCTGGGCGGACTGGCCGAAATCCTCGACGTCAGCGGTCGGTCGCGACTGGTCCTGGATATCGATCTGCCATTGGTGCCGCAGCGCGTTCTGGGGGTGTCGGGCGTTCTGAGCTGGCCGGAGCCGGCCGCACTGGGCCTGCGCGGGACGGCCATCCAGCTCTCGCGGCTGGACGGGGCGGTGCGCTTCGATGCGCGTGGGATCGAAGCCTCCGAGGTCAAGGCCAGACTCAAGGGCCGGCCGCTCACCCTCAAGCTGGAAACCACGGCCTCCGGACTCCAGCTCGCCGGCCGGCTCGACGCGCTGGATCTGGGCGCCTGGAGCGACTGGACACAGGCGACTCAGCTCGGCCAGCAGGCGGCCAGACGGGGCGGTATCGCGCTGGCGGGCGTGGCGTTCGACATCGAGCGTCTGCATGTCGGCGGCCGCACGCTCAACGCCTTTGAACTCAAGGCTGCACCGGGACCGTCCGGCTGGCGGATGCAACTGGCGTCCCGCGAGGTCGCCGGCCGGATTCGTCCCGCCGATCCGGTGGCCGGTCGGCGGCTGGGACTCGATCTCGAACGGCTCGACCTCAAGGCGCTCCTGACGCCTCCCCAGTCTGCCGCGCCGACTCCAGCCGATTCGAGCGCCGAACCCGGTGCGGACGCCTTCAGCACCTTGCCCTCGCTCGATCTGCATGTCGAACGGCTCGACTGGGGCGAACAGCCGCTGGGGACACTGGATCTGGCTCTGCATCGTGACGCCCTGGGTCTGCGCCTGCCGCACCTGCGTCTCGACGGTTCGGGACTCTTGACGGTCGAGGGAGTCGGCGAATGGGTCCGTAATCCCGAGGGTGGCGAGACGCGCCTCGATCTCAAGGCCGAGACCCCGAATCTGGGGCGCGTCCTGGCGGGCTTCGACGAGCCGGCGGCGATCGAGGCCGGTGCCGCCAGTACGCGCGTGCGCCTGAGCTGGCCGGGGGGGCCGTCGCGCTTTGCCTGGGTGCGCGCCGCCGGTGTCCTGGACATCGAGGTCGGTGCCGGGCGGTTGCTGGAGGTCGAGCCGGGTGTCGGGCGCCTGCTCGGATTCGTCGACATCGGCTCCATTGGTCGCCGGCTGGTGCTCGACTTCTCGGATCTGCACCAGCAGGGCTTCAGCTTCGAGCGTCTGGCCGGACGGATCGCGATCGGACAGGGACAGGCGCAGCTGGACGAGGTGCTGATCGAAGGACCGGCCGCCAAGGTGAGCATCACAGGTCGCACGGATCTGGCCAGCCGGCAGCTCGATCAGCGCGTCCTGGTCGAACCCAGGCTGGGGTCGAGCGTGGCCCTGGCCGGCGCGGTGGCCGGCGGGCCGGTGGTGGGCGCGGCCGTCTATCTGGTCGATCGCGCCACCGGCAACACCATCGACCGGCTCGGCCGGTACGAGTACCGGCTCACGGGTTCCTGGAACGAACCGGAATGGACACGACTCGGTTGGGAGCCGCTCGGCGGTCTCGGCACGGAGTTGGGGTCCGACACCGAGAACCGGGACAAGGAACCGCCGCGCGCGATCAATCATTTTCTCGATCAGCACTGAGCCTCGGTTTTCGGCGAACCGGGTCAGGTGGTATCTTTGCAACAAATCAGCGGAACGGCCTCCACGCGCAACAGCGGCGATCGCTCTCCGACCGCGACGCAGGCCGGCATCCGCGCCACAGACTGGGCGGAATTGGAAGTCATCACATGAAAGAAAAACATAAGATTGCCGCCATCCAGATGGCGACCGGCCCCAATGTCAGCGCCAACCTGTTCGAGGTGGAGCGTCTGACGCGCGAGGCGGTGGAGGAGGGCGCCGAACTGGTGGTGCTGCCCGAGAACTTCGCCTTCATGGGCCAGGAGGATCGCGATCAGCTCGAGATCCGCGAGGCCGATAGCGACGGGCCGCTGCAAGCCTTCCTGTCGCGCCTGTCCAGGCAACTGGGCGTCTGGGTGGTCGGCGGAACCATCCCGCTGCAAGCCAAGACGCCCGACCGGGTGCGTGCGGCCTGTCTGGTCTTCGACGACCGTGGCGAGCGGGTCGCCCGCTACGACAAGATCCATCTGTTCGACGTCAACCTGCCGGGTCTCGACGAGCGTTATCACGAGTCGGCGGTCATCGAGCCCGGCACCGAGCCGGTCGTGATCGACACGCCATTCGGACGACTCGGACTGGCCGTCTGCTATGATCTGCGCTTTCCCGAGCTCTTTCGCCGGCTGCTCGACGAGGACGCCGAGATCCTGGCCGTGCCCTCGGCCTTCACCGCCGTCACCGGCAAGGCGCACTGGGAGCCGCTGATGCGTGCGCGCGCCATCGAGAATCTGGCCTATGTGGTGGCGGCGGCTCAGGGCGGTTTTCATGTCAACGGTCGCGAGACCCATGGACACAGCCTGATCGTCGATCCCTGGGGCACCATCCTGGCTCAGGTGCCGCGTGGAACGGGCTTCGTCTGTGCCTCGATCGATCGTGAATTCCTGGATTCGGTGCGGCGCAGCTTCCCGACCATCCATCACCGGCGTTTGAAATGCAACGCCTGAGGCCGCAAGTCTGTCCGTGAACGGCCTGATCACCAACCTTCTCGCTACTGATTCAAGAGTCCGCCGAATATCGAACCTATGATTGATCCCATCGCCATCGCCCGTGACAGCATCCTCGCTCCGGCCGGACTGGACGAGTCCGCACTCGACCGTCTGCTCGGACATCTGACCAGTGCGGCGGTGGACGCGGCCGACATCTATTTCCAGTACAGCCGGCTGCAATCCTGGGTGCTGGAGGACGGCATCCTCAAGGACGGCAACTTCAGCATCGAGCAGGGCGCCGGACTGCGCGCCGTCAGCGGCGAGAAGACCGGCTTCGCCTATTCCGACGAATTGCAGCTCCCGGCGCTGATCGAGGCGGCCACGGCGGCGCGCGCCATCGCCCGTGGCGGACAGGACGGGCGGGTGCGGATCGGTCAGCGCCCCGTCGCCCAACGTTTGTACGAACCGCTCAATCCCATCGACAGCCTGCCCGACGCCGACAAGGTCGCGCTCTTGCAACGGGTCGATGCCGAGGCCCGGCGCGCCGATCCGCGCGTGCGCGAGGTCATCGCCAGTCTGGTCGCGGTGCAGGACACGGTACTGGTGCTGGCCGACGACGGCACCCTGGCCGCCGATGTGCGCCCGCTGGTGCGGCTGAACGTCAGCGTCATCGCCGAGCAGGACGGGCGGCGAGAGCAGGGTTCGAGCGGCGGCGGGGCGCGGGCGGATCTCGGCTATTTCCTGGTCGAGGATCGGGCGCTGGCCTTCGCGCGCGAAGCGGTACGGCTGGCGCTGGTCAATCTCGATGCCGTCGAAGCCCCGGCCGGGACCATGACCGTGGTGCTCGGTTCGGGTTGGCCCGGCGTGCTGCTGCACGAGGCCATCGGTCATGGTCTGGAGGGCGACTTCAACCGCAAGGGCAGCTCGGCCTTTGCCGGACGCCTCGGGCAGCGGGTTGCCGCGAAGGGCGTGACCGTGGTCGACGACGGCACCCTGCCCGGACGGCGCGGTTCGCTCAATCTCGACGACGAAGGCACCCCGACCCAGAACACCGTGCTGATCGAGGACGGCATCCTGCGCGGCTACATGCAGGACAAGCTCAACGCCCGGCTCACAGGCACCACGCCCACCGGCAACGGTCGGCGCGAGTCCTACGCCCATCTGCCGATGCCGCGCATGACCAACACCTACATGCTCGCCGGCGAGCGCGACCCGGAGGAGATCATCGCCTCGGTCGACAAGGGACTCTATGCCGTCAACTTCGGCGGCGGTCAGGTCGACATCACCTCGGGCAAGTTCGTGTTCTCGGCCAGCGAAGCCTATCTGATCGAAAAGGGCCGCATCACCCGTCCGGTCAAGGGCGCCACCCTCATCGGCAACGGCCCGGACGTGCTCACCCGCGTCAGCCTGATCGGCAACGACCTCAGGCTCGACGAAGGCGTCGGCACCTGCGGCAAGGAAGGCCAGAGCGTCCCGGTCGGCGTCGGCCAGCCCACGCTGCGCATCGACGGACTCACCGTCGGCGGCACCAGCGCGTAGGAGGCGGCGGTGAGTGTCGCCGAACCGCCTCATTCGCCCTGATCCGACCTGATCCGAACCCAGCCCAAACACAGATTCCCATCATGCCCATCCTGACCACTGAGGACACCGCCGAGCGTCTGGCCCGGCTGCAACAGATCATCGAAGACCTGCTCAAGGAAGCCAAGCGCCAGGGCGCCAGCGCCGCCGAAGCCTCGGTCGGCGGCAGCGCCGGACTGGAGGTCGCGGTGCGGCTCGGCGAGGTCGAGACGGTCGAGCATACCCGCGACAACGGCTTGGGCGTCACGCTCTACTTCGGCCACCGCAAGGGCTCGGCCAGCACCTCGGATCTCAGTCCGGCGGCCGTGCGCGATGCCGTCAGCGCCGCGCGCGCCATCGCCCAGCACACCCAGGACGACCCCTGCGCCCATCTGGCCCCGCCCGAACTCATGGCCACCGAGATCCCGGACCTGGATCTCTGTCATCCCTGGGCGATCGAGGTCGAGCAGGCGATCGAGCTGGCCATCGCCTGCGAGGACGCGGCGCGCGCCCATGATCCGCGTATCGTCAACTCCGAGGGCGCGAGTCTCTCGACCCATCTCGGCATCCATGTCGCCGGCAACAGTCACGGCTTCCTCGGCGGCTATCCGACCACGCGCCACAGTCTCAACTGTGCCGTCATCGGCCAGGATGGTGAACTGATGCAGCGCGATTACTGGTGGACCACGGCGCGTGCCGCCGCTGATCTGGACTCGGCGCGCTCGGTCGGCGAACGGGCGGCCGAACGGACCGTGGCGCGTCTCGGCGCACGGCGGCTCGGCACACGCGAGGCGCCGGTGCTGTTCCGTGCCGAGGTGGCGACCGGACTCCTGCGCAGTCTGGTCTCGGCCATCAATGGCGCCAGCCTCTACCGGCGCTCCAGCTTCCTGCTCGACCATCTCGGCCAGCGCATCTTCCCCGAGTTCGTGCGCATCCACGAGCAGCCGCATCTGTTGCGCGGACTCTCCAGCGCGCCCTACGACGGCGACGGCGTGGCCACGCGCGCCAAGGATCTGGTGCGCGACGGCGTGCTCCAGACCTATGTGCTCGACACCTATTCGGGCTGCCGGCTCGGGATGCCGACCACGGGCAATGCCGGGGGCGTGCGCAATCTCGCCATCGAGATGGGCGACCTGGACCGCGCCGCGCTCCTGCGTGAGATGGGCACCGGGCTGATGGTGACTGAACTCATGGGCCACGGCGTCAACCCGGTCACGGGCGACTACTCGCGTGGCGCGTCCGGCTTCTGGGTCGAGAACGGCGAGATCCAGTATCCGGTCGAGGAGATCACCATCGCCGGCAATCTCAAGCAGATGTTCGCCGGACTGGTGGCGGTCGGCAACGACTGCGACTTTCCGGGCAGCACCCGCACCGGCTCCTGGCTGATCGACCGCATGACGATCGCCGGGGAATGAGCGTGCCATGAGCGAAATCGTCCTGATCAATGTCACCGGCGAGGATCGCCCCGGCATCACCGCCGCCCTGACCGCCATCCTCGCCCGCTATCAGGTGCCGATCCTGGACATCGGCCAGTCGACCATCCACAACGCTCTGGCGCTGGGTCTGCTGGTCGAGCTGCCGCGTTCCGGTACCGATTGCGGGGTGTTCAAGGAGCTGCTGTTCAGCGCCCACACCCTGGGGCTCGATATCCGCTTCAAGCCCATCGCGGCTGATGACTATGAGGGCTGGGTGCGTGATCAGGGCCAGCCGCGCCATATCCTGACCCTGGTCGGGCGCGAGATCGAGGCCGAGCACATCGCGCGCGTCTCGGCCGTGGTCGCCGAGCGCGGGCTGAACGTCGACCGCATCACGCGCCTGACCGGGCGCATCTCGCGGCGCGAGCGTCTGCCGGCGGCGCTGGCGTCGGTGGAGCTCTCGGTGCGCGGCGCCGTGCCCGACCTGACCGAGCTGCATGGCGCCCTGCTGGCGCTCGGGCGGGTGCTGGACGTCGACATCTCGGTCCAGGAGGACGACATCTTCCGCCGCAACCGGCGGCTGGTGTGCTTCGACATGGATTCGACCCTGATCCAGACCGAGGTCATCGACGAACTGGCGGCGGCGGCCGGCGTGGGCGCCGAGGTCGCGGCCATCACCGAGGCGGCGATGCGCGGCGAGCTGGACTTCAAGGAGAGCTTCCGGCGGCGCATGGCGCTGCTCAAGGGACTGGACGAATCCGTGCTGGCCGGAATCGCCGAGCGTCTGCCGATCACCGAGGGCGCCGACCGGCTCATCGCCACGCTCAAGCGGCTCGGTTACAAGGTCGCGATCCTCTCGGGCGGTTTCACCTATTTCGCCGAGCATCTGCAACGGCGATTCGGCATCGACTATGTTCACGCCAACCGGCTCGAATTCCGGGACGGTACGCTCACCGGCGAGGTCTCGGGTGAGATCGTCGACGGCGCGCGCAAGGCTGAGCTGTTACGCGAGATCGCCGCGCGCGAGGGCATTCGGCTGGAGCAGGTGATCGCGGTCGGCGACGGCGCCAATGATCTGCCGATGCTGGCCATCGCCGGACTCGGTATCGCCTTCCATGCCAAGCCCATCGTCACCGAGCAGGCGCGTCATGCCATCGCTACGGTCGGACTCGACGCCATCCTCTATCTGCTCGGGATGCGCGATCGGGATGTCGAGGCCCTGTCCTAGCTAAGGCTGATCAGCCATCTCACGCTCCAGCCGCTGCTTGACGGCTCCCGGCGATCCGGTGTGACGCGCCAGCCGGTCGTAGGCCACGGGAACCACGAACAGGGTGAAGACCGTCGCCGCCAGCACACCGGCGAGAATGACGATACCGATGACGGCGCGCGTCTCGGAGCCGGCGCCGCTGGAGAGCAGCAGCGGAATGGCCCCGGCCGCCGTGGTGACGCCGGTCATGAGGATGGGTCTGAGCCGGGTCTCGCTCGCCTCGACCAGGGCCGCGCGGAACTCCAGCCCCTGATCGCGCAGTTGATTGGCGAACTCGACGATGAGGATGCCGTTCTTGGCCGCCAGCCCCACCAGCATCACCAGCCCGATCTGGCTGAAGATATTGAGACTCTGACCGGTGATCCATAGCCCGAACAGCGCCCCGGCCATGGCCAGCGGCACCGTGAGCATGATGACCAGCGGATGGATCCAGCTCTCGAACTGCGCGGCCAGCACCAGATAGACCACCATCAGCCCCAGCACGAAGACGAACAGCACGCCGGCGGCGCTGTTCCTGAAGTCACGGCTCTGGCCCTTGTAGTCGACCTGGGCCTGCTCGGGCAGATGTTCGCGGACCTTGGTTTCCAGATAGTCGAGCGCGTCGCCGAGTGCCAGCCCTTCGGCCAGACTGGCTTCGATCGTGATGGCGCGGATGCGGTTGAAGCGGTTGAGTTCCGGCGATTCGGCGGTTTCGATCACGCGCGCGAGACTGGCGAGCGGGATCAGGGCGTCGCTGCGCGCCGAGCGGATATAGATGTTCTCCAGACTGGTCGGAGTACTCTGCTCGTGACGCTCGCCTTCCAGAATGACGTCATATTCCTCGCCCTGATCCAGATAGGTCGTCACCCGGCGCGAGCCGAGCATGGTCTCCAGCGTGCGTCCGAGCGTGCCGACCGTCACCCCGAGATCGGCGGCACGGTCGTAGTCGATCTCGACCCGTAGTTGAGGTTTGGTCTCCTTGTAGTCCCAGTCGAGTCCGACGAGTCCGGGATTGTCTTTCTCGATCTCGGCGATCAGGGTATCGCGCCAGGCCGCCAGTTCCTCGTAACTCCCGCCGCCGAGGACGAACTGCACCGGCTTGCTGGTGCGCGTGCCGAAGCCCTGACGCATGACCGGGAAGGCGCGCACGCCCGGCAGGTCGGCGAGCTTGGCGCGGATCTCGTCCATGATGACCCAGGCCGAGCGGCGCTTGGCATGACTGTCGAGCACGACGATGACCATGCCGGTGTTGAACGTAGCCGTATTGGAGAAGGCACGCGGACTGCGCACCAGCAGCCGGATCGCCTCGCCGCTCTCGGCATAGGGCATGAGCCGGCGCTCGATCTCCTCCATGTAGGTCTTCATGTAACTGTGCGAAGCACCCTCGGGTCCATTGACCAGGATGAAGAAGGCGCCGCGATCCTCCTTGGGGGTGTATTCCTGCGGGATGCGCTCGAACAGCCAGACGGCTGCACCGAGCGTAGCGACCAGCGCCAGCAGGATGATCCAGGGCCGGCGCAGCAGGAAGCCAAGCAGGTGTCGATAGCGTCGACGGATGGCCAGGAAGAGGCGGTCGATGCCCTCGCTCAGACCGGCGCGCCCGCCCTCGGGCCGGTGCGCCGCCGGCAGCACCTTGGAGGCCAGCATCGACGACAGCGAGAGCGCGACGAAGGAGGAGAAGACCACGGCGGCGGCCATGGTCAGGGCGAACTCGGCGAACAGCCGTCCCAGATCACCCCGCAGGAAGGCGATCGGGACGAAGACCGCGACCAGCACGATGGTGGTCGCAACCACCGCGAAGCCGACCTGGCGTGTGCCCCGATAGGCGGCGACCAGCCGCGTCTCGCCGTATTCCTCCATGCGCCGGTGGATGTTCTCCAGCACCACGATGGCATCGTCGACCACCAGCCCGATGGCCAGCACCAGCGCGAGCAGGGTCAGGATGTTGATCGAGAACCCGAGCGCGAGCAGCACGGTGAAGGTAGACACGATCGACACAGGCACCGTGATCGCCGGCACCAGGGTCGCGCGCCAGTTGCCCAAAAACAGAAAGATCACCAGCACCACCAGACCGATGGCGATGGCGAGCGTCTTGTAGACCTCGTCGATCGCCTCCTCGACGAACACCGAGCTGTCGAAGCTCTGGCTCAGGATCATGCCATCGGGCAGCGACTGGTTGACGCGCTCCACCTCCGCTTTGGCCGCTTGGGCGACGGCGATGGTGTTGGCGGTCGACTGCTTGATGATGCCGAGGCCGACCATGGGTTTGCCGTTGCCGCGAAAGAACGTGCGCTCCTCTTCGGTGCCGCGCTCGACCCGCGCCACGTCGCCCAGACGCACCAGATAGCCGTCCGCGCCGCGCTTGAGCACCAGGCGCGCGAAGTCGTCGGCGGTGTTGAAGGCGCGATCGACGCGCACGCTGAACTGGCGGTCGATCGATTCGACCTCGCCGGCGGGCAGTTCGATGTTCTCGGCCCGCAGCGCGTCCTCGACATCGGCGACCGTCAGTCCGCGCGCGGCCAGGGCATGGCGATCGAGCCAGACGCGCATCGCATAGGTCTGCTCGCCGCCGACCCGCACCCGCGCCACGCCGTCGAGCACCGAGAAGCGGTCGACCAGATAGCGCCGTGCATAATCCGAGAGTTCGGGCACCGTCATCCGCTCGCTGGAGAGATTGAACCAGACGATGACGTCGTCGTTGCTGTCGACTTTCTGGATCTCGGGCGGATCGGCCTCGCTCGGGAGCTGATCGATGATGCCGGAGACGCGGTCGCGGATGTCGTTGGCGGCGCTGTCGACGTCGCGGTCGATGCTGAACTCGATGCTGATGCGCGAACGCCCGTCCTCGCTGGTCGACTCGACGGTGCGGATGCCTTCGACCCCGGCGATGCGCTCCTCGATGACCTGGGTGATGCGGGTCTCGACCACGGCGGCCGCCGCACCGCGATAGGTGGTGTCGATCGAGACCACCGGCGGATCGATGTCCGGAAACTGGCGCAGCGGCAGCCGGTCGAACGAGACCAGTCCGAAGGCGACCAGCAGCAGCGAGAGCACACTGGCCAGGATCGGGCGGGTGATGGAGAGGTCGGAGAGGATCACGGCATCCGGCCCGGTGTGGTGTCCGTCTGGGGTTTGGCTGCCTCGTCGGGGCTGGAGCCAGGGCCGGCAATGAGTCGCAGCGGCTGGCCGGGCCTGACCTTCTCCTGCCCCTCGGTGACGACACGCTCGCCCGGCGCCAGTCCGTCGCGCACCTCGACCCAGCCGGGAATGCGCGTGCCGATCCGGATCCGGATCCGTTCGGCGGTGATTCCGGCCTCGTCCTCGGACAGCCGCAGGACGAAGTGTTCCTGTCCACGATGCAGGATCGCCGCCTCGGGAACGGTGAGCGCCTCGCGCGGGTCGAGCAGCAGCACCACGCGCATCAGCAGTCCGGGTTTGAGCGTGAAGTCGGGGTTGGGCAGGATGGCGCGCACCCGCACCGAGCGCGTGACCGGATCGATCCGGCTGTCGACCCCGCGCACCACGCCCTTGAAGACGCGGGCGCCGAAAGCCGAACTCGTGGCCTCGATGCCCAGTCCGGGCTGAAGCGAGGCGAGATGGATGCTGGGCACGCTGAAATCGAGCTTCATCAGCCGGTCGTCGTCGAGGGTCGTGATCAGGGCGCCGGGTTCGACCAGAGCACCGGGACTGATGTTGCGCAGGCCCAGCACGCCGTCGAAGGGCGCCTTGATGAAACGGTCGGCCACGCGCGACTCGATGGCAGTGAGCAGGGCGCGTGCCGTATCGAGATCGCGCTTGCGCTCGTCGAGCAGGGATTCGGAGGCCGAGCGCTGGGCTACCAACGATTTGACTCGCTCGTACTGACGTTCGGCCTCACGCGTCCGCACACGAGCCTCTTCCAGCAGGGCATGCTCCTCGGCGCTGGTCATCTCGACCAGTGGATCGCCTGCGCGCACGCGCTGACCGTCATCGAAGTGCACCACCGAGATGGTCTCGGTGACCTGGGAGGTGATGGCGACCGATTCGTCGGCCTGGAGCGTGCCCAAGGCTTCGACCCGTTCACTGAGCGGCTGGACATGCGCCTCGGCCGCCACCACGGGTACGGCCGTCGGTTTCTCGCCCGGCCCTGAAGCCCAGGCGTTCGGCGCGGCCAGCCAGACCAGCGTCGAAATCAGTATCGGTATCGAAAAAACAGGCATCGATCGGGACTCGCTCTGGGATGTCTCGCATTCACGCCAAGGGATGTCCTGGATAATATGAGACCTCGGACCGGATGCGGCGTCTGGCGTTAGGCGTCCGGCTCCATCGAGAGTTCCCGGCGTCGCCGAAACGCAAACGGCCCCATCGACGATGGGGCCGTTCGTTGTCTCAGATGCACGCTTTCAGGTCAATCCTTCGACCCCGCATGCGGCTTTTTAGCGCGTTTGGGAGGAAGGCTCGCACGGAGCCTGCGCCTGGTGCTGGGGCATCATGGGATAGGGACGATCATGAAAGGCACGGTTCAGTGGCTCGCCGATGTGACGGGGCGGGTGCTGGGCGCGACGCTCTTCGCTCCACTGCTTCATGGCCTCGCGACGTTCTTCGATACGCTGCTTGAGCTGCTCGCGCTGGCTGTCGAGCTCCTTGAGACGGGCCTCCATCGACTCGGGCATGGCCGGGTATTGGCCGAACTCGGGCGCCTTGGGGAACTCGGGTGCGTTCGGATACTGACCAAACTCAGGCA
This sequence comes from Allochromatium vinosum DSM 180, assembly GCF_000025485.1. Classification (NCBI taxonomy): domain Bacteria; kingdom Pseudomonadati; phylum Pseudomonadota; class Gammaproteobacteria; order Chromatiales; family Chromatiaceae; genus Allochromatium; species Allochromatium vinosum. The sequence continues at coordinate 2,841,428 of NC_013851.1, read as the reverse complement.
TGGCCGGCATCGCGGGGAACTCGGGCGTCGTGGCGAATGGGTGGGCCGGGACGGTGGGCCATGCCTGACGAGTCTGATCGGCCCAGGCCATCTGCTGCTCGGCGAACTGACGCTGCGCCTCGAAAGCTTCTCGCATGGCCTTGTCGTGCTGCTCCATCATGGCCTGCTGCTGCTCGACCAGCGCCTTGTGCTGTTCGGCGCTCGGGGCGACGGGTTGATAGGGCGCGGCATACCAGGCGAAGGCCGTGGTCGTGGCGGCAGCGAGCGCGATGGCGGAGACGGTTTGGATCAGCTTGGACATGTGACACACCTTGAAAAGACAGACGTTGTTGGCAAGCGAAAAGATTGTTGGTTTTTTCGTCGTTGACGGAAGGATTTTTAGTATATAAGAAAATTGTGAAATATCAATGGCTGCCTGTCTGCATGAAGCGATGTCGGCCTGTCGCGTCAACGAGCCGCGAGTCAGGCTGTGCTCAATGCGGTCCTTTGGGCGAATGTGCCCGATAACGTGCGAGGATGCGCTTCAGGTTCAAAGGTGTGTAAGGTTTGACCAGAAAGCCGTCCACGCCGAACTCGCGGGCCAGTTGCACGTTCACGCGCGTGCTGTTGGAGCTGACCAGACAGGCGAAGACGCCGGGCGAGCACTCCTTGATTTGTCTGAGAGCCTCCAGGCCATCGAGCTTGGGCATGTCGATGTCGAGCAGAACAAGATTCGGTGCGTCTGCCAGAAAGCGGCTGATCGCCTTCTTGCCATCCTCGACGACGATGACCCGCCCGATACCCTGCGCGAGCAGGATGTTGCTCAGCATCGCGCGGGCCAGTGGCATGTCGTCGGCCACCAGGGCTGTTGTCTGAGCCAGATTGATGGGGCGGACGGCCGCCGGTTGTGGTCGCGCGATCCGCACGGGCGTCACGGGTGGTGGCGAATCGAGGTTGAGCGCATCGGACACGACGGCCGGGGCACGGCGCCACCCGTCCATGAGGATCTCGATCTTCCAGGGGTCATCGATGCGGGTGCCGGCGGCGGCGAGCAGGGACCCATCGGCTCTGAACACGTCATACGTCAGTGCCCGATCCAGATCGATATCGGCCGGCTCGACCCGAATCAGTTCGAACTCTGTTGGCATGACTCTTCCAGCAGATTGAGCAGACTGGGGAGCACTTCCGTCTCACCGCATCGCGCCCTGGTCTCGATGATGCCGGCGAGACGTGTGGTCTCCGCGAGACCGAAACTGCTGCCGACACCCTTGAGCTGATGGGCGAGGGTTGCCACCGTGCTCAGATCGCCGCCTGCGCGCGCCGCCCGCATCGCCGCCAGGGAACCCGGCAATTCGCGCCGGAATCGCTGGCTGAGTTCCTCATAGCCGGGTATCTCGCGGATGGCCGGACACTCGGGTTCCGGCGTCCGTGGCCGGTTGCTGTGTGACAGATAACGCACGACCGTCTCGCGCAGAGACCGTTGGTCGATCGGTTTGGTGAGAAAGTCGTTGCAACCGGCTTCGAGCGCGGCCTGCCGGTCTTCCAGGGTCGTATTGGCGGTCAGGGCGACGATGGGACCATCGAAACCGCTCATGCGCAGCAGGCGTGTGGCGTTCAGGCCATCGAGCACCGGCATCTGCATGTCCATCAGGATCAGATCGAAATCCCGGCCCTGCGCGCGCTCGAATCCCTGCTGTCCGTTTTCAGCCGTGAACACCCGTGCGCCGATCTGGCGCAAAAGATGACAGAGGAGATCACGATTGTCGGCATGATCGTCGACGAGCAGGATGTCGCCCTCGACCCGGACATCCTGGACCAGTGTCCGGGCTTCCAGCGGTTGAGTCTCGGTGGCCTGATCGCTCGTGATATGCAGCGGCCGGTGCTCCAGGTCGGCTTTGGCGATCGGACCTGTCGCCAGTGTGGCCGTGAAGCGACTGCCGACCCCAAACACGCTGCGCACGCTCAGCTCACCGCCGAGGCACCGAGCCAGGGTGCGCGCGATGTTCAGTCCCAGGCCGCTGCCGCCATGCTGGCGCATGGTCGAGGCATCGGCCTGCACGAAGGCTTCGAACAACTCTTCCTGACGATGGGACTCGATCCCAATGCCGGTATCGGTCACCTCGAGGACGAGTCGTTCGTGCTCAGGATCGAGCACGACATGCAGGCGCACCGAACCCTGTTCGGTGAATTTGAAGGCATTGTTCAGCAGATTGACGAGGATCTGCTTGGCGCGTGTCGGGTCGGTGACGAGTGTGCGTGGCCAGGGCGCTTCGACGCTGAGGTCGAAATGCAGCCCCTTGCCGCGCGCGCGCTCGATCGCGAACGCCGCGATCTCCCGAATCCAGGTCTCGAAGGGTGTCTCGATCTGCTCGACGAGCAGTTTCCCCGACTCGATCCTGGAAAAATCCAGGATGTTGTTCACCAGTTCCATCAGGTAGCGGCTGTTGCGAATGATGGCATTCACGGCCCGCTCGCATTCCTCGGGGGGCTGATCGGATTCGGTGAGGGTCTCGGCGAATCCGGTGATCGCCGTCAAGGGGGTGCGGATCTCGTGCGACATGTTAGCCACGAACCGGCTCTTGGCCAGGTTGGCCTCGTCGGCCTGACGCAGGGCCGTCTCGAGTTTCTCGGCGGCGAGCCGTGCGCGTCGCTCGGATTCGTGATGTTCGCTTTGGTCCAGCAGGGTGACCAGTGACTCGCCGGTCGATCGCTCGCCGCTGAGCGGATAGGACCAATAGCGCACAGGGAGCATGGTGCCGTCTGCGCGCCGGCACCATCGCTCGCTGCCGGACGGACCCGTTTCGCCTGGAGTCGCGCTGTCGCTGGTGTGGTCATGGAGGATAGCGCGAACGTCCTGGCCGATGATCGCCTCGGTACGCTCGTAGCCCAGCAGGTTCAGGGCGCTGCGATTGATATAGGTGCAGTGTCCGGCGGCGTCGTGGGCGAGCATGGCGAACGGCGTCGAATCCAGGACATTCGCCAGCATCCGTCCCTGGCGCTGGATCGCGAGCAGGTTGCGGACCCGCAGCAGTACCTCATACGGATCATAGGGCTTGAGCAGGTAGTCGCGCGCCCCGGACTCCAGCGCCCGCAGTCGTGAGGCGCGATCCTCGCTCGCGGTCAAGATCAGGACCGTCGGCGCCTCCTCGGGCAGGTATTCACGCTGGATGTGCGCCAGCACGGCAAACCCGTCCATGACGGGCATGTGCAGATCGAGCAGCACGAGCATCGGACGCTGGAGTGCGATCACATCCAGCGAAGCGGCGGCGCTGGAGCAGCCGAGGACGTTGGTGTAACGCCCGCGGCGCAGGATTCGGCGCAGTGCGTCGATGGCGGGCGGGTCATCGTCGACGATCAGGATGAGTGCGTCCTGGCTTGGCGGATTGAGGTTCAAACGTTCCAAGTCGATATCCCCCGAGGGTCGAGGTTTGATGTTGATGTGTAGCGTGATCGTCGTCGCTGAAATCCTTGGGCAGATTAAGGTTTTTAGTCATTTGCGTCAATGGCGACACTTGTGACACACTGTGGCGCTTCAAGCTACCATGAGTTCCCTACCAAGATGAAACAGATGCGCTCGTTGACCACGGGTGAGATCGCCGATTATTGCGGGGTCAACCTGCGTACCGTGATCCGCTGGATCGAAAAGGGTCATCTCCCGGCCTACAAACTGCCGGGGCGGGGCAACAATCGCGTGCGGTTGATCGATTTCCTGAGTTTCATCGACCGTCATGGTATGCCGCTGCCCGAGGCGCTGCATGGTTATGGTAATCGCGTGCTGGTGGTGGAGGACGATCGGCGCATGGCCGAGAGCATTGCGCGCCTCCTGCGTGCGAGTGGCTATGAGGTCCGGGTGGCACTGGATGGTTTTCAGGCCGGTGACACACTACGAGCCTTTTTGCCGGCGTTGATGATTCTGGATCTGCGGATGCCCGGACTCGACGGTTTCCAGGTTCTGGACTATGTACGCCAGGATTCGGAGCTGGCGCGACTGAAGATCCTGGCTCTGTCCTCGCTTCCCGACGAGCGGCTGCAACAGGCCGTTGCGGCCGGTGCCGACGATGCCTTGTCCAAGCCATTCGAGGCGGCGGAACTGATACGCCGGATCGAGGCGCTGCTACCGAATCGATCGCTGCCGCTCGCGGCTCGGGCCGATCAGGCGCTCGCCCACGAACCGCCCGTCGGCGACGAACCCTCACTCCAGCCCGCGCACGCCAAGGCGTAATACAGGCCCGACATCGATGAACGACGATCAAGAAATGCGCCGTCTGCACCAGCAGATCGACGAGACACGCACGCAACTCCTCCATTCGAGCAAGATGGCCGCGCTCGGGACGCTGACGGCCGGCGTGGCGCACGAGCTGAACAATCCCATCGGTTTCGTCAAAAACAACCTGGTGATGCTGGAGGAATATCTCCAGGTGCTGCTGCCGGTGCTGCAAGTGGTCGCGGACATGCTCCCGGCGGACAAGGGCGGGGACGGCGCGCTTGGCGAGCATCTGGAGCAGGCGCTCGCCGGGGAGGATCTCAGACCGATCCTCGACGACATCGTGCCCTTGATCACGGACACGCGCGACGGTGTGCAGCGCCTTGGGGAGATCGTGGCCAGTCTGCGCAGCTTCGCCCGGGTCGACGGACCCGAGGCCGAGCCGTTCGACCTCAATCAGTGTGTGCGCGACACCCTCAAGGTGGCGGTGAACGAGCTGAAGTATCGGGCGAATGTCTTTCAGTCGCTCGAAGAGATTCCGTGGCTCGACGGCCAGCCCGGCGAGATCAATCAGGTCATCCTGAATCTGCTCCTCAATGCCGCCCAGTCGATCAGCACCTTCGGCGAGATCCACATCAGCACCCGATGTGTCGGCGATGAGGTGTGTCTGAGTGTTGCAGACAATGGGGCGGGAATACTGGCGGAGCATTTCGAACAGGTGTTCAACCCCTTTTTCACCACCAAGCCGGCCGGCCAGGGCACGGGGCTGGGACTCTCGATCAGTCGTGACATCATCCGCACCCATGGTGGACGTATCGAGGTCAGCAGCACGCCGGGCGAGGGCAGTGAATTTAGGGTGTTCCTGCCACGGCCGCGCGAGTAAACCGATGTCCGCGACGTCTGATTCCGGTGTGAACTTCGTCACCGGGCTCGGTGACGGCCTGGATGTCGAACTGGTCAAGGGCTTTGCCGAGCATCTGGGGCCGCGCTACGAATTCATCCCCACGACCTGGACAGCGGATGGGAGCCGGGTTTCGCAAAGACTCGCCCAAGCTTCGGGAGGCGTTCAACGACTATCTGGAGCAGACCCGTCGGGATGGAACCTACAGCCGCATGGTCCAGAAGTATTATCCGACCGTGTTCACCTGTTTCGAGGACTTCTTCACCGCCAATAATCCCTAGCGAATCGTCGGTGATCCGGCCGCGACCATGGAATTCGCCAAGTCGAGGATTCTGATCTACACGACGCAGTGCCAGCCAGGGCTGTCTCGACAAAGACTATCTGTGCGCCATCGGCTGTCTGGACCAGCTCCCGAACTGGAGAGGACTCAGCACATCATGAATCTCGATCAAAATCTCTTCGACGCCGAGATCCTCATCGTCGACGACGAGCGTCCCAACATCCTGTTGCTGGAGCGCCTGCTCAAGGCGAGCGGTTACAGTCGCATCCGCGGCACCGACGATCCGCGCCGGGTCAGGGATCTGCTCGGTGAGCGGGACACGGACATCGTGCTCCTCGATTTGCGCATGCCGTACATGGATGGCTTTCAGATCATGGAAGCCATCCAGTCCACTGTGGAAGCCGGTGACGATTATCTCCCGGTGCTGATGCTGACGGCCGAGCACGATCCAAGGATCAAGCTCCGCGCCCTGGAATTAGGCGCGACCGATTTCCTGCTCAAACCCTTCGATCGGGCCGAGGTCGCCAGCCGTGTCCGCAACATCCTGCAGGTTCGGCTACTCAACAAGCGCGTCCGTCAGCAGAACGCCGAACTGGAGTCCAAGGTGCGCGAGCGCACCCGAGAGTTGGACGAGACGCGGCTCGAGATCATCCGCCGGCTCGGACTCGCCGCCGAGTATCGCGACAACGAGACCGGCCTGCACATCGTGCGCATGAGCCTCTTCGCGCAGGCCATCGCCCTGCGCCACGGCCTGTCCCCGGAGCAGGCCGAACTGCTCATGAACGCCGCACCCATGCATGACATCGGCAAGATCGGTATCCCGGACCGGGTGCTGCTGAAAAAGGACAAGCTGGACTCCGATGAATGGCACATCATGCGCCGTCACACCACGATCGGCGCGCAGATGCTCTCGGGTCATTCGTCGCCGCTGCTGCGGATGGCCGCCGACATCGCCCTGTCGCACCATGAGCGCTGGGACGGCGGCGGTTATCCGCAAGGGCTGTCGGGGGAGTCGATCTCTCTGGAGGCGCGGATCGTGGCCGTGGCGGACGTCTTCGACGCACTCCTCGCCGAACGCCCCTACAAGAAGGCCTGGCCGGAACACGAAGCGATCGCCGAGATCGAGCGGCTGGCGGGCCACCAGTTCGATCCGGCCGTGGTCGAGAGCTTCCTGTCGGCGCTACCGGAGCTGCGTGAGATCCGGGCGCGTTATCAGGATTCATGACTCGCGGTCTGTTGCGAGGTCCGGGATGGACCGACGGCCGTGGCCGCGACTTCGCAACGACCGCTCGATTCAGAACAGTCGGTTGAGTCCGTTGAGCGCCGCGACCCGATAAGCTTCAGCCATGGTCGGATAGTTGAAGGTCGTCTCGGTGAAGTAGCGAAGGCTGTTGGCGGCGCCGGGCTGAGACATGATGGCCTGGCCGATGTGCACGATCTCGGCGGCCTGCTCACCGAAGCAGTGGATGCCGAGGATCTCCAGGGTCTCGCGATGGAACAGCAGCTTGAGCATGCCGACCGTGTGTCCGGTGATCTGGGCGCGGGCGATGCTCTTGAAGTCGGCCTGGGCGACCTCGTAGGGGATCTGGGCGGCGGTCAGCTCGCGCTCGGTGCGTCCGACCGAACTGATCTCGGGCACGGTGTAGATGCCGGTGGGGAATTCCTCGATCAACGACCAGTCGCAGTGGCCATCGGCGATATGGGCGCCGACGAAGCGCCCCTGGTCATAGCTGGCGCTGGCCAGCGCCGGTGGTCCGGCGACGTCGCCGACGGCATAGATGTGGGGCAGGGCGGTCTGGTAGCTGGCGTTGACGTCGAGCTGACCGCGCGCGTTGGGTGTCAGACCGATCTCCTCCAGCCCCATGTCCTGGGTATTGCCGGTGCGCCCGTTGGCCCAGAGCAGGATGTCGGTCTTGAACTTCTTGCCCGATGTGCAGTGCAGGACCACCCCGCTGTCGCTGGTCTCGATCCGCGCGTGGGTCTCGTCGTGGCGGATGATGACACCCTGCTGGCGCAGGTGATAGCTCAGGGCGTCGGTGATCTCGTCGTCGAGATAGGACAGCAGCCGGTCGCGGGTGTTGACCAGATTCACCTTCACGTCGAGCGCGGCAAAGATGGACGCGTATTCACAGCCGATGACACCGGCGCCATAGATGGTGATCGAGCGCGGCGTGTGACTGAGCGCCAGGACCGTGTCGCTGTCGCGCACGCGCGGATGCTCGAAATCGACCTCGGGCGGGCGATAGGGGCGCGAGCCGGTGGCGACGACGAAATGTTCCGCGCGCAGTTCGAGCCGGGTGCCGCCGGGGCGCTCCACCGAGAGGCGGTTGGGATCGATGAAACGGGCGCGGCCGAAGATCACCTCGACCCGGTTGCGTCTGTAGTAGCGATAGCGGGTGCGGACCTGGGCGTCGATGACGCCGTCGGCCGCGCGCAGCAGGTCCGGAAACTCGGCCTCGATCTGGTGCTGGGTGTGCTGGAACAGCGGGTTGCGCCTGTAGTCGGCGAGCATCTGGATCGAGTGGCGCAGCGCCTTGCTGGGGATGGTGCCCCAGTGGGTGCAGCCGCCGCCGACGGCCTGGTGCGCCTCGACGACGGCCACGCGCTGACCGGCCTTGGCCAGCTTCATGGCGGCGCCCTCGCCGCCGGGTCCGGTGCCGATCACGATGGTGTCGAATTCGCGCTTGGCCATGCGTTCGTCTTCTCTCTGGATTCAATCGGGCGTGCCACGCGGGCACCTCAGTTGCCCGCGTGGCTACGGGGCGGGTGATTTAGAGGAAATCCGGCAGATGCCGGCGGATCGCCTCGGGTGTCTGGGTGGTCAGGTTCTTGTCGAGTTCGCCCGCGACGAGCTGGCGCAGTGGCGCCGAGAGCTGCTTGCGCAGCAGTCCGAGCAGGGCGGGCGAGGCGATGATGTAGAGCTTGCCGAAGCGTCCCTGATTGCGCGCGGCCTCCAGGTCGTCGCGGATCAGACTGGCGAAGCGCTCGGCGTTCTCCTGCTTGTGTCCTTCCTCGCCATTGACGCCGTGGGCGCCGGCACCAAGTGCCTGACCGCGTCCGGCCTTGTCAGTGGTCAGATCGCCTTCGTGAAGCCGGCCCTCGGGAAAGGCCAGGGTACTGATCTCGATGAGTGGGTCAGCGGGCTTTTCCGCGGCGAAGAGGCGTGCGCGGCTGTTGTCCGCGACCAGGATCCAAGTGGGCATGGGTCATCTTCCTCGTGCGTTGGGCCCAGCCGTGCAACGGGCCGGGACGTGGCTCGAACGGGGTGACTCGGATCGAGTCCGGCTCGACTCGGGCGAGAGCCGGTCGACCTACCGTTCCCCCCGCCCCTGAGTGTAACAGGGGAGGCGGGCTGTGTGGACGCCCCGCTCGGGACGCGATGGGTGCCGGCCGTCTAGCCTTGGCGTTCCAGACGGGCGATGCAGTCGAGATAGCCCACTTCGTCGAAGGGCAGGCGATGGTGCTGGACGCGCCAGATCGACTCGGCCAGACACTCCATGATCGCGTGCTCGACCTGATGCGGATCGCCGAGTCGGGCGAGCAGACGCTGATAGCTGTCACGGATTCCGCGCGGCTGATCGATACTGAGCTGTTCGAGGATGGCCAGATGCAGCCCCAGATGCAGAAAGGGATTGGTCTGGCCCAGTTCGGGCGGAAAGTCCTGGTCGAGCGCGCGCTCGCCGTCCTCCAGGAAGGGTAGATATTCCGGGTGACGGCGCATGAGTTCGACGAGCTGGGATTCGAGCGGCTCCAGCGGCTCCTGGGCATTGGCCTTGCGCCAGGCTTCGAGAAAGATCTGACGGTGTGTCTGTCGGTCGGTGCTGAACATGGTCTCGGGCGCTGGATGGGACTCAGTTGGATGGGGTCTTGTCCGGATAGTCGCACAGATCGGCGATGAGGCATTGCGGGCAGCGCGGTTTGCGCGCGGTGCAGACATAGCGTCCATGCAGGATCAGCCAGTGATGGGCATCATGCAGGAATTCGCCCGGAACCTGATCCAGAAGCCCCTGTTCGACCGCCAGCGGCGTCTTGCCCGGCGCCAGTCCGGTGCGGTTGGCGACCCGGAAGATATGGGTGTCGACCGCCATGGTCGGCTCGCCGAAGGCGGTGTTGAGGATGACGTTGGCGGTCTTGCGTCCGACACCGGGCAATGACTCCAGGGCCGCCCGATCGCGTGGCACCGCGCCGCCGTGCCGCTCGATCAGGAGCGCGCAGGTCTGGAGGATGTGGCGCGCCTTGGTGTTGAACAGACCGATGGCGCGGATGTGCGCCTTGAGTCCGTCCTCGCCGAGCGCCAAGATCGCCTCGGGTGTGTCGGCGTGTGCGAAGAGTCCGGCCGTGGCCTGGTTGACGCTCCTGTCGGTGGCCTGGGCCGAGAGCATCACGGCGATCAGCAGCTCGAAGGGGGTGCGATAGACCAGCTCGGTTCTGGGGGTCGGATTGGCGTTGCGCAGACGAGCGAAGATTTGATGGCGTTTATCGGCATTCATGGTTGCATTGTATGCGTGACTGTCGTTTGATGCGTCATCATCGGCTCGACTCGTCCTGTCGACTGCCATCTCCCACACGCCCTGAGGGCCGGGTTTCTCGTGCAACTGATGAAGCAAAAATCGATTGCCCGCTGTTCGTTCGCACTGCTCGTGCTTCTGGTTCCGCTGTCCGTTTTCGCCGAGACTGAAGCTGTGACCGAGGCCAGCGCCGATTCGGCGGCTCCAGGCGCGGTCGAACCCGTGCGTCCGGCCCGGCCGACGCCGCCGAACCGGCCGCGCCCGAGCCGTGCCGAGGTCCAGGCCATGATCCCGGAGGTGGCACGCCGTCATGGCGTCGAGGAGGCGCTGGTGCGTGCCGTGGTGGCCGCCGAGTCGAACTACGATGCCCATGCCGTCTCGCCGGTCGGGGCCGTGGGCCTGATGCAGCTCATGCCGCCGACCGCCGCCGACTATGGCGTCACCTCGGTGGAGGCGCTGTTCGATCCCCGGATCAATCTCAATACCGGCACGCGCCATCTCAAGCGTCTGCTGCGCAAGTACAGCGACGACTACGGGCGCGTCATCATGGCCTACAATGCCGGCGAGGGCGTTGTCGATCGCACCAACAGCCGCGTCACCTATCTGGAGACGCTCAACTATACCGAGGCCGTCATCCGTCACTATCGGCGCCATGGCGGGACGGCGCCCACTCAGGCCGCGCTCGCCCAGGTGCAGACACTGCGCGGGGTGCGCAACACCGGACAGGCCCGGCGTCTGTTGAAAAAATATCTCGACCCATCACTCTTGTCACTCAAGGTCAAGCCGACGCTGGATGTGCGCTATCTCAATCCGGCCCTCCACGACGTCGGCCCCGAGAGCAAGCCCATGTTCGAACTGGATACGACCGTCATTCGCTGAAGCTGCTGAAATCAGGGTATGAATCCAACGCTCCAAAAACTGCGCCAGATCGCTCAGGACAGCACCCTGAGCGCCGAGGACAACTTCATCCGGCGGCGCGAACTCCATGCCTCCTGCTCGGAGCTGGCCGCCCCCCTGGTTCGCGCCTTCCGGGACGTCGAGGGCGAGTTCGTGCGCATCTCGGTGCTCAGCCGTATCTGGCCCGACGACTATGATCGTCGTGACGATCGGGTGGCCGGACTGCTGATCACCTGGATCGGTCCCGAATCGGCCCCGCAGGGGCTGAAGCTGGCCGTACCCAATGGATCGCTCACCTTCGAGGTGATGCTCAAGCGCGACGGTTCGGCGGTCTTCGCCTGCGTGCGCGACACGCTCGGACAGCGCCCCGCGATCATGGACTTCGCCAACCGCGACGACTGGCTGGAATTCTTCTACAAATCCATCGCCGATCTGGTCGAACTTTAATCAAGAGGAGCAACCGCATGACTCGACTGAACGCCAGAACACTGGTTCTCTCCGGCGTGACCGCCGCGCTCATCTCCGGCTGTGCCGCCGATGGTTCGGGCCTGACCGAGACCGGACGTGGCGCGGCCATCGGTACCACGGCGGGCGCGGCGACCGGCGCCATCATCGGCTCGCTGAGCGGTGACGCAGGCAAGGGGGCGCTGATCGGTGCCGTGGGCGGTGCCCTGCTGGGCACCATGGTCGGTTCCTACATGGAGGAGCAGCAACGCGACTTCGAGCGCCAGCTCGCCCCTGAGATCGCCAGCGGCGTCATCCGGGTGCAGAAGCTGCCCGATCATCAGTTGCTCGTCGGCATGACGGGCGCGACCGCGTTCGAGGTCGACTCCGATCGCATTCAGCCGGGTTTCTACAGCACGCTCGAAAAGATCTCGGCGATCGTGCGCAAGTACGGCAAGACTCAGCTCGCCGTCTCGGGTCATACCGACAGCACGGGCGCGGCGGCCTACAATCAGACGCTCTCGGAGCGGCGTGCCGCTTCGGTCGGGTACTACCTGGAGCGTAGCGGCGTGCTGCCGCAGCGTATCTATTCGGCCGGCTATGGCATGAACCAGCCCATCGCCAGCAATGCAACCGAGGACGGGCGGCGTCTCAACCGCCGGGTCGACATCCTCATCATGCCGATCACTCAGGGGTGATGGGCGGCGGATAGACACGAAAAACGCGGCTTCGGCCGCGTTTTTCGTCAGATCAGGTTGGACAGTCGTCGTCGGCCGTGCTGCGGCACTGATCGGACTCATACCAGAGCACATTGATGATGCCGAAGGCCAGCGCCAGCAGGACGCCGAGTATCCAGGAGAAGTACCACATGGCTCGTTCCTCGATGAATCAACGGATGGCTTGAACCTGCCGCCGGAATCCCAATGAGATCCGGCGACAGGGGATGGCCGTTCAATAGGCCAGATGATCCTGCGACCGGATCTCCTCGACCGTCACCCGCCGCCACATCTTGGCATAGGTCCAGGTGGTGTAGGCCAGGATCAGCGGCACGAAGATCACCGCCGCCCAGAACATCACCGTCAGCGTCAGATGGCTCGACACCGCGTCCCAGGCGATCAGGCTGCTGTTGGGATTGGTGCTCGATGGCATGATGAAGGGGAACATGGCCGCGCCGGCGGTGACGATGATCCCGGTCAGCCCCAGACTGCTGGCGACCAGCCCCCAGCCGGGCCGGTTCGACATCGAAGCCAGCACGGCCAGCCCCATGCCCGCGAAGCCGAGTAGCGGGAACAGCAGTGTCCAGGGGTGAGCGGCGTAGTTGGCCAGCCAGGCGCCACCGTCGCGTACCACCTCCTTGGTCAGCGGATTGGGCACGGCATCCAGCGCCGGCATCGAGACCACCGTGTAGCCGTCCACGCCGATCGTCAGCCATACCCCGGCCAGCGCGAAGGCGACGATGGTCGCCAGTCCCGCCTTCTTCGCGACCACCTTGGCCCGACCCGAGATCGGCTCGGCGGTGCGCAGTTGCAGCCAGATGGCCCCGTGCATGACCAGCATCCCGAGACTGATCAGCCCGGCCAGCAGCGCGAACGGATTGAGCAGCCCGAAGAAGCTGCCGCTGTAGTAAGGCCGCAGCAGGTCGTCGAGATGGAAGGGCACGCCCTGGAGCAGGTTGCCGAAGGCGATGCCGAACACCAGCGCCGGCACCGCGCCGCCGACGAACAGCCCCCAGTCCCAGGCATTGCGCCAGCGCGGATCGGCGATCTTGCTGCGGTAATCGAACCCGACCGGCCGGAAGAAGAGCGCGAACAACGCCAGCAGCATCGCGAAGTAGAAGCCCGAGAAGGCCGTGGCATAGACCAGCGGCCAGGCGGCGAAGATGGCCCCGCCGGCCGTGATCAGCCACACCTGATTGCCGTCCCAGTGCGGGCCGACGGTGTTGATGATGACGCGCCGCTCCTCGTCGTTCTGACCGAGGAAGGGCAGCAGGGCGCCGACGCCCATGTCCAGCCCGTCGGTGACGGCGAAGCCGATGAAGAGCACACCGACCAACACCCACCAGACAAACTTCAGCGTTTCATAGTCGAGGATCATGATCGAGTCTCCCTCCTAATCGAGCGGTTTCTGCGGAGCCGTGGCCGGGGTCATGCCGCCTGCGTGGCCGGTGTCGCGCTCGTGATGATAGCGGCCGGTGTGCAGCGAACTCGGCCCCAGGCGCGCGAACTTGAACATCAGATACATCTCGATGATGAACAGCAGGGTATAGAAGAGGATGAAGCCCGAGAGGCTGATGAGGATGTCGTTGGCCGTCAGGCTGGAGACGGCGATCGAGGTCGGCAGCACCTCGCCGATGGCCCAGGGCTGTCGCCCGAACTCGGCGACGAACCAGCCGGTCTCGGCCGCGATCCAGGGCGCCGGGATGCTGTAGAGAAAAAGTCGCAGCAACCAGCGTTTCTCCTCGATGACGCGCTTGGCGTTGAAGTAAAAACCCAGCACCAGCAGCACCAGCATCCAGACCCCAGCCCCGACCATGATCCTGAAGGTCCAGAACAAGGGAGCGACTTCGGGGATGGAGTCCTTGACCGCCAGCTGGATCTGCTCCTCGGTCGCCTCGGCCGGATTCTCGGTATAGCGCTTGAGCAGCAGGCCATAGCCGAGGTCTTTCTTGTGTTCCTCGAAGACGGCGCGGTTGCCGGGCGTGTCCTCGCCACCACGCAGACGCTCCAGATACTGATAGGCGATCATGCCGCTGCGGATGCGCACCTCGTGCTCGCGCATCAGATCCTTCAGCCCCGCTACCTCGGTGTCGAGCGAACGGGTGGCGATGAGTCCCAGCAGCCAGGGCACCTTGACCGCGTTGTGCGTTTCCTCGTCCTCGTTGCTCGGGTTGCCGTAGATCGTGAAGGCGGCGGGGGCCGGTTCGGTGTGCCATTCGGCCTCGATCGCGGCGAGCTTCACCTTCTGTACGTCGCCGACCTCGTAGCCGGACTCGTCGCCGAGCAGGATGACCGAGAGGATGGAGGCCAGACCGAAGCCGACCGCGACCGAGAAGGATCGCTTGGCGAAGGCCAGATCCCGTCCCTTGAGCATGTACCAGGCGCTGATGCCGAGCACGAACATGGAGGCGGTCACATAGCCGGCGGCAACCGTGTGCACGAACTTGACCTGAGCGACCGGATTGAGCAGCAGCTCGGTGAAGCTGGTCATCTCCATGCGCATGGTCTCGTAGCTGAACTCCGAGCCGACCGGATTCTGCATCCAGCCGTTGGCGACCAGGATCCACAGCGCCGAGAGGTTGGAGCCGAGCGCGGTCAGGAAGGTGACGGTCAGATGCTGGCGCTTGGAGAGCCGCTCCCAGCCAAGGAAGAACAGTCCGATGAAGGTCGACTCCAGGAAGAAGGCCATCAGACCCTCAATGGCCAGGGGCGCGCCGAAGACATCGCCGACGTAGTGGCTGTAATAGGCCCAGTTGGTCCCGAACTGAAACTCCATGGTCAGGCCGGTGGTGACACCCAGGGCGAAGTTGATGCCGAAGAGCTTGCCCCAGAACTTGGTCATGTCCCGGTAGATCTCGCGGCCGGTCATGACATAGACGCTCTCCATGATCACCAGGATCCAGGAGAGTCCGAGCGTCAGTGGAACGAAGAGAAAGTGGTACATCGCCGTGATGGCGAATTGCCATCGCGAGAGTTCGACCATGGTACTGTCGAGCATGAGCGAGTCTCCTGAAGTCCGGGACCAGGTGTCACGGAGGGTTGCTACCTCGGCACTTGGCTCGCCGGGTCGGGAGATCCTCGGCGAGCCGCGCCAGCGGCAAGAGACTAAACCGGATCGCGCTTATCGGAAATGATCTGAGTCAGGTTGTCGCTCGACGGGGCCGCTTTACGCGGATGTGGGGGCGGGTGAGCGGATTTACTTCAGAGACCCGACCTGGAGTCGAACCTGAGCGCGTTCCGTGCTGGAGGCGTGGCCATGGCCGTGTCCGTGGGCGTGATCGTCGTCGTGCGGAGCCGGTGTCGCAAGCGTTCGACCGGCGGCGAGATCGGCTGCGGCGCTCATGGGATCCGTGGCGCTGGTGGCATGGACGGCGATGCCGTGGCGGGCCAGACGGGTCCGGAACCCCTGGCCGGCGCTCTGGGTCAGGATGGCATCGAGTCCGAGTGTGAACAGCGGATGGTCGTCGCCGTGATGATCGTGCAGTGACAAGCCGGCGGGCAGATCCAGGCGCTCGACCTCGACCGGTTCGCCCTGGCCATCGGCCTCCAGGATGAGAAAGCGCCGGGTCTTACCGGCATGTCCGGTGATGGTGCGGAAATTCTGACTGGTGACGGCGATGCGCATACTGGTTTCCGAAGTTGATGGATGGAGGATATCGCGTCGCGCTCAGGCCGCTTCGCACTGGCTCTTGCACAAACCCATGGCCCAGTCCTCCATGACGGCGTTGGCCACCGGCATGGGCGTTTCCATGAAGGTGATCAGAAACCCCTGATCCGTCTCGGCGATCCCGATCGAACGCGGTCGGCAGGCCAGCAGTTCGGGCTTTGGCAGCGAGATGCCGAAGCAGAACACCAGATTCCTGGCCGCGCGGATGCCCTCGCCGATGTGTCCTTCGGGCAGTGACTGGGTATGAGCGTAGTGGTCGAACTCGGCGATGAAGACCGCGCTACGATGCGACTCGATGCAGGCGCGGAAATAGCCGCAGATGGCCTCGACCGAATCGAATGGCGTCTCCTCGCGCCCGATCTCCAGTGAGTAGATGGGATATTCGGCGAATGAGAGTGATGTTTTCATCGGGCGTGGAGATCCTGGCCATGGGCGACGGAATGGCGCAAGCGTAACCTTGAGATCAGGCGCAACGCATTGAAATTAGTCAAACTCAGCGGACCGGCGAGCACGCCTCGCCTCAATCCTCCGCCAGCCGTCGCAGATTGGGGATGTCGAGCAGGAAGAGATTGGGCGCCGTCTCCACCAGCAGCCCCTGACGCTTGAACTCGGCGATGGTGCGGCTGGCCGTCTCGGTGGTGACGCCGAGCATGGCGCCCATGTCCTCACGGCTGAAGAGCGGGCACTCGCTGGTCTCGCGGTCGCGCACCAGACGCAGCAGCAGTCGGGCCACGCGCTGGCGCGCCGAGCCGGTCGAGAGTTCGGTCAGCCAGGCATCGGCCTCGGTCAGGGCGCGCTGCCAGCGGGCCATGAGCTCGTGGTGCAGGGTCGGGTTGACGCGCCCGAGTTCGCGCACCAGACGCGCCGGGAAACGACAGACCTCAGTGGGATGCAGCGCGATGGCGTCGTGCTGATAGCGATCGTCGAGCAGTGACTCCAGACCCAGCACATCGGTGGAGCGGGCGACGCGAACGATGCGCTGGCTGCCGTCCGGCAGATATTGAACCAGCTTCAGCATCCCGGAACGGATGGTGAACAGGTACTCGCCTGTGTCGCCCGCCAGATAGAGATGCGCGCCCGGCTTGAGCGTGAACTGATCGATCGGCTCATGGATGTGTTCGAAGTCCGCTTCCTGCAGGCCGGAGAAGAGCACCGAGGTCCGTAGCGCGCAATTGAGGCAATTGGCCTCGCCGGACCAGGCCTCACGGAGAGAGACTGTTTTCGTCATCGGTAGCGATGGACTCCTAATCGGTCCGCGTCCACGGGAGCGCGGCTCACTGCCTGGGGTCTGTCTCCATCCGCGCCGGATTCATCTCGAATCGACGCGGTTGGAGCGATCGAAGTTAGAATATTACTCGAAGTCGGTGATCCAGGCGGCCCTGGCGTGTCATTGATAAAGCGCAATCGAGTGCCTGTGTCGCCGTTGGCTCGCTACGCGGTCGCGATATGGGCACCGGCGCCTGCTCCGACAACATTCATCCTCCGTGATTCCCTGGAAAACGCATGACCCTGCTCAGTCTCGATTCGATCGGTCTCTCCTACGGCCTGCCGCCCCTGCTCGACGAGGTCTCCTTCGCCATCGAGCGCGGCGAGCGGATCTGTCTGATCGGGCGCAATGGGGCGGGCAAGTCCACACTGCTGCGGATCGTCGCCGGGGATGTCCAGCCCGACAGCGGTCGGGTGCACGCCGGTCAGGGGTTGCGGATCGGGCGGCTGGCGCAGGAGGTGCCGGGGGATGTCGATGCCAGCGTCTTCGAGGTGGTCGCCGCCGGACTCGGCGAGCTGGGGGCCCTGGTGCACGAATATTTCACCCGCTCGCACGCGCTCGGCGCGGACGCGAGCGAGCAGGATCTGGCGCGGCTGGCCGAACTCCAGCATCAGTTGGAGGATCAGGGCGGCTGGGAGATCGAGCAACGCACCGAGCGCGTCATCTCGCGGCTCGGACTCGATGCCGAGGCGCAACTCAAATCGCTCTCGGGCGGGATGCAGCGGCGGGTGATGCTGGCGCGGGCCCTGGTGGTGGAGCCGGATCTGCTGCTGCTCGACGAGCCGACCAACCATCTCGACATCGACAGCATCGCCTGGCTGGAAGAGTTTCTGGTCGGTTTTCAGGGCGCACTGCTGTTCATCACCCACGACCGGCGCTTCTTGCAGCGGGTCGCCACGCGCATCCTGGAACTCGATCGCGGCCGGCTGACCGACTGGCCGGGCGATTACGCCAACTATCTGCGCCGGCGCGAGGAACGGCTGCATGCTGAGGCGCAGGCCAATGCGCACTTCGACCGCAAGCTCGCGGAGGAAGAGGTCTGGATCCGGCAGGGCATCAAGGCGCGGCGCACCCGCAACGAGGGTCGGGTGCGCGCGCTCGAATCCATGCGCGATGAGCGTCGTGAGCGGCGCGAACTCCAGGGTTCGGCGCGCATCCGGCTGAGCGAGTCGGATCGCTCGGGCAAGCTGGTGGTCGAGGCCGAAGGCGTGACGCACCGCTGGGGCGACAAGACCGTCATCCGTGATTTCTCGACGCTCATCCTGCGCGGCGACAAGATCGGCATCATCGGACCCAATGGCGCGGGCAAGAGCACGTTGCTCAAGCTCCTGCTCGGCGAGCTGGAACCGCAACAGGGGCGTATCCAGCGCGGCTCCAATCTCCAGATCGCCTATTTCGACCAGATGCGCGCCCAACTCGATCCCGAGAAGAGTGTGCGCGACAACGTCGCTGGCGGCAGCGATCAGGTCGAGATCGAAGGCGCCAGCCGTCACGTGCTGTCCTATCTCAAAGACTTCCTGTTCACGCCGGAGCGCGCGCGCCAGCCGGTCAAGGCACTCTCGGGCGGCGAGCGCAATCGACTGCTGCTGGCCAAGCTCTTCACCCGTCCGGCCAATCTGCTGGTGCTCGACGAGCCGACCAATGATCTCGACACCGAGACGCTGGAACTCCTGGAAGAACTGCTGCTGAACTACTCGGGGACGCTGCTGCTGGTCAGCCATGACCGCGCGTTGCTCGACAATGTCGTCACCGGCACGCTCGTGTTCGAGGGCGATGGCATCGTGCGCGACTATGTCGGCGGCTATGAGGATTGGCTCAGGCAACGTCCGCGTCCGGTCGAACCGGCCCCGGCGCCCAAATCGAGCGCGCCCGCGACTCAGGCGGCCGAACCCAAGTCCAAACCCAAGCGCACCAGCGACAAGCTCAGCTTCAAGGAGACGCGCGAACTGGCCGAACTGCCGGAGCGTATCGAGTCGCTTGAGCAGGAGCAGGGCGCTCTGCACGCACGTCTGGCCGATCCGGCGCTCTATCAGGGCGACGGCGCCGAGGTCGTGACCGTCAAGGCGCGTCTGGAGACCGTCGACGCCGAGCTGGAAGCGGCCTATGCGCGTTGGGAGGCACTGGCCGCGCGCGAGTGAGGCACCTGATCGAAGAACATCCACATCCATCCATTTCGGAGTAGATCCATTGAAATTCACGGTCGATGAATTCCGCGCCTGGAAGCGTAAATGCGTGACCCTGCTCGGCATGTCCGGGGTCGGCAAGACCCATCTCTCGGGCCTGCTGCGCCGTCACGACTGGTTCCATTATTCGGGCGACTACCGCATCGGCACCCGTTATTTGGACGAGCCGATCCTGGATCTGATCAAGTCGCGCGCCATGCGCGATCCCTTCCTGCGCGATCTGCTGCGCCGCGACTGGATCACCATCCGCAATGTCATCAAGATCAATGATCTCGGGCCGGTGCTGAGCTTCATCGGCAAGCTCGGCAATCCGGAGCAGGGCGGACTGCCGCTCGACGAGTTTAGCCGTCGTCAGGCGCTCTATCGCGAGGCCGAGATCGCGGCCATGTTCGATCTGCCCGAGTTCGTGCGCAAGGCCCAGGAGGTCTATGGCTACGCCCATCTGGTCAACGATGTCGGCGGCAGCCTGTGCGAGCTCGAAGAGCCGCGTGTCATCGACATGCTCGCCCGGCATAGTCTGATCCTCTACATCCGCGTGCCCGAGGCCGACGAGATCAAGCTCATCGAGCGCGCCCAGGCCGATCCCAAGCCGCTCTACTATCGACCTGAGTTCCTGCAAACGGCGGTCAAGGACTATCTGGAACTGCGCCAACTCGACTATGTGGCCCAGATCGAGCCGGACGATTTCACGCGCTGGGTCTTCCCGCGTCTGTTCCACTCGCGTGTGCCGCGCTATGAGGCCATCGCCCAGCCGCACGGCTATACCGTCTCCTCGGAAGACGTGGCCCAGGTGCGCGACGAGGCCGACTTCCTCGCCCTGGTCGAGTCGGCCATCGCGCGGAGTGCTTGAAAACGGACGGGATCGACAGAATCGTTGCTGAACCTACAGGACCGGGTGCCGAGCGATCCTGTCGAACCGAGCGCTGTGAATGACTGCCACTGACTGAACGCCGCTGTTATGCCCATCGTCGCCCACAATGACCTGCCCACCTTCGCCCGGTTGCGCGAGGAGGGGCAGCAGATCCTCGACCCGGATTTCGCGCTCCATCAGGACATCCGCGAACTGCACATCGGCCTGCTCAACATGATGCCGGACGCGGCCCTGGCGGCGACCGAGCGCCAGTTCTTCCGCCTGATCGGAGAGAGCAACCAGATCGCGCAGTTCTACGTGCATCCCTTCACGCTCAAGGAGCTGGAGCGCGGCCCCGAGGCGCGCGCTCATGTCGAACGCTACTACCAGTCGTTCGACCAGATCCGCGCCGATGGCCTGGATGCACTCATCATCACCGGCGCCAACGTCACCGGGCCGGATCTGGCGCTGGAGCCGTTCTGGGAGCCGCTGATCGAGGTGGTCGACTGGGCCTACGACAACGTCTGTTCGACGCTCTGCTCCTGTCTGGCGACCCATGCGGTGATGCAGTTCCGCTATGGCGAGCGGCGCCGCCGTCTGCCGGCCAAGCGCTGGGGGGTGTTTCCGCATCGGGTGCTGGCGCGCACCCATCCGCTGGTGGCCGACGTCAATACCTGCTTCGATGTGCCGCATTCGCGTTTCAACGACATCAGTCACGCGCAGTTCGTCGGAGCCGGTCTGCATGTACTGGTCGAGAGCGAGGAGGCGGGGGTGCATCTGGCTGTCAGTCCGGACGGCTTCCGGCAGGTGTTCTTCCAGGGGCATCCCGAGTACGACACCATTTCATTGCTCAAGGAATACAAGCGTGAGGTCGGGCGCTTCGCCGCCGGCGCGCGGTCCGACTATCCGCCGTTTCCGGACAACTACTTCGGTCTCCAGACGCGGGCCATCCTCAATGAGCATCGTGAGTGCGTCATCCGGGCGCTCGACCAGGGCCGGAAACCACCTGAGCTGCCGGAACGGCTCATCGCCGCCGCGCTGCACAACACCTGGCACGACACGGCCGAGGGCGTCATCGGCAACTGGATGGGGCTGATCTATCAGATCACGCATCATGATCGTCGTCAGACGTTCATGGCGGGCATCGATCCGAATGATCCGCTCGGGCTGTGTTGCGGCTGAGTCGTGCGTGATGTCTGTGAGATTTTTGCCACGGAAAGCGTTCGCCAGGCCCATGTCGAGCATCCGCATCTGTGTTGGCGTCGCTTTCCTTACTGTTGAACAGCCTGATTTGTTGTAAAAATAAATCACCTATTTCCATGGGGCGAGCATCTTGGCAAATTCCGCACAGTGCGCTCTGAATTTCAAAATGGCCTAACAGATCACGTTTTTTGCACAAATTCCGGACCGACGGCGGTTGTTGGTTGTTGCATCCATGTACTAGAATGAAGTTACAGATTGCTGTATGCGGCTGAAATGACACAATCGCTGTTGCGGGTATGACTCGATTTCAGCTCGACGAACCCCGGCGCATGGTTCGCTCGTGTATGGCAGCAGTCATCTTCATACATTTATCTCTCGACGAAGGCCAGGACATGTTTGAATCCAATCAAAATACGATCCGCTACAAGTGGGATCCCGAGACCTCCACCGGCTATCAGTTACGCTTCGACGCCGAGGGAGCGGCCAAGGGCGGTCACTACTGCTTTCATGTCGAGGACTGGAATTGCCGCACCGTCACCAGCGAGTGGCCCTGCCAGGATCTGACCGAGGCGCTGGAAGTCCTGAATCATTTCTTCACCGTCGACGTCCAGCAGGAGCGTGAGCGTCTGAGCGCTTGGCTGCCCGCCGAGTACCGCGCCGCCGCCTGATTCCATCGCCTCCGCTTCCTCCGCTCGAAACAGGCCGCCGCGTGCGGCCTTTTCATTGCGCGCTCGAAATACTGAGTATTGAGCCGGTTTGAAACCACGGACGTTTGAATATTAGAATGCAGCGATTGTCTCGTCCGTCATCCCCCGCGAAAGGTACCCCCATGCAGGATCCAGCCAGTCATTCGGACAGCCTCGTCGGTCGCGTCGAGGTCAAGGAGACGACCTGTTACATGTGCGCGTGCCGGTGCGGTATCCGGGTGCATCTGCGCGATGGCGAGGTGCGCTACATCGACGGCAACCCCAATCATCCGCTGAACAAGGGTGTGATCTGCGCCAAGGGCAGCTCGGGGATCATGAAGCAGTACTCTCCGGGTCGACTCACCCAGCCGCTGCGGCGCAAAGCCGGCGCCGAGCGCGGCGAGAGCGCCTTCGAGGTCATCTCCTGGGATGAAGCCTTCGCGATGCTCGAAGAGCGGCTCGCCAAGCTGCGTGCCGAAGATCCGAAAAAATTCGCGCTCTTCACCGGCCGCGATCAGATGCAGGCGCTCACGGGTCTGTTCGCCAAGCAGTACGGCACGCCCAACTATGCCGCGCATGGCGGCTTCTGCTCGGTCAACATGGCCGCCGGTCTCATCTACACCATCGGCGGCTCGTTCTGGGAGTTCGGCGGCCCGGATCTGGAGCGCGCTAAGCTGTTCGTGATGATCGGCACCGCCGAGGACCATCATTCCAACCCGCTCAAGATGGCGATCTCGGAGTTCAAGCGGCGCGGCGGGCGCTTCATCTCGGTCAACCCGGTACGCACCGGCTATTCGGCGGTGGCGGATGAATGGGTGCCGATCAAGCCCGGTACCGATGGCGCGCTGCTGCTGGCCATCACCCGCGAGATCCTGGACAAAGGGCTGTTCGACCGCGACTTCCTGGTGCGCTACACCAATGCCGCCGAGCTGGTGATCGACGACCCGAGCCGGGACGATCACGGTCTGTTCTATCGCGCCGAGATGCACGTCGAACCCGACTGCTTCGATCCGCAGAACAAGCTGTGGTGGGATCGCGACATCGACGGTCCGATCAGCACCCATACGCCCGGCGCCGATCCGCGTCTGATGGGCCGTTACGTCCTGCCCGACGGCACCCCGGTCAAACCCTCGTTCCAGTTGCTCAAGGAGCGTCTGGAGCAATACACCCCCGAGTGGGCCGCGCCCATCACCGGCATCCCGGCCGACACCATCCGCCGTCTGGCCCACGAGATGGGCGTCATGGCGCGCGACCAGAAGATCGAGCTGCCGATCAAGTGGACCGATTGCTGGGACGACGAGCACGAGTCCGTCACCGGCAATCCGGTCGCCTTCCATGCCATGCGCGGACTGGCGGCGCACTCCAACGGCTTCCAGACCATCCGCGCCCTCGGTGTGCTGATGACCGTGCTCGGCACCATCGACCGTCCGGGCGGCTTCCGGCACAAGGCGCCCTATCCGCGTCCGATCCCGCCCTGTCCCAAGCCGCCGCACGGCCCGGAAGCAGTGCAGCCCAATACGCCGCTCGACGGCATGCCGCTCGGCTGGCCGTCCAAGCCTGAGGATCTGTTCGTCGACGCCGAGGGCGAGGCGGTGCGGCTCGACAAGGCGTTCTCCTGGGAGTATCCGCTCTCGGTGCATGGCCTGATGCACAACGTCATCACCAATGCCTGGCGCGGCGATCCCTATCCGATCGACACTCTGTTCCTGTTCATGGCGAACATGGCCTGGAACTCGACCATGAACACGGTCGAGGTGCGCAAGATGCTGGTCGACAAGCACCCGAACGGGGACTACAAGATCCCGTTCCTGGTGGTGTGCGACACCTTCGCCTCCGAGACCGTGGCCTTCGCCGATCTGGTGCTGCCGGACACCAGCTATCTGGAGCGCCATGACGTGCTCTCCATGCTCGACCGCCCGATCTCGGAATTCGACGGTCCGGTTGACTCGGTGCGCATCCCGGTGCTGCCGCCCAAGGGTGAGTGCAAGCCGTTCCAGGAAGTGCTGGTTGAACTCGGCTCGCGCCTCAAGCTGCCGGCCTTCACCAATGCCGACGGCAGTCGCAAATATCGCAACTACCCGGATTTCATCGTCAACTACGAGACCTCGCCGGGGTCGGGCATCGGCTTCCTGGCCGGGTGGCGCGGCAAGGGCGGCGATCAGTTCCTGAAAGGCGAGCCCAATCCGCATCAGTGGGAGATGTACGCCCAGAACAACTGCGTCTACCACCACGAGCTGCCGCGCAGCTATCAGTACATGCGCAACTGGAACAAGGGCTATCTGCACTGGGCGCGCGCGCACGGCATGATCCGCTATGCCGAGCCGATCACCCTGCATCTGTATTCCGAGGTGTTGCAGCGCTTCCGGCTCGCGGCTCAGGGCAAGCGTCCCGGCCGTCAGCCGCCCGAGCGGTTGCGCCAACGGGTCGAGACCTATTTCGACCCCTTGCCGTTCTATTACGAACCGCTGGAGTCGCGCTTCACCGACACCCAGCGCTATCCGCTCAACGCGCTCACCCAGCGCCCGATGGCCATGTACCACTCCTGGGACAGCCAGAATGCGTGGTTGCGGCAGATCCACAGCCACAACTATCTGTTCCTGAGTCCGAAGGTCGGTCTGGCCCAGGGCTTCGCCGACGGCGACTGGGTCTGGGTCGAGTCGCCGCACGGCAAGGTGCGCTGCATGTGCCGCTTCTCCGAGGCCGTGGAGCCGGGCACCGTCTGGACCTGGAACGCCATCGGCAAGGGCGCGGGCGCCTGGGGTCTGGCGCCCAATGCCGACGAGGCGCGCAAGGGCTTCCTGCTCAACCACGTCATCGCCGAGGAACTGCCGGCGCATGAGGCCGGCGAGCATCTCTCCAACTCCGACCCCGTGACCGGACAGGCGGCCTGGTTCGACGTGCGGGTGCGTGTCTACAAGGCCGAGGCGGGTGAACCCGAGGTCACGTCGCCCCAGTTCAAGCCGATGCCGCGTCTGCCCGGTCAGGAGAAGAAGCGCGGCAAGTGGCAGGCCTATGTGGCCGGTATCTTCGGGAAGCAAGCGTCATGACTCAACTCGCCCTCGTCATCGATCTCAACGTCTGCGTCGGCTGTCATGCCTGCGTGACCTCCTGCAAGGAGTGGAACACCTCCGGCTGGGCCGGTCCGCTGGTGGACCAGAACCCCTACGAGGGGTCGCCGACCGGCACCTTCTTCAACCGGGTGCAGACCTTCGAGATCGGTACCTTCCCCAATACCGAGACGGTGCACTTCCCCAAGAGCTGTCTGCACTGCGAAGAGCCGCCCTGCGTGCCCGTGTGTCCGACCGGCGCGTCGTACAAGCGTCCGGACAACGGCGTGGTGCTGGTCGACTATGACAAGTGCATCGGCTGCAAATACTGCTCCTGGGCCTGTCCCTATGGCGCGCGCGAACTCGACGCGCAGCAGAAGGTGATGAAGAAATGCACGCTCTGCATCGACCGCATCACCGACGCCAAGCTCTCCGAACGGGATCGCAAGCCGTCCTGCGTGCTGGCCTGTCCGGCCAATGCGCGTCTGTTCGGCGACGTGCACGATCCCGACTCCGAGGTCTCGATCGCCATCCGCGAGCGCGGCGGCTATCAGCTCATGCCCGAGTGGGGCACCAAGCCGGCCAATCACTATCTGCCGCGCCGGAAGACCCGGATGCACATCGATCCCGAGGAACTCACGCGTGTCGACAACCCCTGGCGCAAGGAAGACCTCACCGATTACACCGGCGAGGAAACCCTCGACGACGTGGCCTGGTAATCCGCTACCGCAGGATCGAATCCCATGCATCCAGCTTTCTCAGTCATCTTTCTGACCACGCTGCTCGGTGCCGGTCAGGGTCTCTATCTGGCGATGGTCACGGGGCAACTCTATGCCGTCGCCCGTTTCCTGCCCGCTCAGGCCGACCAGTTCTATGCCGTCGGCAGTCTGGTCGCGCTGCTGCTCCTGATCGCGGGACTCGGCGCGTCCTTCTTCCATCTCGGACGGCCGGAACGGGCCTGGCGCGCGGCGGCGATGTGGCGCACCTCCTGGCTGTCGCGCGAGGTCATCGTGCTGCCGATCGTCATGGCGCTGGTGTTCGCCTATGGCGTGGCGCACTGGTTCGAGTGGACGCAGCCGCTGTTCCAGGTCGGCGCGGCGCTCCAGGTCGATCTGACCCTGCTGCTCGGCGTGCTCGGGACGATCGCCAGTCTGGCGCTCTTCGTCTGCACGGCCATGATCTATGCGGCCGTGCGGTTTTTGCAGGAATGGCATACGCCGCTCACGGTCAGCAACTTCCTGTTCCTGGGCGCGGCCTCGGGCTTCATGCTGGCGGCGGCCTATTCGGCCTACATCGGCAATCCGCTGGTGACCTTCTACGGCACCTGGGCGGTGATCCTGACCCTGGTCGGTCTGGCCTCGCGTCTGGCGCATCTGCGCCGCAACGCCCGGCTCAAGCACAAGAGCACGGTTCAGACCGCCATCGGCGTGCGTCATGCGAGCGTGGTCCAGAAGGCGCAGGGTGCGACAGGCGGCAGCTTCAACACCCGTGAGTTCTTCCATGGCCGCAGTCAGTCGCTGCTCGAACGGCTACGCACTGTCTATCTGGTGCTGGTCTTTCCGATCCCGGTGCTACTGATCGGGCTGTCCTATCTCATCGGCTCGTCGAATCTGCCGATCATCGCCTTCTTCGTCCAGTTCGCGGGGTTGCTGATCGAGCGCTGGTCATTCTTCGCCGAGGCGCGCCATCCGCAGAATCTCTATTATCAATCTGTGGCTTGAGTCTCGGCTCCTATTGGGGCGCGTGATCGTTTCTTGCGCCCCTTGTCCTCTGGATAGCGGAAGCCCCATGTTCTAATCTTTGCGGCATGACAGCGACAGCCGTTTTCGGCTCCAAGCGATCAGGGGGCGGTCATGAACGGAAATTCGACCCAGATCAGGTTGAATCAGCACGCAGACGATTGGCACACTGAAACCCGCTTCCACGCACTCTTCGAGCACATCCAGGCGATCTCGGTGCAGGGTTACGACCGCTACCGCCGCGTCATCTACTGGAATCCGGCGAGTACAGCGCTCTATGGCTATCGCGCCGAAGAGGCGCTTGGGCGTCAGCTCGAGGAGTTGATCATCCCGGAGGCCATGCGCGAATCGATGATCGCTGCCGTCGACTCCTGGGTCAATGGTGGAGAGCAGATCTCGGCCGGTGAGCTGACGCTCAAACGTGCCGACGGCTCACCGGTCCACGTCTTCTCCAGTCACGTCATGCTGCGCGGCCCCGATGGTCAGTCGCAGATGTATTGCGTCGATGTCGACCTGACCGAGCGCAAGCGCATCCAGGAAGAGCTGGAGGGGTATCGTTCTCATCTGGAGGAATTGGTCGCAGAGCGCACGGCCCAGTTGTCTGAGGCGCGTGCTCAGGCCGAGACGGCCAATCAGGCCAAGAGCGCCTTCCTGGCCAACATGAGCCACGAGATCCGCACCCCGCTGAATGCCATCCTCGGGCTGACCTATCTGTTGATCCGCGACCAGTCCTCTTCGGAGAGATCGCGCGATATCCTGACCAAGATCGAGCATTCGGCCAATCACCTGCTCTCGATCATCAACGACATCCTGGACGTCTCCAAGATCGAGGCCGGCAAGTTCACCCTGCACACTCAGGACTTCTCGACCAAGGATCTGTTCGAGCAGCTCGATTCGCTCGTGCTGGGACAGGTGGCAGCCAAGAGATTGAGGTTCATCCGGTGCATCGATGCCTTGCCGCCGCTACTGCACGGCGACCAGGCGTGCTTGCGTCAGGCCTTGCTCAACTATCTCTCCAACGCCATCAAATTCACCAAGGCCGGCGAGATCAAACTGGTGGCCGAGATTCTGGACGAGACGGCGACCGATCTCCTGGTGCGGTTCGATGTCTACGACACGGGTATCGGGATCGCTCCGGCAGACCTCGCGCAACTCTTTCGCCCCTTCTCGCAGGTCGACAATTCCGTGGCGCGCCGTTTCGAGGGAACTGGCCTGGGGCTCGTCATCACGCATCGGCTGGCTCAACTCATGGGCGGCGAGACCGGGGCCGAGAGTCAGGTCGGGCAGGGGAGTCG
Source organism: Allochromatium vinosum DSM 180 (assembly GCF_000025485.1). Classification (NCBI taxonomy): domain Bacteria; kingdom Pseudomonadati; phylum Pseudomonadota; class Gammaproteobacteria; order Chromatiales; family Chromatiaceae; genus Allochromatium; species Allochromatium vinosum. The sequence continues at coordinate 2,813,562 of NC_013851.1, read as the reverse complement.
ATTCTGGATCACGGTGCGGCTGGGCAAGAGCCTCGGTTCCGACGAACTCGCCGTGAATTCGGTGGCGCGCGAGGCGGAGGCTGAGCTGCGACTGAGGGAGGGCTTCACGGGGACACGCATCCTGGTCGTCGAGGACAACGAGATCAACCAGGAGGTCATCTGCAATCTGCTAGAAATCGTTGGACTCCGGGTCGATCTCGCCAGTTCAGGCGAGCAAGCCATCGAGATGGCCTGTCGCGATCGTTACGACCTGATTCTGATGGACATCCAGATGCCGGAGCTGGATGGTGTGCAAGCCACGCGCCGGCTGCGCGAGCGGGTCGACTGGTTGTCCTGTCCGATCCTGGCGATGACGGCGAACGTCTTCGAGGACGAACGTCGTCGGTATCTGCGTGAAGGACTGGACGACCATATCCCCAAGCCGGTGGATCCGCCGCATCTCTATGCCGTCCTGCTCAAGTGGCTTGCACGCCGACCGCCGGCCGAGATCCAGACCGGATCCGTGAAACCTGACGAGTCGCCAGGGCCGGGGTCTTCCTCGCTCGTCGAGCGCTTGCGTGGGCTGGCGGGTGTCGATGTGGATTTCGGACTCAAGCTGCTGCGTGGCGAAGCGAGTTTCTATGCACGGATACTCGGCAAGTATGCGCTGAATCATGCCGACGATGTGCAACGCTTACGCGCACTCGTCATGGCAGGCGATTACGAGGGAGCCTATCGGGTAGCGCACACCCTGAAGGGAGCGTCCGGCACCCTCGGCCTGATGCGCATCCAGTCCTCGATGGTCGAGTTGATCAAGGGGATACACGCTGATTGTCCCGCGTCGGAGCTGGAGCCGGCGATCATCGAGGCTGAACTGGCACAGCGCGAACTGTTGAGGGCGATCGCCGATGACTGAGCGCCGAGTCGCCTGACGGCCATTGTCCCTTGAGCCGGTTGATCGCCTCCGGGCCGTTGAAGATCAGATAGCTGTATTGGCCATAGTGCGGCAGCTTGCGGGCCAGGGCGGGCAGGGCGCCTGGATCGCGCGTGGCCAGCCAGGCAACCGGGCGATCCTCGATCCGGCGTGTCAGCACCGCACTGTCGGTCTCGGGGGCGAGATCCGTGTTCACGAAACTCGGCTCGGATGCTTGACTCAGCGCGAGCCTTTGGATGTCCAGGGTCAGGGAGAACTCGGCGGCATCACGGGCAAAGGTCGCGAGATGACGGTTTTCCCAGCCAAGCAGCCAAATGGGTCGATCGTCCGGTAGGTGATCGAACTCCCGATCCTCGGCGACGCGCCAGTCCGGGTGTCCCGCGCGCCAGGTCTCGGCCAGGCGGCGATAGCCCGACCGGAGCGCGTCGGGTGCGTCAGCGGGAATCAGGATGAGTCCCTGGTCGGCACCGAAGAGATTGCTCAGGGTCACGGGCAACTCGCCTGGAGCCAGAGCGCGGAAGACCTCGAAGTCCGGGTCGATTCGCAGACGCACGGGCGCGGATCGGAGAGCGATGTCGAATCGGGTCTCACGCTCGCGGCTGACGATTCGCTCGATCACGGATTGGCCTGAGTCGAGATCGATGGCGACCGGCAGACTGAGCGGAAAGGGCGGCTCGGGCTGAGTCTGTCGAATCCGTCCGCTGATTCGATAGCCCTCCGGTGTGCTCCGTGTCTCGACATCCTCCAGTGCCAGATGGGGGGCGCCGGCGCGCTCGACCCAGGCGGCGAAGAAGGCGCCCAGATTCCGCCCGCTCACGCGCTCGAAGGCGCGCCGCAGATCGGCATAGCCGGCCGCCCGGAAGCGGTTGTCGGCATAGAAGCGCCGCAGCCCCTGAATGAAGGTCTCATCGCCGAGTTCGCGCCGCAGCATGTGGAAGACCATGGCACCCTTGTTGTAGCCGATGGCCTGACTGTCCGCCCCATGCCGCTGCACGAACTCGGCCAGCGGAAAGTCCCGCCCCCGGCGCACATAGTCGGCGAAGCTCTTGAGCATGTCGCGCCGACCCTCGACCCCGCGTCCGGCACGCTCCATGAGCCAATAGTCGGCCAGATAGTTGGTCAGCCCCTCGCTCCAGTTGCCCGATTCATAATCCACATAGACCCCGTTGCCCCACCAGTTGTGCAGGATCTCGTGCGGATAGGAGGTCTGGAGGATGAAGGGCAGGCGGATGACCCTGGGGCCGAGCAGAGTGAAGGAGGGCATGCCATAGCCCGACTCCCAGAAATTCTCGACCAGGGCGAACTTGGCGAAGGGGTAGGGGCCGATGAGGTCGGAATAGAGGGCGAGATAGTCGAGCGTGGCGTCTAGATAGCGTTTGGCCAGCGCGGTGTCCGGCTCACGCAGATAGACCTGGGCCTCGGCCTGTACGCCCGCTGTGCGTTGGTGATAGGCGTGGAAACGGCCGGCGATCAGATAGATGTCGTCCTGCGGCTGCGACTCGGACCAGTGTGACTGGCCCGTGGCTGGGTCGGTCGTGCCCGTGCCCTGGGTGATCGCCGACCAGCCCTCGGGAAGCCGGACATCGAGCGAGAAGCTCTGATGGCTGTCTGGAATACGCGGATACCAGCCGCTGCCGCCGTCGAGAAAGACGCCGGCTGGTGCGATGGTCCCGCGCGACCACTGACGCGCGCGACCGAGACTTTCGTCGATCCGCTCCAGGTCGTGACGGATGCGCCCGCCATAGGCGAGCGTCACGGCTCCGGGCGTCTTCAGATGCAAGCGATATTCGGCCAGATGCCCGAACGCTGAAACGTGCGTCAGGGTCGCCTCGCCGTCGATGAGTCTGGGTTCGAGCCCGGTATGCAGGATCAGCGACCACTGGCTTTTCGACTCGGGAAGCCGCATCTGGTCCCTGACCTCGATCCGCCCCGACTCGGGGTCGAGCCGGACCTCAAGCTGATGCCGGATCAGGGGCGGCGCGGAGTGCGCCGGATCGGCCAGGAGTCGCGGACTGTCGAGCCACAGCAGTGCCGCCAGCACGACCAGCGCCCAAACGCCGGCTGAGCCGGTCTGGTGCATGGTATCGTGGGCCGGCCAAGCGGGCCGCTGTGAGCGGTCATGGATCGTGATCATCGGAAACCCGAGTTGAAGTGACAGGACAAGCGTATGTCGCATCGAATCTATAGCAGACTGAACCTGGTGGCCATGCTCGTGACCATCAGTGCACTGATTCCGGCCGGGAGCGAGGCGTCTTCCGCGTCGTCGGTCACGCGCACAGATGGGGCCAGCGCTCTGGTGAACAACCCGACGCGCGTGCTGGAAAGCGCGTATCTGACCGACATGGAGGCACTGATTGCGCGTCTGGCCGACCGGCGCGTGATCTTCGTCGGCGAGCAGCACGACCGCTACGAGGATCATCTCAATCAGACCGCCCTCATTGAGGGCTTGCTGGCGCGCGGACGCTCGGTGGCGATCGGGATGGAGATGTTCCAGCAGCCCTACCAGCCTGCACTCGACGCCTATGTCGCCGGTGAGATCGACGAGGCCGAACTGCTGCGCCGTACCCAGTATTTCGACCGCTGGCGCTTCGACTACCGGCTCTATCGGCCCATCCTGAGTCTGGCGCGCGCGCATCGGATTCCGGTGATTGCGCTCAACCTCGAATCCGAACTCACGCGTCAGGTCGGCGACGGCGGCATCGCGAGCCTGAGTGAAGCCGACCGCGCGCGTCTGCCCGAAATCGACCGCTCGGACGCGGACCATCGCGCGCGGCTGGAGGCGATCTTCAAGCAGCATCCAGCCGAGCAGCAGGGTAACTTCGAACACTTCCTGGAAGTCCAGCTCCTCTGGGACGAGGGGATGGCCGAGCGTGCCGCGCGCCATCTGGTCGAGCACCCGGATTCGACGCTGGTGGTCATCGCCGGCAGCGGTCACATCGAATATGGCCAGGGCATCCCGCAGCGAATCGCGCGCCGTCTGCCCGTGCCCATGGCAACCCTGCTCAACGGACAGGGACGCACACCCGACCCGATGGTCGCCGACTTCTTCCTCTATCCGGAGGCGGTCGAGTTGCCGCCCACGGGCAAGCTCGGCGTGATGCTCGGCCAACCAGCCGCCGCCGGCGGAATGCCGATCGAAGGTTTTGCCGAAGACAGTGGCGCGAAGACGGCGGGTCTGCAAATCGGCGACCGACTCATCCAGGTCGGTGGCCAACCGATCACCAGCTATGCCGATATCCGGCTGGTCCTGCTCGATGCCGAGCCGGGTAGCCGGATCGAAGTCGAGGCGGTGCGGTCACGACTGGTGGGTAACGACGAGCGGCTGACAGTCGATGTCGAGCTGCATTGAGTCGAATCGGACCCCGGTAAAGAATTGGCGAGAGCCTTTCAGGTGCGCGATTTCATCGGAGATTCGTGGACAGATCAAATTCGGTCTTCCATTTCGCGCATAATTCTGTATATTTGTGCGTTTACCCGCGGGCCTTCCGCGAGCCTCCCTATCCAGCTCTTGAGCCAGGACAGCACATGGTCACGATTCGTTTGTCACGTGGTGGTTCCAAGAAGAACCCTTTCTACCAGATCGTCGTTGCCGACATCCGCTCCAAGCGTGATGGTCGCTACATCGAACGTCTCGGTTTCTTCAACCCGAACGCGCGTGGCGGCGAGGTTCCGCTGCGGCTCGACACCGCGCTGGCACAGGAGTGGATCCGTAAGGGTGCGCAGCCGACCGATCGTGTCAAGCAGCTGATCAAGCAGGCGACGCGCGAGGCCGCTGCGGCGGCTTGAGTTCTACTCAGTCGCCAGGCTCGGTCAGCATGTCCGGGGAACCTCAGTCTGCTCGGATCGTGCTCGGGCGCGTGTCGGGGCTCTACGGCGTCAAAGGATGGGTCAAGGTGTATTCCGAGACCGATCCGCGCGAAGGCATTCTGCGCTATTCGCCCTGGCTCTTGGGGCCTGATGGCGTCGCGCGTCGCGTGGCCGAAGGCAGGATGCACGGCAAGGGCCTCGTCGCCCGCCTGGACGGTTGTGAGGACCGCGATCAGGCCGCCGCGCTGATCGGCCAGGAGATCGCGATTCGACGCGATCAGCTCCCACCGCCGCGCCCGGACGAATTCTACTGGATCGACCTAGAAGGTCTGGCCGTCGTCACCCAAGCCGGTGTCGAGTTCGGTCGGGTCTCGCACCTGTTCTCGACCGGCGCGAACGACGTGCTGGTGGTCCAGGGCGAACGCGAGCGTCTGATTCCCTTCGTCTGGGGCGACGTGATCCTGGACGTGGATTTCGACCAGCGCCTGATTCGGGTCGACTGGGATCCGGAGTTCTGAGTCCGCGTCGGCCCAGAGATGCGTTCTCGATCAGGGCGGCCGGATTCCAGGCATCACGGTTCGCGAATCGGTACGGGACGCGGTTTCCAATGCGCTTCGACGTCATCACGCTCTTTCCGGATCTGTTTCGTATCCTCTCGGATCAGGGCGTGACGGGACGGGCGGTGGCCCGTGGGCTGGCCGAGCTGCATCTGTGGAATCCGCGCGACTTCACGCACGACGCCCATCGCACCGTCGACGACCGTCCCTATGGTGGCGGTCCGGGGATGGTGATGAAAGTCGAGCCGCTGCGCGAGACGCTCCAGGCCGTGCGGGCGGCAGCGCCCAGGAGTCGGGTCGCCTATCTGTCACCGCAGGGTCGGGTGCTGGATCAGGCCGCGATGCTGGAGATTGCCGCGCGCTCCGGCTGGATCCTGCTCGCCGGACGCTATGAAGGCATCGACGAGCGTCTGATCGAGACCCACGTCGATGAGGAATGGTCGATCGGCGACTATGTCCTGAGCGGCGGCGAGTTGCCGGCGATGGTGGTCATGGATGCGGTCATCCGGTTGCTGCCGGGCGCGCTCGGTCATGCCGACTCGGCGCGACAGGATTCGCACATGGATGGGCTCTTGGATTGCCCACATTACACCCGCCCGGAGCGGATCGAGGAAGGCTCGGTCCCGTCCGTGCTGATCGGTGGCGACCATGCCGCCATCGAGCGTTGGCGGCTGCGGCAGGCGCTGGGACGGACCTGGCAGCGCCGTCCGGATCTACTCGAGCGCCGCGGGCTCAGCGAGGCCGAGCGCACGTTACTCGATGAATTCATACTGGCCCATCGCGAGGGTGGCGCCGGCTGAGAACAGGAGCCAAGGAAACCATGAGCAACATCATTCAGCAGCTCGAACAAGAGCAAATGTCCCGCGAAGTCCCGGATTTCGCCCCAGGCGACACCGTCGTCGTCCAGGTCAAGGTCAAGGAGAAGGATCGCGAGCGTCTCCAGGCGTTCGAGGGTGTCGTCATCGCCATCCGCAGTCGCGGTCTGAACTCGGCCTTCACCGTGCGCAAGATCTCGCATGGCGAGGGTGTGGAGCGCGTGTTCCAGACCTACAGCCCGGCGATCGCCGGCATCGAGGTCAAGCGCAAGGGCGACGTGCGTCGCGCCAAGCTCTACTATCTGCGCAATCTCACCGGCAAGGCCGCTCGCATCCGCGAGAAGGTCTGAGCCGTTCCGGCCGTCCGGACCAGGGCGGCCAGCGTCCGGCACTGGAGGTTCGGCCCATGTCCGACACCTTCTACTGGCACGATTACGAAACCTGGGGCGCCGATCCGCGCCGCGATCGTCCCTGTCAGTTCGCCGGAGTCCGCACCGACGCCGATCTCAACGAGGTCGGCGATCCGCTCGTTCTCTTCTGTCGTCCGTCGGACGATCTGCTCCCGCATCCGGATGCCTGTCTCGTCACGGGTCTCACGCCTCAGCGTGTCGCACGCGAGGGGGTGGTCGAGGCCGAGTTTGCGCGCGCCATCCACGCTGAGCTGAGCCGGCCCGGAACCTGCGGCGTCGGCTACAACAGTCTGCGCTTCGACGACGAAGTCACGCGGCATCTGTTCTACCGCAACTTTTTCGATCCCTATGCGCGTGAATGGCGCTCCGGCAACTCGCGCTGGGATCTGATCGACGTACTGCGGCTGGCCCATGCGCTGCGTCCCGAGGGGATCGAATGGCCGCTCAACGACGAGGGTACGACCTCGTTCCGGCTGGAGCAGCTGACCGTGGCCAACGGCATCGACCATGGTCAGGCCCATGACGCGCTCGCCGACGTGCGCGCGACCATCGCACTGGCGCGCCGGCTGCGTGACATCCAGCCCCGGCTGTTCAGTTATGCGCTGACGCTGCGCGACAAGCGCCGGGTGCGCGCTCTGCTCGATGAGCGCCGTCCCTTGCTGCATGTCTCGGCGCGCTTTCCGGCGGCGCTCGGCTGCATCGCGCCGATCTGTCCGGTCGCCGCCCATCCCACCAACAGCAATGGCGTGATCTGCTTCGATCTGCGCGCGGACCCGTCCCAACTGCTGGAGCTGTCGGTGGAGGAGATCCGCCGTCGGCTCTTCACGCCGAGCGAAGATCTGCCGGCGGGTGTCGAGCGCGTGCCGCTCAAAACTGTGCATGTCAATCACGTTCCCATGCTCGCGCCGCTGGCAACCCTGACGCCGGAGCGTGCCGAGCGCTGGAGCATCGATCCGGCGCGCGTTGTGCGTCACGCCCAGTGGATCGCGGCTTCGTCCATCGCGATCGAGTCGCGTGTGCGCGCCGTGCATGAGCGTCCGCTCCCGGTCGAGACCGACCCCGAATTGATGCTCTATTCGGGTGGTTTCCTCTCGGACGCCGACCGGCGCGCCTGCGATCAGGTCGTGCGCTCGAACCCCGCCGAACTGGCGACAGCGCCGCCGCGTTTCAGCGATCCGCGTCTCGGTACACTGCTGTTCCGCTATCGCGCCCGCAACTGGCCCGAGACTCTGACCCCGGAGGAGCGCGAGGACTGGGACGCCTACCGCTTCATGCGCCTCACCGACCCCGACGGCGGGGCCAGTCTCCAGATCGAGGGGTATGAGGCGCGGCTCGCCGAATTGGCCGGGGTCCACGATGACGATCCTGCCAGACTGGCGATCCTCGACGCCCTGGGAGACTGGGCCGAGCAGGTACTCGACGCCGGTTGATCCGGCCGACTGAAGGGCGCGGTCTTCTAGTCCAGCGCTTCGGTGATCGCTCGACGCAGATCCTCACGTGTGAAGGGTTTGGGCAGGGTGGCGCGCACGCCCATCAGCTTGGCCGACTCCAGATTGAATTCCAGACTGATCGAGCGCCGTCCGCCCGAGACGGCGATGATGGGAATCCTCGATTCGCGCTGCGCCAGTTCCATGATGAGTTCGATACCGTCTTTCTCGGGCATCAGGATATCTGTGATGACGAGATCGGGTCGACTGTGCTCGATCGCCGCCAGCGCCTCGTTACCATTGGTCGCCGTGCTGACCTGATAGCCTTCGCGCTGGACCATCTCGGTGAGCATGGCCCGAAAGAGTTCGTCGTCGTCGACGATCAGTACCTTGGTCATGTCGATCTCTCGCTGTGATTCGCGCCACTGTCCGGGGCGGTGTCCGCCCCCTGGATCAGTCGTGGCAACTCGATGACGAACCGGCTGCCCCGGCCCGGCGCGCTCTCGATCCGGATCTGTCCGCCGAGCTTGCCGACCAGTCCATGGATGACCGACAGCCCCAGACCGCTGCCCTTGCCGGGCGCCTTGGTTGTGAAGAAGGGGTCGAAGACCCGTTCGCGGACCTCAGGCGTCATGCCCTCGCCATCGTCGCTCACGCTCAGACGGACGAGATCCGCACGCGCGGCCGGTGTGCCCTCTGGACGCCGTACCCATTCGACCCCGATCTCGATGCGGCCCTGTGCCTGACCGATGGCATCGGCGGCGTTGATGCAGAGATTCATGACGATCTGCTGGATCTGGCTTGGCTCAGCCAGCACCCAGGCTTCATCGACCGCCGGGGTGAACTCGACCCGCGCCCCCGCAGGCAGCGAGGCCCGCAGCAGGGCCAGGGTCTCGCGGACCAGCGCCACGACCTCGACCGGAACGGGCGAGTCGGCCAGATCGCGCGCAAAGGTCAGCATACGCGCAATGAGATCGCGTGCGCGAAAGCTCGCCTGCTGAATGTAGGCCAGATGGTGCCGCCCGGCCGACTCCGGCGCCAGTTCGTCTTCCAGCAATTCGCTGAATCCGAGAATGGCCCCCAGGATGTTGTTGAAATCGTGCGCGATCCCGGCGGCGAGCGTGCCGACGGCCTCCAGCCGGCGCGACTGCTCCAGACGGGCGTTGACCAGCGCCGAGGCCCGGCGTTCGAGCTGCTCGCGAAAGGCGAGACTGTAGGCCATGGTCGCCTCCATCAGCGGCGCGGTGATGCGCGCGGCGATCTGGCTCAGTGGCAGATCCGGATTGGCGCGCGACAGGCGCATCAGGGCTTCGTGATGGAGTTCACCCACCTCTTCGAGCGGAATCTCCAGGGCGATCAGGTCACGCCCGAGATCCGACGCTTCGGTCAGTGCCATCTCCAGCGCCAGTGCATCCCGGGCGAAGACCGCCCGTTGCAGCACCTCGGCATAGAGCCGTGCGATGTCGCTGGTGGAGGAGGTGGAGGCCGTCGGGTCAAGCATGACGATAGAGCAGCAGACCGGCGTCGTCGTGATCGCCGGCCCAGTCGTTGAGCAGACGTTCGGCGAGCGCGTCCGAAGGCCGGACGTCGCCCAGGGCTTGGGCCAGACCCGCGTTCTCGGGCAGGCCGTCGGAGAACAGCAGCAGCCAGTCGCCCGGTGCGATCGGCCAGCGCTCCGGGCGCAGTCCGTCGAAACCGGCGCCGACGATCCCGCGCGCGCTGCCGAGACGCTTGGTGCCGGATGCCTGGATCAGCAGAGTACGGATGTTGCCGACCGCCGCCTGCACGATGATCGACTCGGCGGGCAGGATGTCCACCACGGACAGCGCCACGCCACGGGTGTCGATCAAGGCCCGGTCGCAGCGGGCGAAGAGTTCGGTCAGGTGCGGCTCGTCGTCGTTGGCCAGTTGATGCATGGCGGTGGCGGCGGCGACATGGGCCGCAGCGCCGTGGCCGAGTCCATCGGCCACGGCCAGACGCCAGCGGTCGGGGCGTGTCCACCAGCCGAGCTGATCACCGCTGACGGTCTCGCCCGGCATGGGGCGCAGCGCCTGACCAATCCGCGCACGGATACCGTCCAGTGGGGCGAGCTCCGGCACAGTCTGCCTCAACGCCATTTGACCGCCCTGACCCGCGTGCCGCCGCCAGGGCGCGATTCCAGACTGAACTCGTCCATCAGACGCTTCACGCCCGGCAGTCCGCAACCGAGCCCCTGGCCGGTGCTGTAGCCCTCGGTCAGTGCCAGCTCCGGGTCGGCGATGCCCGGTCCTTCGTCTTCGGCCAGAAGCTCCAGCCCGATCTGATCGGCACCGGAACGGCCAGCGAGCGGACTGGCGCACAGCAGTCCGCCACCGGCGTGGGTCAGCAGATTGTTGGCGAGTTCCGAGGCCGCCGTAGCGACATGGTAGGCCGAGCTGCGCGAGAAACCCAGCCGCTCGGCCAGCAGACGCGCCTGACGGCTGGCGGCCATGACATCCGGTTCGGAGCCGATGAGCACGCGCACACCCTCGGCGGCCAATTCCCCGGCGACAGCGGTTGAGGGGGGCGGCGTTGGGACGGCGCTCATCGTGGTTTGACCAGCGCGATGGTCACACGGGTCGATCCGGGCATGGATTCGATCTGGAACTCATCGGTCAGCCGGCGCGTCCCCGGCAGTCCGGCGCCCAGTCCGCCGCTGGTGCTGTAGCCGTCGGTCAGGGCCAGATCCAGGTTGGGGATGCCCGGACCCTGGTCCTGGATCAGCACCCGGATGCGACGAGCGCGCGCGTCCGAGACATCCTCGATGAGGCAGGAACCCTCTCCGGCATACTGGATGACGTTGCGCGCCAGTTCCGAGACGGCCGTGGCCAGCCGGGTCTGATCGGCCTTGCCGAATCCAAGCCGCTCGCAGAGCGCACGTGCGGCATGACGCGCCGTGACGATGTCGAGCGTGGAGCGGATCGGCAGACATTCGGGATCGAGCGGTTCAGACATCCTCGTCCCCGACGAAGCGGGTGTCGCCACGCTTGGCGATCCGCCCCTTGAGCACCTCCAGCGCCTGGCCAAGGTTGAAGGCGCAGTCGGCGCCGAGCAGCCCGCGACCCATCTCGATCAGCGTCAGGGCGACGAACGGCTGGATGCCGCAGATGACGACCTCGGCGCCGAGCAGTCGCACCATGTTGGCCGTGTCGTTGATGACGCGCGCCATGTAGGAGTCGACCACGTCGAGCGCCGTGATGTCGATGGCCACACCCAGCGCCTCGATCGCGGCCACGCGCTCGACCAGATCGGACTGGAACTGCATGGCGTCGTTGTCGGTGAGATCGACCTGGATCGAGACCAGGAGGATGCGATCGAGTTGCAGGATGGGGATTCTCATGATGGGCGTGCCTCGTCGATCGGGGCGATGCGGCGGTCGATCAACAGCAGGGCCTCGGCGAGACCGGCGCGCAGGGTGGCGCGGCTGATGACATCGGCGAAGCGGATACCGAGCTTGGTCAGCGTCTGGGCGCCCTCGGGGCTGATGCCGGTCATCACGACCCGGCTGCCGAGCAGACGCGCCGCGTCGATGGTCTTCATCAGATGCTGGGCCACGCTGGTGTCGAGCACGGGCACGCCGGTCAGATCCAGGATGGTGACGCGCGCCTCGTGCAGGGCGATGGCCTCCAGCAGACGCTCGGTGATCTGGCGCGCGCGCTGGGTATCGATGACGCCCACCAGCGGCAGCAGCAGGATCTGACTCCAGACTCGGAGCACGGGCGTGGAGAGCTCGAGCAGCGACAGGCTCTGCTCGGCGATGAGCCGTTCACGGATGTCGACGAAGGACTTGAAGGCGAACAGCGACAGACCGTCGAACACCCGGTCCAGCCATTGCAGATCCTCGATCACCGGCGTTTGCGGATTCATGTCGATCAGGGCGCGCGCCACGAGCTGTTTGAGCGCGAGCAGGGCGCCGATGGTATCGGACGGATTGGCGAGCTGCCGGGCCTGTTCGGCGATGAGTCGGTTCAGGTGTCGCGCCAGATCGGTCTCCGGATCGACTCTGAAGTCGTTCTCGGGCGCGCCGCTGGTAAGCGTGCTGAGGAGTGCGTCGAAGAGTACCTCGCGCTGGACATCGAGACTCGGCGGATGGGGGTGATGGCGATCGAAGGTGGCAGTCAGATGCTGCAACCAGGATGCGAGAAGTTCGCCACGCCGGTCGCGCTGGAGGCGTTGGAAGGCTGTATTCATCAGGGAGCTGTATTCCTTGCCGAAGCGAGCAGATCGCCCGGCCACGTTGCGCGGTTCACCGCATGTATGACTGCCATGTTAGACCATTGTGCCGGAGTGCGTATCTGGCATCCGACTCCGATCGCCGGTGCGCCCCGGCGATCAGAACAGCTCGATGCTGGGCGGTCCGGCGCTGGCCGAGGTGCCCGAACCGATCGCCGGACGCGCGTGCCGTGACTCGTTTTCCAGATAGTCGACGTGCAGCTGACTCAGCGCGTCGGCCAGTTGCATCAGACTGTCGGAGGGGACGCCCGCCGCAACCAGCAGGTCGGCGCGCTGGCGCATGGTTGCCTGGAGCCGGGAGAGACGCTGACCGACCACGTCCTGATATTGCAGAATTCCCAACATGTCGGCGATCTGCTCGGCCAGACTGGTGTTGTGCTGGGTGACGACCGAGAACAGCGTCTTGTAGAACTGACGCATGTCTTCGTAGTTGTCGCGCAGACGATGCACGGAGGCGACCACATGGGTGGCCTGTTCGAGCTGCTGGTCCGAATCGCTGAGGAAATTGAGCTGCATGCTGCGTTCGGCCGCGCCCAGTGCCTGGTTGAGTCCGGCCTCGATGGTGTCGGCCGCGACGGTGGCACGGCTGGCCAGGGCGCGTACCTCGCCGGCGACCACGGCGAAGCCGCGTCCGGCCTCACCGGCGCGCGCGGCCTCGATGGCGGCATTGAGCGCCAGCAGATTGGTCTGCTTGCTGATGTCCTTGATCGAGGTGGCCAACCCCTCCAACTGGCCGATGTCCTTGACGATCGCCTGGATGGCGGCCATGTCGTTATGGATCTTGGCCGGCAGCTCCTGGACGAAGCGTGCTATCTCACTGATGTCGTCGACGCCATGGGTAATGTCCTGCTCCATGGCGTTGGCATCCAGGTTGGAATGACGCAGATAGTTGAGCAGGGTGCTCGCCGAATCGTTCAGGCGTGTCGCACGCTCGATGACGTCGAGCGCCGAGGTCTCGCTGTCGTGGATGGCTTCGCTGATGCGTTCATCGAATGCCTGGTCGAGTGTGGCCGTCTGCAGGAGTGCGGCGGCGCCGGCCTGATGCATCTGCTCGTTGTACTGCAACGTCGCGTCGAAACCGTCGAGCGCCTGGCTCATGGCTCCCGTGGTCCTGAAGTTGAGCCGGAACACGAACCAGCCGACCAGGAAGTTGGTGATCAGCAGGGTTCCGCCGACCAGCAGGGCTTCCAGGAGTCCCTCGTCGATGCCGTGTTGCGCAGCCTTGAAGGCGATCCGGTCGTGCGTCTGATAGACCAGGAGCGAGAGCACCAGGGTGCCGATGAGGGTCAGCGCCGCCATGATCCGGCGCAGTGCGCGCGACTGGGCCAGGGTCGCCTCGACCAGTGAATGACGCGGTTTGACGAAGGGCATCGAGACGCGATCCTCAGGCGCCCGGCAGCACTTGCTTGATGACCTTGATCAGATCGCTGCCGCCCACCGGCTTGACCAGCCAGCCGGTGGCGCCGAGCTTCTTGGCCTCGTCGCGCTTGGCCTGCTGGCTCTCGGTGGTCAGCGCCAGGATGGGCGTGAAACGCAGTCCGGGGAGGACGCGCGCATTGCGGATGAAGTCCATTCCGCCCATGTTGGGCATGTTGATGTCGGTGATGATGAGATCGGGCTTGACGCCGGACTTGAGCTTGGTGAGCGCCTGCACGCCATCGCCGGCCGTCTCGACCTTGAACCCGGCCATTTCCAGGCTGGCCTTGAGGCTCATCACCATCGTGGCCGAATCATCGACCACCAGAATCGTCTTGGACATGGATCTTGTCTTCCTGAATCAAAGCCGCCCGCAGCCAGTCGGCGAGGGCGTCGCGACTCGGCCAGGCGGCGATCTTGGGTTGGGCCGCCATCAGCACCTGGAGATTGGCGGCGTGTAGATGAGTACAGTCGGCCAGGTCGAGCCGACCGCGCGGATGCTGGATCAGCCAGTCGAGCAGACGCTCGGCGTCCTCGACGCTGAGCAGCTCCCGCACCACGAGTGTGTTGTCACGGATTTCGATCGGCATCGGACGGTCCTTCCCGGTCAGAGCAATTCACGTGGATTGAGGATCAGGAGCACTGAGCCGTCCCCGAGTAGGGCTGAGCCGGAATAGCCGGTGAGGTCGCCGAGAAAGCCGGCCAGCGGCTTGAGGATGATGTCGATCGTCTCGCGGCAGTCATCGACGATGATACCCAAGTATTCCTTTTCGATCCGCACTACGAGCACCGCCAGTTCATCGTCGTCGTTGGCGCGTTGTGGCGCGTCGAGCGCCAGCAGGTCGTTGAGCGACACCAGCGGGACCAGCCGTCCGCGCAGCACCGTGGTCAGACGTTTCTTGATGACACGGATGTCGCGCCGCGCCACCCGCACCGTCTCGGCCACGGCCTCCATGGGCACGCCGAAGCGCTGTCCGGCCGACTCGATGATCATGACGTTGGTGACGGCCATCGACAAGGGCAGCGACAGGCGCAGGCGCGTGCCCTCGCCGACACGACTGCGCAGGTCGATCGAGCCATGCACGCGCGCGATGGCGTTGCGCACCACGTCCATCCCGACGCCGCGCCCGGAGAGGTCGCTGATCTGTTCGGCGGTCGAGAAGCCGGCGGCGAAGACCAGATTGACCGCTTCCTGATCGTTGAGCCGTTCGAGCGCGGCCTCGTCGATGATCCCTTTTTCATACGCCTTGCGCCGGATCACCTCGGGGTCGATGCCGCGACCGTCGTCGCTGATCTCGATCAGGACGCGGTCGGACTCCTGACGGGCGCTGATGGTCAGACGACCCTCGGGCGGCTTGCCGGCGGCACGTCGTTCGGCGGGCGACTCCAGGCCATGGTCGAGACTGTTGCGCACGATATGGATGAGCGGATCAGCGAGCGCCTCGATGATGTTCTTGTCGGCCTCGGTCGACTCGCCCTCCATGATCAGATGGACTTCCTTGCCGAGCTTGTGCGCCGTGTCGCGCACCAGACGCGGGAAGCGCTGGAAGACGAAGGACACCGGCAGCATCCGCACCTGCATGATGGCGTCCTGCATCTCCTCGGCGATGCGGTTGATGACGCCGTACTGGGTCTTGATCTCGCGCGCGAGTTCGCGCACGCCGTACAGATTCTCGGCGCGCGCGGCCAGATAGGGCAGGGCGTTCTTGGCCACCACCATCTCGCCGATCAGGTTCATGAGCCGGTCGATCTTGGCCTGATCGACCTTGAGCGTGCGCAGGTTGGCGAGCTGGTCCTCGGCGCGGCGGCCGAACTTGGGCGGTTCGTCGGATGCGGTCGCTGTGGCCTGTGACGTGCCTGCCGGATGCGACGGCGCGGGCGCCACGATCGCCTCGCGCACCGGCCTGGCGCTCGCTTCGGTCGCGGCGGGCCTGGCCTCGGGCCAGGTCTGATGATCGAGCCAGCGCAGCAGATAGGTGCCCGAGTCGGTGGCGAGCGCCGCTTCCAGGGCCTTCTCCAGTCCGCTCGTCGCCGGATCTCGGCCCAGACTGGTCAGGATCGCCGCCAGGGTTGCGCCCACGGCGCGCAGGCGTCCGCCGAGCCAGAGCGGGCTGTCGCCCAGGGTGAGGATCTCGCGCTGGGCGTCCAGGGCCAGACGGATGGATTCGAGCGCTTCGGGGCTGAGATCGGCCCAGGGTGGCTCGGATGCAGTGGAATCGGTTTCGGGCGTGGTCGATGCGCCAGCGGTACCGGCCTCCAGCATCGCCGCCGACAGCGGCTGGATCTCGATCTGATCCGGTACATAACGGAAATGTTCGGCGAGCGTCGCGGCGTCCGTGCTCAGGATCAGCTCGAAGTCCAGCACGCAGCGATAGGCGTCAAGTTCGGCCAGCGGCGGCCAGTCCTCGCGCGCGCTGACCCGTCGCCAGATCGGTTCGGGAAGCTGGGTGAGCTGGAACAAGGGATCCTCGCCCTTGAAGAAGCACTCTTCCTCGGGACGATAGCGCAGCCGGCACAGCGATTCGCCGGAGGCGAGACGCTTGGTGAGATCGTCGCGCACGGACTCCGGCAGGTCGCCCAGCCGACCGCTCGCTTCCGAAGCAGAGTTTGCACCGGCACCGTTCGAGGTCGAAGCGGCTTCAGACCGATCGCCGGAGGCCGACGACCGAACGCTCTCGGCCATCAGGGCGCGCAACGCTTCGCCGAGCCGCACCGCCTCCCGAGCATGACCGCTGGTGCTCGGCGGCTGACCGTCCTCGCCCGCCTCGGCGATCTCGTCGATCAGGAGCGAGACGAAGTCCATCGCCTCCAGCAGGTGATCGGCCAGCTCGCGGCTGAATGCGACCCGCCCGTCGCGTACCGCGTCCATCAAGTCCTCGGCCGCATGCAGCACGCGCGTCATCTCGGGGATGTCGAACAGCCCCGAGTTGCCCTTGAGCGTGTGCACCAGCCGGAACAGCTCGACCATCAGCGCCTCCTGCTCGGACGCGGACGCGCGCTCGAGTTCGAGCAGCTTGGCGCCGATGGCTTCGAGGAAGTCGCGTCCCTCGGTCAGGAACTGGTTCAGCAAGGGACTCATGACGGCTGTCTCGCGC
This sequence comes from Allochromatium vinosum DSM 180, assembly GCF_000025485.1. Classification (NCBI taxonomy): domain Bacteria; kingdom Pseudomonadati; phylum Pseudomonadota; class Gammaproteobacteria; order Chromatiales; family Chromatiaceae; genus Allochromatium; species Allochromatium vinosum. Next base: position 2,796,871 of record NC_013851.1, on the reverse strand, counting down.
CGAGCAGGGTCTGAACGTGTGCGAGCAGTTGTGCCGGTTTGGTCGGCTTGATCAGATAGAGATTGGCCCCGCAGGCATAGGCGAGACGCTGATCGTTGTCCTCGGCCTCGGTCGAGACCATGATCGCCGGCGCCTGCGGGATGTCCTTGGCGCGCAGCTCGCGCAGGAATCCATAGCCGTCGAGCTTGGGCATGTTGATGTCGACCAGATAGAGGTCGAACGGTCCCTCGACGACCCGCTCCAGCGCCTCCAGTCCATTGACCGCCTCGCTGACCTCAAAGCCGGCCGACTCCAGGATGCCACGGTGATAGAGCCGCACCGTGGCCGCATCGTCGATGACCAGGATCCGTTTCATCGCGCCTCCCAGGGTTTCTGATAGACGATGGCCTCGGGGAACTTGCGCACCTGGAACAGCGACGAGATCCGGCTCATGGATTCCGAATGTCCGAGACAGATGAATCCGCCCGGATTGAGCGCGTCATAGAAGGACTCGGCGGTGCGCTTGCGCGAGAGATCGTCGAAATAGATCAATAGATTGCGGCAGAAGATGACATCGAAATGGCGATGCAGCCGCATGTCGGCCGGGTCCGTGACATTGGCACGGGTGAACTGCACCGCCTCGCGCAGGCTGTCGTCGATCTGGTAGAACTCGCCGACCCGGACGAAATATTTCTTCAGCAGCGGCGCCGGCAGATGCTGCACGGCGCGCGGACTGTAGCGCCCGCGGCGTGCCTGGGCCAGGATGTCGGTGTCGATGTCGGAAGAGATGATCTCGACATCGAGCTGGTTGATGCGCGGCCAGTGTTCGAGCAGATAGATGGCGATGCCATAGGGTTCCTCGCCCGAGGACGAGGGTACCGACCAGATGCGCAGCGGCTTGGAATCCGTCGCGCGCCGCGCCACCAGATCCTCCAGCATCGATTTGACCAGACACTCGAACTGATATTCCTCGCGAAAGAAGTAGGTCTCGTTGACCGTCATCGCGTTGATGAGCGACTGGAGCTCCTCGCCCGAGGCCTGGAAGCGCAGCGTGGTGAAATAGGCGCGGAAGGTCTCGCTGCCGGTTGCCTCCATGCGGTCGAGCAGGCGCTTGTCGACGAAATAGCGTTTGCTGTCCTCGAACAGGATGCCGGTCTTGCGATAGAAGAATTCGCGGAATTTCTGAAAGTCCTCGTCGCTGATCTGGCGCGGCTCGGTCATGGTGGCGTCAGCCCGCGCTGATCCGTTTGAGCGCCAGATCGGCGGCGAATTGGATGTAGGGCTCGTCGGCGAAGCGCTGCTTGAGCGCAAGCAGGGCCGGTTTGGCGCGCTCCGATCCGACCTCGCCGAGCAGATCGACCGCCGTGGCGCAGACGTTGACATGGGCATCCTGGGTGATGACGCGGATCAGCCAGTCCTCGACCTGAGGATGGCGCAGGGACTCGAGCACATCGACGGCGAAGATGCGTACATCGGGGTCCAGGTCTTCGAGCAAGCGCCCCATCCAGGGCGCAACCTCGTCGGGCAGTTGCTTCATGGCTTCGATGGCCGCGTTGCGCAGCATGGCATCCTCACTGCGCAGACACTCGGTCAACCCCGCGACCGCGATCTCGTCGCCGATCAGGGTGAGACTGGTCAGGATCACGGCGGTCACGCTCGGCTCGGTCTCGATGCTCAGCCGCTCGACCAGCGCGCGCGAGGACTCGGGATATTGCGCCAGATCGCGCGCCGCCCAGCGCCGGGCCAGCGGATCGTCGTCGGCGAGCGCGGTCAGCAGACCCGGCAGGTCGCGCGGCAGACGGCGCTCGTCTTCGCTGGCGGTCGGGGCGTCGTGTGATTTCTTCAGTCCCATGCGGTCATGACTCCTGGCTAGGAACGCTCGACCCAGATCTGGATCTGATCGGCGATACGCTCGGCCGGCAGCACCAGATTGGCCCCGCCGCGCTCGATCAGCTCCGCCGGCATCCCGAAGACCACGGCGGTCTCCTCAGACTCGGCAATGGTGCGCGCGCCGCGTTTTTTCAATTCGGCGAAGGCATCGGCCCCATCGTGCCCCATGCCGGTGAGCATTACGGCGATGACGTTGGCCGGATCGCAGTGCTCCAGGGCCGAGCGCCCGAGCAGCTCGACCGAGGGGTGCCAGAGAACATCCGGATTCTCGGGCCGGGGCAGGGCGGTCAGCTTGCCGACACGCCGCGCCAGCACCATGTCCGCGCCGCCCTTGCCGATGTAGATGTGACCCGGCTCCACCGGGGTGGGCCGGCTGACCTCGGAGACCTCCAGCGCGCACAACCCATTCATGCGCTCGGCGAAGGGTTTGGTGAAGCTCGGCGGCATGTGCTGGGCGACCAGAACCGGCCAGGGAAACTCGGCCGGCAGCAGCGGCAGGATGTCTTCCAAGGTTCGCGGTCCGCCGGTCGAGACCCCGATCAGGACCACGCCATCGCCGCGCGTACCGGCGCGGCGGATGGTCGGACGCCTTGGCTCGACCTGGATTCTGGGGCGGCTCGGCGATACGCCGCTGCGAATGCGCGCCGCCAGCCCGCGCGCGGTCTTGAGCCGTGCCCGCGCGGCCGCGCGCACCTTGGCGATGACCTCGGCCTCGATCTCGACCATCGACAGCGAGATGGTGCCGCCCGGCTTGGGGATATAGTCGACCGCGCCGAGATTGAGCGCCTCCAGCGTGGCCATGGCTCCCTTCTCGGTGAGCGAGGAGACCATGACCACGGGCACCGGACGCTGGGCCATCAGCAGCGAGAGCGCGGTCAGACCGTCCATCTCGGGCATGTTGATGTCGAGCGTGACGACGTCCGGCTCAAAGGTCAGATTCTCCTCGACCGCTTCGCGTCCGTTGCGCGCGAGACGGATCTCGAAGTCACCCTCGGCCTGGAAGATGGCGTTGAGCTGGCGGCGCATCAGCGCCGAGTCGTCGACGATCAGCAGTTTGATCAAGGCGAATCAATCCTCGGTGAGCGCGGCCAGTTCCTCGCGCTGTTCGTCGGCGATCAGGCGCGACGGGTCGATGAGCTGGATCATGCGTTTGTGCTGCTCCAGATTGGCCACGCGCGCGATCAGACGCGCCTGTTCCAGCGACAGTCGCGGCGAGCGTTCGATCGATGCCTTGGGGATCTTGAGCACCTCGGCCACCGAGTCGACGATGAAGCCGGTACGCACCCCGTCGAGCAGGAACACCATGATGCGCTGACGGTCGTTGCGCGCGACCGTGGCCATGCCGAGCCGCCGGCGCTGGTCGATGACCGGCAGTACCGAGCCGCGCAGATTGATCACGCCCTCGACGAATTCCGGCGCCTTGGGCACATGGGTCAGTTCATCCGGTACGCGCACGATCTCCTGCACGCTCTCGATCGGCACGCCGAACTCTTCCTTGTCGAGCCGGAACACCACCACCTGTTCCTCGTCGTCGTTGTCCTCGTCGCTCGCGTCGGTGTCGTCGTCGAGCCGGTCGTCCTCGCGCAATTGGTCCACGTTGGTCAGGGCCTCCCGGATGGTCGAATGGCGGAACAGGTTGTCGGTCGAGATGATGGAGACCAGCCGGTGTCCGTCCTCCAGCCGGCAGATCTCGGCGATATCCGACAGGTCGCCGTGTCGCGCCAGCAGCTTGGGCATGGCGTCGACGGCGGACTTGGGCACCCGCAGCACCTCGTTGACGCTGTCGACCACCAGCCCGACGGCCATGTCGCCGAGCCGGATGACCAGGATGCGACTGCGCTCGTCGGCCGCACGCGCGTCCAGGTCGAACAGACAGCGCAGCGAGACCAGCGGCAGCAGCCGGTTGCGCAGCGTCATCACGCCCAGCACATGCGCCTCGGAACGCGGCACCCGCACCACCTGCTCGGGGAACTGCACGATCTCCTGCACGTTTTCGATCGGGATGGCGTATTCCTGCTCGGCGACCTCGAAGCTGACCAGTTGCAGCTCGTCGCTGCCGGCCTCGTCGTCGTGCTCGTCCTCGGACCCCAGCGCATCGAGTGTCCCGGCGGCACTGGAGCGCGCCAGATGGGCGATGGCGGCGAACTCGTTGCTGATGAGACGCTCGAAGTCGAGCACCATCACCATCGGAAAACCGCCGACCTCCTTTAGCAGCCCGGCCAGCAGTTCGGTCTTGACCGTGGTGGTCAGCGAGCCGACGTCCTCGATGCGCCCCGGCTCGACGCCGACCACGCTGCTGACCCGATCGACGACGAAGCCGAGCGGCTGGCCCAGGTCGATGACCAGGGCGCGCGTGGCGTCGTCGTCTTCGCGCTCGGGGAAGCCGAACAGCCGGCGCAGACTGATGATCGGCAGCACCTTGCCGCGCAGATTGGCCAGCCCCTCCAGCGTGGCGGGCGCCAGTGGCACCCGCACCACATCCGGCACGCGGATGATCTCCTGCACCGGGGCCATGTCGACGGCGAAGACTTCGCTGCCGCAGATGAAGATCACGAATTGACGGATGTCGCCCTCGCGCCCGGCGAGAGCGTCGTCCGCACCGGCGTCACCCGCAGACACCGCAATGGCGGGCGCGTTGGGTTCGACGTCCAGTGGCTCGACCTGTTCGTTGGTCATGGTGTTCTCCCGCTCGCTGGCGTTCGGACTCAGGCGCTCTGCAACTCATCGGCGAGCGAGGCGATCTCCTCGATGGCGGCGGCCAGCTCCTCGGCGCCCTGCGCCTGCTGCTTGGCGGCGGAGGCGGCTTCGGTGGACGCCTTCTCGGCTTCTTGAGCCGCCGCCGAGATCTGATCGACGCCGGTCTTGATCTGGGCGACGGCCGAGGCGATTTCGCTGGCGGCGGCCAGGATCTCGGCGGTGCCCTTGTCGACCACACCGATGTCGGCCTCGATGGTGTCCAGACCGGCGGTAATGGCCTTGGCCTTCTCGGCCTCGCTGGTGGCCGCAGACATGATCTCTTCCAGATCGCGACCGACTATGCCGATCTGATCCTGGACCGCCTTCACCAAGTCCTTGATGCGGTCGGCATTTTCGGCCGAGTCGTGCGCGAGGTTGCGGATGTCGGTGGCCACGACCACGAAACCCTTGCCGAACTCGCCGGCGCGCGCCGCTTCGATCGAGCCGTTGACGGCGAGCATGTTGGTCTGGATCGAGACCGTGGTGATGGCATCGACGATCTTGTCGATGCGCCGCGAGACCAGTTCCAGATCCTTGATCTGCCTGAGGCTGGAACGCGAGGCCGTGACCGAGTCGGCGACCCCTTCGATGAGCGATTCGACGCTCTGCTTGTTGGTGCCGAGCAGGGCGCTGATGGCCTTGACCTTTTCGCCGGCGTTCTGAGCGCGCTGTAGCGCCACTTCCAGTCCCTTCTCGATCTGGGCGATGGCGGCGGCGGATTCCTCGGTGGCCGAGGCCTGGACCTGGGCACTCTTTCGAATCTGCTCGACGGCGGCCATGACCTGGGCGCCGGAGCGGTTGATCTCCTGCACCGCCGAGGACAGTTCTTCAGCGGCCGAGGCGACTTCCTCGGCGCTCTTGGCGATGTCGGTCGAGTTCTTGAGTTCCTCGGCCAGTTCGGACAGATTCTGCGCCGCCTGTTCGCACTCGGCCAGCGCCTGGGTCTGCTCGGCGACGGTCTTGGCGGTTTCCTCGGATGCGGCCGACTGCTCCTCGGCGGCGGCGGCGATCTCCTCGGTACCCTTGAGCGCCTGGAGTGCGGCGGCGCTCGACTGCTGGGCGCCGGCGGCGACATCCTGGATGCCGCGCGTGATCTCGATCACGTCGACCCGGATCTGTTCGAGCTGGGTGTTGATGGTCTTGCCGTTCTCGACCTCGCTCTTGACCTTCTCGGCCGAGTCGTTGATGCCGTCGGAGATGGTCTTGACCTCGGTCTGGATCTGGCCGACCAGATCCTGGATCTGTTTGGCGCTCTTCTCGGACGTCTCGGCCAGGGTGCGCACCTCGTCGGCGACCACCGCGAAGCCCTTGCCGTGCTTGCCGGCGCGCGCGGCCTCGATGGCCGCGTTGAGGGCGAGCAGGTTGGTCTGGTCGGCAATGCGGGCGACGGCCTTGACGATGTCGCCGATGTTGGCGGCCTGCTGTTCGAGTTCGGCGACCATCTTCACTGAGTCGGTCTGACGCTGGGCGGCGATCCCGACATTGCCGATGAGCCCGGCGACGTCATCGCTGACCCGGAGGATGAGCGCCTGCGAGGCCTCGACCTTGACCTGCGAATTCCTGGCGCTCTCGAGCTGACGCCCGAGCGCGGCATTGACCTGCTTGAAGGCGGCGAGCGACTCCTGTGCGGCGCCTGAGGCTTCCTCAGCGCCGGTGGCGATCTGATCGGCGGAGCGCTTGAGTTCTTCGGCGGCCGAGGCGGCTTCGTTGATGCCCGAGGCCAGTTGCGCCGTGGCCGAGGCCACGCGCTCGGCGGCCTGCTGCTGCTTGGCGAGCGTACGCGCGCGCTTGCGCTGGGCCTCGGCCTCGCGCGCGGTGGCGGCACTGGTGCGAGCCTCGCCGGCTGCGGCGGCGGAAGAACTGGAGGTCTTTTTCACGAGTGCCATGGCAATGTCCTTCGGTGGAGGTCGAGTGGATGGCCCTTGATATGGACGAAGCCTCGCGTGGGGCAGGCAAGGCCAGCAATCCGGCTGATCAGGATCTTAACGTCTGGGGCCCCGAGGATTCACTGATGCAGATCAGGGTTCCGTGCTGTTCGCTTTTGGGTCCGCTGAATCTTGAACCTGTATGCGTTTTTTCAAGAAGCCGGGGCGGTCGGGTGCGTCCCGGCTTCCTGGAATGGAACGCCCGAGAAGACCTCAAGACGTTTTGGAGGCGGGCAGGGGGCGGGCAACGCCGCTCTCGGCGTCGTACCACATGCAGCCGTTGCGTCCGGCGTCCTTGGCCGTGTAGAGCGCCAGATCGGCCTGAGCGACCAGGATGTAGCAGAGCTGCTCGTCGCTCGGCACCATGGCCGCGATGCCGATACTGACGCTGACCCGGCCGATGCCGGGAGCGGCGGGGTGGGGGAGGTCGAGCTGTTCGACGGCCAGCCGCAGTCGTTCGGCGACCGCGCAGGCTGACGGTCCATCGGTGTCGGTCAGCAGGATCGCGAACTCCTCGCCGCCATAGCGCGAGACCCGATCGCCATCGCGTCGCAAACCGTCGCGCAGTGTCCGCGCCACCTGGATCAGGCAGGCGTCGCCGCCCTGATGGCCGAAGTGATCGTTGTAGGCCTTGAAGTTGTCGACGTCGATCATGAGCATGGCGATCGAACGCTGCCTGTCTTTGGCCTGTCTGAAACGCTGCGCCAGATCCTGATCGAAGCGGCGACGGTTGCCGACACCCGTGAGCGGATCCTGATAGCTGCTTTCGATCAACCGTGTCGACTGGGCGCGCAGACGCCGCTCGCGGCGCAGAGCGGACGTCATGTCATGGATCTGGATCAGGCAGGCGCAGTGATCGTGACGCAGCGGACTGACATAGATGAGCTGCTGCATGCGCTGGTCGCGCTGGCGATCAGTCGGTCGATGGTAGAGCGGAAGCAGGCTCGGATTGAGGCTCGGCGCCAGCATGGATGAGAGCTTGAAGCGCAGCGTGTCCGAGATGCTGGATTCCAGGCGGCTGCCGCTCACCTCGGGGAAGAGTTCCGCGAGTTGCCGACCGGCGACATCGGCGAGTCCAAGACCGCTGTGGCGCTTCATCCAGCCATTCCAGGACACCACGCGTCCCCGGTGATCGAGCAGAATCAGTCCGATCCGCAAGCTGTCGATCAGCTGCGCGCCGAGTTCGATGTCCATCAGCGTATTCCAAGCCGATCGAGATACGCATCGAGACAATTGCGCAGATCCAGCAGCGAGCCGACGCCCAGCAGAAAGACCAGATGCCCCTGAATCAGTTGCTGACGCATGGTGAGCTGGATCTGAAGCAGGAGAAGCAGCTGCTCGGGGTCGCCGTCGGCGAAGATCGGCAACGAGTCGGTGTCGCTGAAGTAATGCTCGGGCAGACCGCCGTGCAGCTCGATGCCGAATTCGTCGGCGAGTGCGCTCATGCAGGCGTTGAGGATGACGTTGCCGATCTCGCACATCGCCTCCTGCTCGAACTCGGAGACCTCCTCCGGCGTCAGTTCGGGATCGAGCATGTTGCTGAGGATGGCGAGCGCATTGCGTTCGGGGAACAGCAGGATGGCCTTGGAGACGAACGGACCCTCGAAGTCGATCGTCACCATGCTCAGCTCTCTGAACTCCGAGCCGATCAGGGTTGCGCTCACTTCATGGGCCTGGATCAGATCGACGAAGGGCGCCGACAGTTCGATTTCGTCGCGCACCATCTGACTGAGGCTGTGCGCCGCGCGCCCCACCCCGAGGTTGAAGAGTTCACCGAGTGCGTCGCGATGTAGCTCGCTGAGTTCGGACACGGATTATTCCTCGAAGAAGGCCACCATGCGCGCCACGGACTCGGGCGTGATCGGCTTGGAGACGAAGTGCACGCCGGCCTTCTCGGCCGCCTGGCGCACATAGTCCTGGATGTTCGCGGTGCAGATGACGACCCGGATGTCGGGATTGTGGAGCCGGATGCGTCCGGCCGTCTCCAGTCCGCTCATGCCGGGCATGTTGACGTCCAGACTGACCAGCGTCGGCGGATCGCGCTCGATCATCTCCAGGGCTTCGGCTCCGCTCGCCGCCTCGGTGATGCGCCAGTCGGGACGCAGATCCGCGATCAGGCGGTTCAGCATCATGCGAGACATCCGGCTGTCGTCAACGATGAGTAGTGAGTGGTTGTGTGTGCCCATGGTTTTACAAAATACGTCGCAGTGTCTTCTTAATATAACCCAGACCAGTCGTTGGAATGGTCGCATGGTCCGCGCTGGGTGCGCCAGACGGTTTCACGCGGCGTCTGGGTTTCAGGGGGCGGGGCGGAGCCCGATCACCTCGATGTAGCCGGCCTCCAGACGCCAGCGGATGTCGAACTCCATGAGGCGCAGACCGAATTCGCGCCGCTCCGGGTAGCGGTCCATGTATCCGGGGCGCGGATCTTGTTCCAGAACCTGCATGACGAGCGTGCGCAGGGCGCGGGCGCCGTCGGGGTCGAAGCGTTCCAGGTCGGCGGCGGCCGTCGGGCTGACACGCACCTCGCGCGGATCGGCGGGCGGTGCGACGGCGAAGCCGCCGCGTGCCTCGGGGATCGCATCGGCATAGGGCACATAGGGCTTGATGTCGAGCACGGGCGTGCCGTCGAGCATGTCGACGCCGCGCAGGCGCAGGGCCAGCCCGCGCTCGTCCCGGATCAGCCCCAGATGCTCGACCGCCGAGAGTCCGATCGGATTGGGCCGATAGGGTGCGCGGCTGGCGAAGACCCCGACCGATTCACGTCCACCGAGTCGCGGCGGCCGAACCGTCGGTTTCCAGCCGGCCGTCAGACAATCCTGATGGAAGACGAACAGGATCCAGACGTGCGAGAAGCCGTCGAGTGCCTTGAAGGCTTCCTCGCGCGCGAACTCGGGCCGGAGTTCCAGCCGCGCCTCGGCGGCCGTCACCAGTCCGGGTTGACGCGGGATGCCGAACTTGTCCGTGTAGGGCGAGCGGATATGGCCGATGGGCTCGAAATGCATGATGGAATTGGAGATGCGTCGTGGCTGCCACTCGGTCGCCGGTTCGAACCATCAGGAGCCGAGCAGGAAGGCGATCAGCTCGGCGAGCTGCTGATCGGTCAGGGTGCTCTTGGGCATCTGGGAGCTGGGGATGACCGCCTGTGGATCGCGCAGATAGCGCTCGATCCAGGCGGCATCACGCTTGGCAGCGAGTCCGTCGAGCGATCCGCCGACATGGGCCATGGGGCCGGATTCGCCGTCACGGGTGTGACAGAGGTTGCACATCTGTTCGGTGTAGAGGGTTTGGCCGCGCGCGCGCATGGCCTCGTCGGCCTCAGCCGCCCGCAACCCGGTCGCCGTCATCAGCAGGCTCGCCGACAACAGGAGCATGCCGCAACGGTCGATGATCGTCTTCATGGTTTTGACTCCCCGGCGTCCGCTGGCGCCATTGGTTCGCGGACCTCGGCGGTGCCGGGGTCCGTTGCCTCAGTCGGCGAGAGACGCGCGAGCAGATCCCGATGCCCGACATGGATATGACAGGTCACGCACTGCATCCGGGCTCCCGTCTCCACGCCCGCGAAATAGGTCTGATGTCCGAAGCGCGCCTCTGGTGTCTGGTCGATCGCCCGTTCGAGGTGCTTGTGGCACGTGAGACAGCCCGAGTCATACACATAGCCCTCACGCTGTTCGAGTCGGCCGATCCAGTCCGGTTCCCGGAAGAAGGCGACCGGCTCGGCCAGCAGATCCTTGATCCCAGTCTCAGCCTTGGCGACCAGATAGACCCAGGGACTGTCGTGCGGCAGATGGCAGTCGGCGCACGCGGCACTCACCCCACCGGGGTTGTGTCCGCCATGCACGTCCAGCGCATGGGTCTCGGCGAAGGGCCGCATCGAGTGGCAGAGGCCGCAGAAGGTCTCGTCCGAGGTGGCCTGGATGACGCGCTCGGTGAGGCTCCAGGAACCGGCCATCACGACGGCCAGGATAATGGTGGCGCCAAAACCGATCAGCGGCCACTTGAGTGTTTTCATCGCAGACCCTCCGTCCGGGTCAGAGATCATAGAGACTGAGCATGATGGCCGCGCGCGTGATCTCGCCGACGACACGGCCATCCTCCATCACCGGCAGAACGCCGACATCGGCGCGGGTCATGATCCGCAGCGCCTCGCGCGTGGTGCGCTCCGGCGTGACCACGTCCAGATCGCGCCGCATCAATGCGCTGACCGGATGCTCCCAACCGGCGTCGTCCCGGACCTTGGCCAACTGTTCCTCGCCGAGCGCCCCGAGCACGCCGCCCTGGTCGTCGAGCACCAGCAAGACCGAGCGATGGCTGTCGCGCAGACGCCCGGCGGCCTCGCGCAGGCTGTCCTGGGGCGCGAGCGCGAGTCGCACCGGCGACATCAGGTCGCTCACCCGCTCGCTCTCCGGCTCGGCCTGGGCGATGAGCGCCCGCACCCGAGCGCGGGCCTCCGCGGCCGGAGCCTTGAGCACCGCCGAGCCGGCGCCCGGATGTCCGCCGCCGCCGAGCTGGCGCACCAGGGCGCCGACGTCGAACAGGCGCGGATTGCCGCGTCCGACCACCACTGTCTTGTTGGCGGTGATGGGGAAGATGCCGAAGGCCACGTCCAGCCCCTTGATCTCCTGGAATTTGCTGACGACGCGCGCGAGGTTGTTGAGTCCCTTGTCGGCGTCCTGCACACAGAGTCCCAGGTGGACGCCCTCGATCTCGAACTGTTCCGAGTCCGACAGCATCCGGTTGAAGAGTTCGAGATGACGCTCGTCGAGGGCACTGTCCAGATAGGCGGCCACCACGTTCAGGTCGGCGCCGTTCTCCAGCAGATAGGCCGTCATGCGCGCATCGCGGGCCGTGGTAGACGGGTAGGTCAGACCGCCGGTGTCGTCATAGATTCCGAGCAGGAACAGGGTGGCGTGCATCGGGGCGAAGGCGCGATCCATTTCCTGGATGCGCTCCAGGAGCAGGGTGACGGTTGCGCCGACCTCCTCGCGATGCAGCTCACCGGCCCGGATCGAGCCGGGGGCCATGTGATGATCCCAGACGATGGTCTCCAGGTCCGCCCGTTCGGCGAGCATACGCAGATCGTCGAGGCGCTCCCAACTGCCGGTGTCGGTGACGATCAGCCGCTCGACGGCCGCCGGATCGATGGCGCGGCGCGGCTTGAGCTGGAGCAGATCCCAGTGCACGGTCAGGAATTCGCGCACCGCCGGCTGGACCTGACTCGGCACCATCCGCGTTACGCCCGGATAGAGGAAGGAGGCCGCCACCATGGAGGCCAGGGCGTCGAAGTCCGAATTGACATGGGTCGTGACGATCTGCATGACGTTCCTTGGTGGATCTCAGCTCTGCAACAGCATCAGGTTCATCCCGCTGCGTCCGTAGCCTTCTTCGCTCATCAGCCAGTCGAGCGCCAGTGAGGCCAGGTCGTCGGCCGTCGGCTCCAGATCCGGGTTCAGGGTCTGGTAGAGGATCTTGAGATAGGTCCGGCACTCGGGGCAAGACTCGGCGCGAATGGCCGAGTCCGGGTTCTCGACGGTGTGATAGCCGATGGCGCGCATGTTGTCACAGTTGCTGCATTTGGTCCGCTCCAGATACCACTGCGAGGCGCACAGCGAGCAGACCAGATAGCGCAGTCCGTCGCTCGCCCCGTCCGTGCGCACCACCGAGACGCTGGGATGCGAGCCGCAGACCGGGCAGAGATGGCGCTCGGTCGGCTGGATGGCGATTCGGGATGGATCGAGCGTCCGGGCCAGCCGCGTCCACTGGACCTGGAGCACGGCGGCGAGGAGGGCCGAGGCGGCGATGTCGAGATTCGCCGGATCGAGCGTGAGCAGAGCCTCGGCCTGGGCTTCCAGCCAGTCGTCGTGGCCGGTGCGCAGGCGCTCCAGAACGGTTTGCGCCTGGGCGGGCGCCGTCGGGGCGAGCCGTTCGGCCAGGGCGCGGACCTGATCGCGCCAGCCCGGATCGCGGATCAGGCCCTGGGGCGCGAGCGGTGGGGTGCCCTGCTCGGCGCACCGTGCCGGATGGGCCGTGTCCACCGAGGCCGGGCGATCGGCCGGCATCGCGAGCGCTTCCTGCTGCCAGTCGGCGATGGCGGCGACGAAGGTCAGATAGTCGCCGAGACTGTGTCCAGGCGCGATCCGGCGCAGACGCTCGGCACGGGTCGTGAAGAGTTGAGCGTCGGGCCGCAGCAGACGCGGAATCTCGGCTGAGAAGGACTCGATCTCGCCGGGTTGCAGAATGCGGGTGGATGACATGGCTGGTCCTGGTATCAGTCTGGATGCGATCAAACGGGCCGTGACGACTAGACCTTGAATTGCCCCACCAGGGCACTGAGGTTGTGACCCAGCTCGGTCACTTCGTGCGCGGTATCGGCCGAACTTCTGGCGGCGTGCTCGGAGTGATCGGCGATGTCTGAGATATGAGTGACATTGCGATTGATCTCCTCGGCGACCGCGCCCTGTTCCTCGGCGGCGGTCGCGATCTGCGAGTTCATCGCTGTGATGGTCCCGACCGCTTCGGAGATGGCGCGCAGGCTGTCGCCCGCTCGCTGCGCGACCTCGACCGCCTGCTTGGTCTGTTCCGCGCTGAGGTTCATCATCTCGACCGTGGCCCTGGTGCCGTTCTGCAGGCGCACAGTCATGTCCTGGATCTCCAGGGTCGACTGTTGCGTGCGGCTCGCCAGGGTGCGCACCTCGTCGGCGACCACCGCGAATCCGCGTCCCTGCTCACCGGCACGCGCCGCCTCGATCGCGGCGTTCAAGGCGAGCAGGTTGGTCTGACCGGCAATGCCGCGAATCACGTCCAGCACCGAGCCGATACTGGCACTGTCGGCGGCGAGACGCTGCGCCAGCTCGGCCGCGTCGTCCGACAGTCGCGCCAGTTCACCGATACAGGTGATGGTCCCGTCCACGGTCGAGATGCCTTCCTGCACGCGCGTGTCAGCCATGTGCGCTGCCTGGGCCGCATCAGCGGCATTGCGCGCCACCTCCTGGACGGTTGCGGTCATCTGATTGATGGCGACGGCGATCTGATCGGTCCCCTGCCGTTGTCCCCGCGCCGCCGTGTTGGCCTGATTGGCGTTCTCCAGCATCTGTTCGGCAGCGGCGATCAGGCGTCCGGTGGCGGCATCGACGCTTTGGATGATGCCATGGATCTTGCCGACGAACGTGTTGAATCCAGTCGAGAGCTTGCCGACCTCGTCGGCGCTTTCCGCGACGAGACGCCGGGTCAGGTCGCCATCGCCATGGGCGATCTCGAGCAGGGCGTCGGAGGTGTGCACCAGGGGACCGCTGATGCGGCGCGAGAGCCAGACGCTCGCCACCGTGGACAGGGCGATCAGCAGACCCGCCATCAGTGCTGCCGCGAGGATCCGGGAGGTGATCTCCGCGTCGACTTCCGTGGAGATCCGGTCGATCACCTCGTCGATGTCATCGATATAGAAACCCGTTCCGACCACCCATTGCCATTTGTCCAGCGCCTCCACATAGCTCAGCTTGTCCACCAGACTGGCCGTCGAGGGCTTGTCCCATTTATATCTGTAGCTGCCCCCGCCGGCGCGCGCCGTTTCGATCAGCGACCGGATCAGGGGTTTTCCGTCCTTGTCCTGCATGTCGATGACGTTCTGGCCTTCCAGCTCGGGTTTGGGGCCGAGCACTTCGCAGGTGCCATCGTAGCGGTAGACGAAGATGTAGCCGTCCTGGCCGTAATCGAGTTGACGCAGGATCGTCCTGGCATGCTCCTGGGCGGCGGCATCGTTGGGGCCGGCCGGGTCATAGAGTGTCTTGATCGAGCTGGTGGCCAGTTGGACATAGTGCTTCAGCTGCGCCTCTTTCTCGGCCATGAGGAGTGCGCGCGTACTCTCGATGCGTTCGGCCCCCGCCTGCCGTTGGCTGGTGATCGTCTGGGTCAGGAGGACGCCGCCGACGGCGAGTATCGGAGTAATCGAAACCAGCAAGATCTTGGATCTGATCGAGAGTGTTTTCATCAGCATAATCCTGCGCCTTTTGTGCATCGATCATTGACACGGGTGGCCCGGTCTCGCTCGAACCGAGGCCGTTGACAGGAGGGACTCCAGGAGTCGGGCCGGGAGACCGGCGACCATCGAAGTCTACACGAGCGGAACGCAAAAACGAGCCACAGCCATCACCCGCGCTGTGGCTCCTGCATGTGCCGTATCCGACGGCGAGTCCCCGTCAAGGCTTGGTGACTTCCTCGTACCAGGTCCGATGATGCTGCTTGGCCCAGGCGCGGGTGACGGTGCCGTACCACATGGCGCGGATGGTGCCCGTGACCCAGATGGCGGCATACACATGCACGAAGATCAGACAGATCATGACCACGGCGGTCGCCGAATGCACCACGGCCGCCCAGCGCACCCACTCGACCGGGAAATCGAAATAGGCCCGCCAGAGGACGATCCCCGAGGGGATCAGCAGCAGCATGCAGATCAACAGCAGCCAGAACAGCAGCTTCTGCCCGCCGTTGTACTTGCCCTGTGCCGGCATCGTCTCGTCGCTGCCGTTGACCATCTCGCCGATGCGCCCGATCCATTGCCAGTCGACCCGACGCATCAGGTTGTAGCGGGTGAAGCGGATCACCATGACCACGAAGGCGAGCGCCATCACCACGCCGATGATGGGATGCAGGATGCGCGTCCAGGTGCCGCCGCCGAACAGCAGGCTGAAGGGCTGGAAGGCCGGATGGAACAGCGCCAGCCCCGACATCCCGAGCAGGATGAAGCTGATGCCGACGATCCAGTGCACGGCACGCTGGCCGGCGGTGTAGCGGACCAGATCTCGCGGGTCGCGTCTCATGCCTGTTCCTCCTCTTCGTGCTCGATCTCTTTCTCGATCTCGCGGGAGACCGCGTTCGGACCCTTGGTGACATAGTGGAAGAGACTGGCCAGACCGACCAGCGCCATGGTCGCGATCGCCAGCGGCTTGGCCGCGCCCTTCCATAGCTCGACCAGCGGACTGATGGCCGGATCCTTGGGCAGTCCGTAGAGCTCGGGCCGGTCGGCGTGCTGCAGGACGTACAGGACGTGCGTCCCGCCGACGCCGGGCGGGTCATAGAGCCCGGCCTCGGTAAACCCCCGCTCGCGCAGATCGGCCACCCGCGTCCCGGCGTAGTGGATCATCTCAGCCTTGCCGCCGAAGGTGATGGCCCCGGTCGGACAGGTCTTGACGCAGGCCGGCGCCAGCCCGACCGCGACCCGATCCGAACAGAGCGTGCACTTGTACGCCTTCTCGTCCTTCTTGGAGAGTCGCGGGATGTCGAAGGGACAGCCGGTGATGCAGTAGCCGCAGCCGATGCAGTGCTCCTGATGGAAGTCGACGATGCCGTTGCTGTAACGCACGATCGCCCCCGGCGCCGGGCACGCGGCCAGACAGCCGGGATCGGCGCAGTGCATGCAGCCGTCCTTGCGGATCAGCCACTCCAGCCGGTCGGGTTCGGGCTCGACCTCGTAGAAGCGCATCAGGGTCCAGGTGGTGTCGTTCAGATCCCTGGGGTTCTGATAGTCGCCGTGGTTGTGCCCGATCTCGCCCTGCAAGTCGTTCCACTGCATGCAGGCGACCTGACAGGCCTTGCAGCCGATGCACTTGGAGATGTCGATCAGCTTGGCCACGTCCAGCGTCTCACGCACCCCAGGCACGGCGGTGGTGGTGGCGGAACGGGCCTGGATATCGAGTGATTGCAGTGCCATGTCCGCCTCCTAGACGACGCGCTGGATCTTTTCGACGTTGACGAGGAACGATTTGAACTCCGGCGTCTGGGTGTTGGCGTCCCCCACGAAGGGCGTCAGGGTGTTGGCCAGATAGCCGTTTCGCGCCACCCCGGTGAAGCCCCAGTGGATGGGGATGCCGACCGTATGCACCGGCTGACCCTCGATGACGAAGGAGCGCAGCCGCTTGGTGACGACCGCCACCGCGACGATGAAGCCGCGCTGTGAGCGCACCCGCACCGGATCGCCCGAGCGGATGCCCAGCTCGGCCCCCAGCGCCTCGCCGATCTCGACGAACTGCTCCGGCTGCACCACGGCGTTGGACCGGCAGTGCTTGGTCCAGTAGTGGAAGTGCTCGGTGAGGCGGTAGGTGGTCGCCACATAGGGGAAGCGGTCCGGTTTGCCGAAGTTCTCCCGGTCGCCCTCGAACACCCGCGCCGCCGGATTGGACCGCGCCAGCGGGTTGTCCGGGTGCATGGGATTTTTGGCGAGCGGGGATTCGAGCGGCTCGTAATGCTCGGGGAAGGGACCATCCGCCATCATGTCGCGGGCGAAGAAGCGCGCCACGCCCTCCGGGTTCATGATGAACGGTCCCATGCCGTCGGCCGGGTTGGAGTCGGCCTTGAAGTCCGGGATGTCGGACCCGCTCCAGCGCCCGCTGAGTCCATCCCAGGCGACCAGCATCCGGCTCGGATCATAGGGCTTGCCCGCCGGATCGCAGGAGGCTCGGTTGTAGAGCACCCGGCGGTTGGCCGGCCAGGCGAAGGCCCAGTCGAGCGTCTGCCCGATCCCGTAGGGGTCGGAGTTGTCGCGTCGGGCCATGAGGTTGCCCTTCTCGCTCCAGGCCCCGGCGAAGATCCAGCAGCCGCAGGCCGTCGAGCCGTCGTCGCGCAGCTCGGCGAAGCCGTTGAGCTGCTCGCCCTTCTTGACCAGCACCTTGGTCGCGTCCTTGGGGTCGGTGACGTCCGCCAGCGCCCGGCCGCTGAACTCGCGTGCCAGCTCATCCGGTGCGGGCGAGTGCGGTTGTTTGTACCGCCAGGCGAGATTCAGGATCGGATCGGGCAGGGCGCCGCCGTCCTTGCGATACAGCTCGCGCAGCCTGAGGAAGATCCCGGCGATGATCTCCGGATCGGGGCGCGCCTCGCCCGGCGGCTTGGCCGCCTGCCAGTGCCACTGGAGCCAGCGGCCCGAGTTGACCAGCGAGCCGTCCTCCTCGGCGAAGCAGGTCGAGGGCAGCCGGAAGACCTCGGTGGCGATCTTGGTCGGATCGACGGCGTTGTACTCGCCGTGGTTCTGCCAGAACTCCGAGGTCTCGGTGGCCAGCGGATCGATGACGACCAGATACTTGAGCTTCGACAGGGCGCTGGAGACCTTGATCTTGCAGGGCGCCGAGGCGAGCGGGTTGAAGCCCTGGCAGATGTAGCCGTTCATCCGGCCGGCGTTCATGTCCTCGAACACCTGGAGGATGTCGTGGGTCTTGTCGAGCTTGGGCAGCCAGTGATAGCCCCAGTCGTTGTCGGCGGTCGCCGCGTCCCCGAACCAGGCCTTCATGGTGCTGACGAAGAACTTGGGATAGTTCTGCCAGTAGCTCATCTGACCCGGCCGCAGCGGCTTGGGTGAGCGTTTCTCCAGATAGGCCGTGAAGTCCTGTTCCTTCTCGCCCGGCAGGGTCATGTAACCCGGCAGCAGGTTCGACAGCAGGCCCAGGTCGGTCAGACCCTGGATGTTGGAGTGACCGCGCAGGGCGTTCATGCCGCCGCCCGGCTTGCCGATGTTGCCGAGCAGCAACTGCACCATGGCCCCGGTGCGGATGATCTGCGAACCCTGTGAGTGCTGGGTCCAGCCGAGCGCGTACATGATCGTCATGACGCGATCCGAGGCCGAGGTCTCGGCGATCATCTCGCACACCTTGAGGAAGGCGTCGCGCGGCGTGCCGCAGATGCTCTCGACCATCTCGGGCGTATAGCGGGCATAGTGCGCCTTCATCAATTGGTAGACGCAGCGCGGGTCTTGCAGCGTCGGATCGGTGACGACATAGCCGTCCTCGCCGAGCTGATAGCCCCAGGTCGAGCGGTCGTACTTGTGGGTCTCGGCGTCATAGCCGCTGTAGAGGCCATCCTCGAACGCGAAATCCGTCTTCACCAGGAAGCTGAAGTCGGTGTAGTTCCGCACGTACTCGTGATGGATCTTGTCGTGGCTCAGAAGATAGTTGATGAGTCCGGCGAGGAAGGCGATGTCGCTGCCGGCGCGGATCGGGGCGTAGTAATCGGCCACCGCCGCAGAGCGGGTGAAACGCGGATCGACCACGACCAGTCGGGCCTTGCGCTGGGCCTTGGCCTCCGTGACCCATTTGAAGCCGCAGGGATGGGCCTCGGCGGCATTGCCGCCCATGATGAGGACGAGATCGGCGTTTTTGATGTCGACCCAATGATTGGTCATGGCGCCACGGCCGAACGTCGGGGCAAGACTTGCCACCGTCGGGCCGTGTCAGACACGCGCTTGGTTGTCGAACGCGAGCATCCCCAGGCTACGGGCGAACTTGTGGGTCAGATAGCCGGTCTCGTTGCTGGAGGCCGAGGCGGCGAGCATCCCGGTGGTCAGCCAGCGGTTGACGGTCTGACCGGCCTCGTTGACGGCGATGAAGTTGGCGTCGCGGTCCTCCTTCATCAGTTGGGCGATGCGGGTGAAAGCCTCATCCCAGGAGATCCGCTGCCATTCGCGCGAGTTGGGCGCGCGGTATTCGGGATAGAGCAGCCGGCCCTCGCTTTGGATGAAGTCCTTGAGGCCCGCGCCCTTGGGGCAGAGCGTGCCGCGATTGACCGGATGATCCGGGTCGCCCTCGACATGGATGACCTCGGAACGGACGTTCTTGGAGCCGTCGCCGAGCGTGTAGATGAGGACGCCGCAGCCCACCGAGCAATAGGGGCAGGTGTTGCGGGTCTCGGTCGCTTGCGCCAGCTTGAAGGCGCGCACCTCGGCGAGCGCCTGATCCGGCGAGAAGCCCAGCAGCGCCAGGCTGGTGGTGCCCGCGCCGGCGGCGCAGACCTTGAAGAATTGCCGTCTGGATAGAGTCATCATCCGCTCCTTTGCTCCGGGTGGTCGATGGCGATCGCGTCGCCGTGGCGATTCGGCGATCTTCCATCAGAAATCGCTGAAACACCTTTATTCTGATATGCGAATCAATCACTTGGCCGATCATTCGATCGACGCGACACTGATAACGCAGACTGGATGAAATGTCCATTACCGCACGATCAGTGGTCGCCTTTTTCCCTTCGGATGGCTAAGATCGACCCCCATCGTTCCATTTCCACTCGGTGCCTCATGGACATCAGACTCACCCAGCTCGCCGCCTGTGCGGGTTGAGCGGCGAAACTCGGCCCCGCCGAGCTGTCGCAGGTTCTGCGCGAACTGCCGCTGACCCAGCATCCGGATGTCATCGTCGGCCTGGAACACCCGGACGACTGCGGCGTCGTGCGCCTGTCGGACGAGCTGGCGGTGGTCAGCACCGTGGATGTCTTCACGCCCGTGGTCGACTCGCCCTTCGATTATGGACGCATCGCGGCGATCAACAGTCTGTCGGATATCTATGCCATGGGCGCGCGCCCGGTCTCGGCGGTCTCGGTCGCGGCCTTTCCGGATACGCGCCTGCCGCTCGCGGTGCTGACCGAGATCCTGCGCGGACTGATCGCCGGGGCGGCGGATTGTGGGGTGCCTGTGGTGGGCGGGCATACGGTGAAGAGTCCCGAGCCGCTGTTCGGGCTGGCCGTGACCGGCATCGCCCATCCGGATCGACTGGTGATCAAGGGCGGCGCGCGGGCAGGGGATGTGCTGGTGCTGACCAAGCCGCTCGGCATCGGGGTGCTGACCACGGCGCTCAAGAACGAACGGCTCGCGCCCGAGGGAGTCGCGCGCGTCACCGAGCTGATGCTGACGCCCAACGACCGCGCGGCGGCAGTCATGGTCCGTCATGGTGTCCACGCGGCCACCGACATCACCGGCTTCGGTCTGCTGGGTCATCTGCTGGAGATGGCGCGCGGGGCGGATCTGAGCGCCGAACTGCACTGGCCGGCCATCCCGATCCTGGACGAGGCCCGGACACTGGCCGAGGCCGGTGTCTTTCCGGGCGGTGCACGCAACAACCTCAAAGCCTGTCTGGAACAGACCCGGATCGATCCGGCGCTCGCCGAATGGCAGTCGCTCCTGCTCGCCGATCCGCAGACCTCGGGTGGTCTGCTGATCGCCTTTCCGCCCGAGCGGCTGGACGCGGCCCTGGCCGAACTCAGCGCTCAGGGCATTGTGGCCCGTCACATCGGGCGGATGCTGGAGCCGGACGAGACGGGGATCAGGGTGATGGTGACGCGCTAGCTTCGACGATCATCCCGGCCCCGACCGTATCGTTGGTGCTCTCGTCGATGAGGATGAAAGCGCCGGTGGCGCGGTTGAGCGCATAGGGATCGGGGCAGATCGGCTGGGCGAGCGACAGGCTGACGCGGGCGATGTCGTTCATGTCGAGCTGGACGGCGGATTCGCGTTCCAGCCGGTTGAGATCCAGCCGATACGCGATGCGCTTGACCCTGGCCCGGACCTCGCGCGTGGTATGGCGCAGCACATAGGTGCGCGCGGGTGAGAGCGGTGTCTCCGCGAGCCAGCAGACATGCGCCTCCAGCTCGCGCACGGTCGGCGGCGCCTCGTCCGGGCGGACCAGCAGATCGCCGCGCGAGATGTCGAGTTCGTCCTCCAGCAGCAGCGTCACCGACTGCTCGTGCATGGCGCTCGGCTGGCTGACGCCGCCGACCTGGATGTCGCGCACCCGGCTACGGCGTCCCGAGGGCAGCACCAGCACCGGATCACCGATGGCGATCTCGCCCGACTCCACCCGCCCCATGTAGCCGCGATAGTCGTGCAGATCGGGATTGGCCGCGTCGCGCGGACGGCGCACGTACTGCACCGGAAAGCGGAAGGACTCGGGACGCTCGGTGTGGGCGGCCGGCGTCGTCTCCAGGAGTTCCAGCAGGGTCGGGCCGTCGTACCAGTCGAGCCGCTCGCCGCGCTCGACCACGTTGTCGCCGTGGAGCGCCGAGAGCGGGATGAACCGCACGTCCTCGATCCCGAGCCGCGCGGCGAAGTCGAGATATTCGGCGCGGATGCGCTCGAACACCGCCTGATCGTAGTCCACCAGATCCATCTTGTTGACAGCCACCACCAGATGCGGGAGGCCGACCAGATGGGCCAGATAGGAATGCCGGCGCGTCTGGGTCTGCACGCCCCGACGCGCGTCGACCAGGATGATCGCCAGATGGGCGGTCGAGGCGGCCGTGACCATGTTGCGCGTGTACTGCTCGTGCCCGGGCGCGTCGGCGATGATGTACTTGCGCGTGCCGGTCGAGAAATAGCGGTAGGCGACATCGATGGTGATGCCCTGTTCGCGCTCGGCCTGGAGTCCGTCGGTCAGGAGCGACAGATCCAGCTCGCTCAGACCCCGGCGCTGCGAGGTCGCGGCGATGGCGTGCAGGGTGTCGGCAAGGATCGCCTTGGTGTCGTAGAGCAGACGCCCGATCAGGGTGCTCTTGCCGTCGTCGACGCTGCCGCAGGTGAGGAACCGCAGCAGGCCATGATCGATGGCGGGGAATTCGTGTAGCGATGACATGGGCCTGTCCTCTCAGAAATAACCGGCTTTCTTGCGGTCCTCCATCGAGGACTCGCTGGCGTGGTCGTCGAGCCGGGTGGCGCCGCGCTCGCTGAGCGTCGTGAGCGCCGTCTCGGCCAGGATGGCGTCGAGTGTGTCGGCTTCGGACTCGACCGGCGCGGTGCAGGTGATGTCGCCGACGGTGCGAAAACGCACCCGCACGTCCTCGACCGTCTCGCCCGGCCGGGCCGGGGTCAGGGGCGTGACCGGGCGCAGCAGGCCGTTGGCGCGCACCACCGGACGGCGATGGGCGAAATAGATCGACGGCAGCTCCAGACCCTCGCGCTGGATGTAGTGCCAGACATCCAGCTCGGTCCAGTCGCTGATCGGGAAGGCGCGGATGTTCTCGCCCGGATGGACGCGGGCGTTGTAGAGGTTCCACAGCTCCGGGCGCTGGTGCTTGGGATCCCACTGCCCGAAGGCGTCGCGAAAGCTCATGATCCGCTCCTTGGCGCGCGCCTTCTCCTCGTCGCGCCGCGCCCCGCCGATGCAGGCGTCGAAACCGAATTCGGCGATCGCCTCCAGCAGCGTCACCGACTGATGCCGGTTGCGCGATTCGTGCGGATGCCTGAGCACCACCGAGCCGCGCGCCATCGAGTCCTCCACCGAGCGCACGATGAGGCGTGCGTCCAGCTCGACGGCGCGCCGGTCGCGGAACGCGATCACCTCGGGATAGTTGTGCCCGGTGTCGATGTGCAGCAGCGGAAAGGGCAGGGCGCCGGGACGAAACGCCTTCTCAGCCAGCCGCAGCAGGCACACCGAATCCTTGCCGCCCGAGAACAGCAGCGCCGGGTTGGCGCACTGGCCGACGACCTCGCGCAGGATGTGGATGGCGTCGGCCTCCAGCCAGTCGAGATGGCTGAGGGTGTCGAGTCGGGTCATGCGGCGCTCCTGTCGCGTTCGATCGCTGGATGGGCGGACGGCTGGCGCGGCGCGAACTCACGCCGGTGTAGTCCGCATTCCTTGGTCTCGGGGTTTTCCCACCACCAGCGCCCGGCGCGCACGTCCTCGCCGACCGTGATGGCGCGGGTGCAGGGGGCGCAGCCGATGCTGGGATAACCCTGGTTGTGCAGCGGGTTGTAGGGCACCCGATGGTGCCGGATGAAGGCCCAGACCTCGTGCTCGCTCCAGTCGGCGAGCGGGTTGATCTTCTCCAGACCGTTGGCGGCATCCCATTCGCGCGCCGGCAGCTCGGCGCGGGTGACGGACTGCTCGGCGCGCAGACCCGTGACCCAGGCCGACTGACCGGCCAGGGCACGCTTCAGGGGTTCGAGCTTGCGCACCCGGCAGCAGGCCTGACGCGCGGGCACCGAGTCGTAGAAACCGTCGAGACCGTAGCGGCTCACATAATCGGCGATGGCGTCCGGGTGCGGCGCGTAGCGCTCGATCCGCGTCCCGTAGTGGCGTTCGACCACCTCGATGAGTTCCAGGGTCTCGGTCGGCAGCCGTCCGGTGTCGAGAGTGAAGATGCGGATCGGCAGGCGTTCGCGCCGGATGATCTCGGTCAGCACCATGTCTTCGGCGCCGAGGCTGGTGGCGAACACGATGGAATCCAGCTCGCGGCAGACCTGGGACAGGAGTTCGATCGCGGCGGCTTCACGGGTCGGCAGGGTGTCGGTCGATAGGGAAGGCTGACGTCGTTCAGTCATGGGGTGTCTCCTGAGGGGCGGCGTCCGCCGCCCTGGTCACGATGGTTCTGAAGGGTTCGGCGCCCAGTCGCTGCACGGCGGCGTCGAAGGTCTCACCCGTCTGCCGGTGTCGGCGATAGAGCGCGATCAGACCTGCGACCGCCTCGGGCACCTCGTCTGCGGCGAACGAGGGGCCGAGCGGCTCGGCCAGCCGTGCTTCGCGGCCCGAGCGCCCGCCGATGAGGATCTGGTAGCGGGATTCGCCCTGCTTGCGCAGCCCCCGGATGCCGATGGCGGCGAGGTTGTGATGGGCGCAGGCGTTCACGCAGCCCGAGATCCGCAGATCGAGCGGGCCGATATCGCGCACGTCATCGGCGTCGGCGAAGCGGGCCTGGATGGCGGCGGCCAGTCCCAGCGAATCGCCGTGCGCCAGATCGCACTCGCGCGCGCCGGGGCAGGCGACCAGATCGGTGAGCAGACCGCGATTGGGACCGTCCAGACCGAAGGCGCGCACGTCCTCCCAGAGGGCGAACAGACGGTCCTCACGCACCTGTGTCAGCACCAGGTTCTGATTGGGCGTCAGACGCACCGCGTCGCGGCTCTCGGTCGCCGCCCAGTCGGCGATCCGCTCCAGCTGTTCCGGACTCAGATTGCCGGGCGCCGTGCCGAGGCGCTTGGTCGAGAGGGTGACGATGGCGTGACCGGCGCGCTTGTGGGGCTGCACGTTCTGATGCCGCCACAGCAGATATTCAGGTGGTTCATTGGGCGCGGGGGCCGGAACCGTCGTTGCGGCGAATACCGTATCGTCCGTTGGGGCTTCGACGAACGGGCGCGCGGCGCGCTCGACCTGGGCTTTGGTCAACGTGGCCGGTCCATCGCGCAGGTGTGCCCATTCGGATTCGACCTGAGCGCGGAACTCGACCAGACCCAGCCGCTGGACCAGATTCTTGAGCCTGGACTTGTAGGGATCGGGCTGCCGCCCGTCGCGCGCATAGACGCGCAGGATCGCCTCGATCCAGGTCAGCAGATGCGGCCAGTGAACGAAGGGCGTCAGCTCCTGGGCCAATCGCGGTCCGCGTCCCAGTCCGCCGCCGACCAGCACCCGGAAGCCCAGCTCACCGCGCGCATCGCGCACCAGTTCCAGCCCCAGATCCTGCGCCGCCAGGGTGACGCGATCGGTGCGCGCCCCGTGGATGCCGATCTTGAACTTGCGCGGCAGTTGGCCCATGAGTGGATGTGTCAGACGCCATTGGTCGAGGATCGCGTGCCAGGGGCGCGGGTCTTCCAGCTCGTCGGCGGCCAGCCCGGCGAGCGGATCGACGACGATGCCGCGAATGCCGTTGCCCGAGGTCAGAAAGCTCGACAGTCCGACCTCGGCCAGCTCGGCGAGGATCTGCGGCACGGCGCCGATCGCCGGGCCGGTGAACTGGATGGTCTGGCGTGTGGTGAGATGCACCTCGCCCAACGCATACTCGCGGGCGATACGCGCCAGCCGACGCAACGGCTCGCTGGAGAGCCGACCCTGGGGCACGGCCACGCGCAGCATGGTGGTCTCGCGCAGTCGGTAGAGTCCGTGCAGCAGGCGCAGTGGGCGGAACGCTTCCTCGCTCAGATCGCCGTTCAGATAGGCCTGGGTCTGATCGCGGAAGCGGGTGATGTGCTCCAGGAGGCGGAGCGGCTCATCGGCGTCGTTCAGGTGCATGGGATACTCGCGATTCGTCTCGGGGATGAGGAATGCGGGCCATGCTAGCGAGCGCCGTTAGGACGCAGAAGGAATTTCGAGTTAGATTGATATGACTTTGGGTTATTTGGAGTTCGAGCGCGATGAATCTGCAACAACTGCGCTATGTCCAGGAGGTCGCGCGTCAGGGACTCAATGTCTCGGCGGCGGCCGAGGCGCTCTTCACCTCCCAGCCGGGCGTTTCCAAGCAGATCCGCCAGCTTGAGGACGAACTCGGGATCGAGATCTTCCGCCGCCAGGGCAAGCGTCTGGTGGCCGTCACCGAGCCGGGGCGCCATGTCCTGGCCATCGCCGCGCGGCTGCTCGGCGAGCTGGACAACCTGCGCCAGATCGGCGCCGAGTTCGGTCAGGAGACGGCGGGCTGTCTGACCATCGCCACCACTCACACCCAGGCGCGCTATGTGCTGCCGCCGGCGATCCGTGACTTCATAGCGCGCTACCCGGATGTCCGGCTGTCGTTGCGTCAGGGCAATCCGACCCAGGTGTGCGATCTGGTGATCGCCGGCGAGGCCGATCTGGTCATCGCCACCGAGGCCGTGGCCGAGGCGCCCGAACTCCTGAGCCTGCCTTGCTATGCCTGGAACCGCTGTGTCATCGCTCCGCTGGGTCATCCGATCCTGGAGAGCGACCCGCTGTCGCTGGAAGCCATCGCCCGCTGGCCGATCGTGACCTATGACGGCGCCTTCACCGGACGCGGGCTGATGAATCGCGCCTTCCATACGCATGGACTGGAGCCGCGCATCGTGCTGACGGCGCTCGATGCCGATGTCATCAAGACTTATGTGCGCATGGGGCTGGGGATCGGACTCATCGCTCAAATGGCCCACGATCCCCAGACCGATGCGGGGCTGGGTGTGGTCGACGCGAGCCATCTGTTCGACGCCAGCGTCACCCACTTGGGAATCCGCCGCAAATCCTGGCTGCGGGGCTATGTCTATGCCTTCATCGAGGGCTTCGCCCCCCACCTGACGCGCCGGGTGATCGAGCGCGCCCTGAGCGAAGGGGGCAGCGACTATGAGATCTGAGCCGATCGCTCCGGCGCCTCGATTCTGTCGATCCCCGGCGCGGCCAGGAATCGTCCGGGGCTCCAGGGATCAGCGTGCCGAGGGACTGTAGATCTGATCGAACACCCCGCCATCGGCGAAGTGCTTCTGCTGCGCGGCCTGCCAGCCGCCGAGATCATCGATCCGCACCAGATCGACCTCGACGAACTGGCCCTTGTGCTGGGCCGCTACCTCGGGGTCGGTCGGGCGATAGAAATGCTTGGCGGCCAGCTCCTGCCCCTCCTTGGTGTAGAGAAATTCCAGATAGGCGGTCGCGACCGCGCGCGTCCCCTTCTTGTCCACCGTGCGATCGACGACCGTGACCGGCGGTTCGGCCAGGATCGACAGCGAGGGCACCACGATCTCGAACTGGTCGGCGCCGAATTCCTTGAGGGCCAGGAAGGCTTCGTTCTCCCAGGACAGAAACACATCGCCGATGCCGCGCTGGGCGAAGGTCGTGGTCGAGCCGCGCGCGCCGGAATCCAGCACCGGGACGTTCTTGTAGAGCCGGGTGATGTAGTCCTTCACCTTGGCTTCGTCGCCGCCGTATTGCTTCTCCGCCCAGGCCCAGCCGGCCAGATAGTTCCAGCGCGCCCCGCCCGAGGTCTTGGGGTTGGGCGTGATGACGGAGACGCCGTCCTGGACCAGATCGCCCCAGTCTTTGATGCCTTTCGGATTGCCCTTGCGCACCAGGAACACGATGGTCGAGGTGTAGGGCGCGCTGTTGAGCGGCAGGCGCGACGGCCAGTCCTTGGCCAGAAGGCCGGTCTCGGCGATGGCGTCGATGTCATAGGCCAGGGCCAGCGTCACGACATCGGCCTCCAGGCCGTCGATCACCGCGCGCGCCTGCTTGCCGGCGCCGCCGTGCGACTGCTGGATCTGGAGCTTCTCGCCGGTCTTGTCCGCCCAATGCCGGATGAAGATCGGGTTGAGTTCCTGATAGAACTCGCGGGTCGGATCATAGGAGACGTTGAGCAGGGTGGTGGCGGCTTGGGTTGGGGCAAGGCTGGAGAGACCCAGCACAGCGCCGGCGAGCAGTGATTTCAGTGGAAGAGGCGACTTCATCATGGATTCCTCGGGGTTGGTGGGCATGGATCGATAGTGGCGGCTATTTGAAAGCCGGCGTCGTCCCACACCAACCAACAAAAATTGCAAAACTTATCTGCGCGCGGCTGGCCGCCGACATGGCGAGATATAGTCATATCGAATAACGAAATAACCTTTCGTTCGTTTTGGTTATTTCGGAGTTGCACTACTCTCCTGGGCCTCATCGTCCGCCACCGAGGCCATCACCATGACACACCGGATGCCGCTACCGTTCGGCGCCGCGCCAGTCTTCACTCCGATCCGCCAGACGCGGGTGCTGCCGGGCTTCCCGCTGGCGCTCGGCTACACCCTGGTCTATCTGTCGCTGATGGTGCTGATTCCGCTGTCGGCGGTCTTCATCAAGAGCGCGAGCCTGTCGTGGCCGGAGTTCTGGGCCGTGGTCTCGGAGCCGCGCGTGGCGGCGACGTACCGACTCTCCTTCGGCGCCGCGCTGCTGGCGGCGGCGATCAACGCCGTCTTCGGACTCATGCTGGCCTGGGCCCTGGTGCGGTACGAGTTTCCGGGCAAGAAGCTGATCGACGCCCTGGTCGATCTGCCCTTCGCCCTGCCGACGGCGGTGGCCGGTATCGCGCTCACGGCGCTCTATGCCGGCAACGGCTGGATCGGCGCGTGGCTGGAGCCGCTCGGGATCAAGGTCGCCTTCACCTCGCTCGGGGTGCTGGTGGCGCTGGTCTTCATCGGCGTGCCCTTCGTGGTGCGCACCGTGCAGCCGATCCTCGAAGACCTGGAGACCGAGCTGGAGGAGGCCGCCGCGAGTCTCGGCGCGAACCGCCGTCAGACCTTCACCCGCGTCCTGCTGCCGGTACTGCTGCCGGCGCTCCTGACCGGATTCGCGCTGGCCTTTGCCCGCGCCGTGGGTGAATACGGCTCGGTCATCTTCATCGCCGGCAACATCCCGATGGTCTCGGAGATCACGCCGCTGATCATCATCACCAAGCTCGAACAGTACGACTATGTCGGCGCGACCGCCGTGGCGGTGGTGATGCTGGTCTTTTCGTTCATCATGCTGCTCGCCATCAATCTGTTGCAGGCGTGGAGCGCCAAGCGCACCGGGAGGAATCGCTGATGGCCGTCGCCGGAGTCCTGCATGGGCGTATCGATGCCTGCCGCTATGAAGCCAATGCCGCGACCTGTGAGTCACCCTGGGTCCGGCGTCTGATCCTCGGTACGGCCCTGAGCTTCTTCGCGCTCTTTCTGCTGATGCCGCTGATCGCGGTCTTCGCCGAGGCGCTGCGCAAAGGCTGGTTCACCTATGTCACCGCGCTCTCCGACCCGGACGCGCTGGCGGCGGTACGCCTGACACTGCTGATCGCGGCGATTGCGGTGCCGCTCAACCTGGTGTTCGGCGTGGCGGCGGCCTGGTCGATCGCCAAGTTCGAGTTTCGCGGCAAACGCTTTCTGACCACGCTCATCGACCTGCCGTTCTCGGTCTCGCCGGTGATTGCGGGTCTGATCTTCGTGTTGCTGTTCGGCGCGCACGGCTGGTTCGGCGCCTGGCTGTTTGAGCACGATATCCAGATCGTCTTTGCCGTGCCCGGACTGGTGCTGGCGACGGTGTTCGTCACCTTTCCCTTCGTCGCCCGCGAGCTGATCCCGCTGATGGAGGCGCAGGGCCGCGAGGAGGAGGAGGCCGCCGTGGTGCTGGGCGCGAACGGGTTCCAGGTCTTCTGGCGCGTCACTCTGCCCAACATCAAGTGGGGTCTGCTCTATGGCGTCATTCTCTGCAACGCGCGGGCGATGGGCGAGTTCGGCGCGGTGAGCGTGGTCTCCGGCCACATCCGTGGCCAGACCAACACCCTGCCGCTGCACGTCGAGATCCTCTACAACGAATATCAGTTTGCCGCCGCCTTCGCCGTGGCCTCGCTGCTGGCGCTGTTGGCGCTCGTCACGCTGGGGCTCAAGTCGCTCGTCGAATGGAAGGCCCGTCAACACGCCCCGGTGGACGCCTGACCCGAACACCGCCATCAGCATTCAGGATTTCAGCATGAGCATCCAGGTCGAACACATCCACAAGACCTTCGGTTCCTTCGTCGCGCTCGACGATGTCTCGCTCGACTTCCCGACCGGCGCCCTGACCGCGCTGCTCGGCCCCTCGGGCTGCGGCAAGACCACGCTGCTGCGGGTCATCGCCGGACTGGAACGCGCCGACGGCGGGCGGGTCGTCCTCGCCGGCGAGGATGCCTCCGACACCCATGTGCGTCAGCGCCGGGTCGGTTTCGTCTTCCAGCACTATGCGCTGTTCCGGCACATGACGGTGTTCGAGAACGTCGCCTTCGGACTGCGGGTCAAGCCCCGACGCGAACGTCCGAAAGAGGCCGAGATCCGTGCGCGGGTGAGGCGTCTGCTCGAACTGGTCCAGCTCGCGCCGCTCGCCGACCGCTTCCCGAGTCAGTTGTCCGGCGGCCAGCGTCAGCGCATCGCGCTTGCGCGCGCCCTGGCGGTTGAACCCAAGGTTCTGCTGCTCGACGAGCCTTTCGGCGCGCTCGACGCTCAGGTGCGCAAGGAACTGCGCCGCTGGCTGCGCCGGCTGCACGACGAGCTGCATATCACCTCGGTCTTCGTCACGCATGACCAGGAAGAGGCGCTGGAAGTGGCCGACCGGGTGGTGCTGATGAATCGCGGTCGGGTCGAGCAGCAGGGCACGCCGATCGAGGTCTACGAACAGCCGGCCACGCCCTTCGTCTATGGCTTCCTCGGAGCCGTCAATACCTTCCACGGCCGCATCGAGGGCGGGAGGCTGCGCGTGGGCGAGGCGACACTTGTACATGAGGCGGCGGCACTGGCACCGGGTGCCGAGGCCATCGCCTTCGCCCGTCCACACGAACTGGAGATCCTCACCGACCCGGACAGTGCCGAGGGCATCGCCGCTACGGTGTCGCGTCTGCTGAACTTCGGCGCCAATGCCACGGTCGAGCTCGACAGTCCGGCGTCGACCGCGGACAGCGGCAGACCGGTGCACTACGAGGTCGTGCTGCCGCGCGATCAGGTGCAGGCGCTCGGACTGGTCGCTGGACAGCGCGTGCGGCTGGTGCCTTCGCGCCTCCGCGTCTTCGAGCACCGAGCGGCCTGAGATGAACCTCCAGCAATTGCGCATCGTGCGCGAGACCGCGCGCCGTCAGTTCAATCTGACCGAAGTGGCCAACGCGCTCTTCACCGCCCAGTCGGGCGTCTCCAAGCATATCAAGGATCTGGAGGACGAACTGGGCGTGGAGCTGTTCGCGCGCCGCGGCAAGCGTCTGCTGGGACTGACCGCGCCCGGACGGGAACTGCTGCCGATTGTCGAGCGTATCCTGCTCGATCTCCAGAACATCAAGCGGCTGGGCGAGCAGTTCGCGCAACAGGACACCGGACATCTGGCCATCGCCACCACCCACACCCAGGCCCGTTATGCCCTGCCGCCGGTGGTGACACGCTTCAAGTCACACTTTCCCAGGGTGCATCTGGAACTGCATCAGTGCGGTCCGGGCGAGATCGTCGAGCGTCTGCGCTCGGGCGAGGCCGACATCGGCATCGCCACCGAGGCGCTGGCCGACGAACCGGATCTGGTGAGCTTTCCCTTCTATGAATGGCGCCATGCGCTGATTGTCCCGGAGGGGCATCCGCTGACGGTGGCCGGTCCGCTGACGCTGGAGACGATCGCCGAGTATCCGCTCATCACCTACCATCCCGGCTACACCGGGCGGGCGCGCATCGACGCTGCCTTCGCGCGCGCCGGACTGGTGCCGGAGATCGTCATGTCGGCGCTCGACGCCGATGTCATCAAAGCCTATGTCGAACTGGGGCTTGGGGTCGGACTCATCGCGGCGATGGCCTGGCACCCCGCCCGCGACGCCGGACTGCGGCTGATCGAACTGCCTGACCTCTTTGAGACCAACACCGCCCGGCTGGGCCTGAGACGCGGGCGCTATCTGCGCGACTATGCCCTGAGCTTCATCCGTGCGTGCGCGCCGGAACTGACGGCGGACCGGATCAGGGAGGCGGTCTTTCCCAAGACGGCGGTCTGACACGGCAGGCTCCAGGGTCTCGATGCTCGGCGAGCAGACGCCGATCGATCGGTTCACCAGCCTGCCTTGAATATCCTTGGACCGGAAACGGCCCGATACGGCATCATTGGTTCAACTGTCCTGTCCCTGAGCACGTCATGCTCGCGCTTCATCCGTCTTGCGACTCATGCCGAACCTGCCGATCCCTGAACGAACGATCAACGACCGCCGCCGTTTCAGCGGCCTAGCGCGACTCTATGGTGAGGAGGGACAGGCCCGGCTGACGGCGGCGCATGTCTGTGTCGTGGGCATCGGCGGTGTGGGTTCCTGGGCGGCCGAGGCGCTGGCGCGCAGTGGGGTCGGCCGTCTCACCCTGATCGACCTGGATCATGTCGCCGAATCCAATATCAATCGCCAGATCCAGGCCACCGACCCCACGCTCGGTCAGGCCAAGGTCGAGGCCATGCGCGCGCGCATCGCCAGCTATGCCCCGGATTGCGACCTGAACCTGATCGAGGATTTCCTGACCCCGGAGAATGCTGCCGAACTCGTCGGCGCCGGTTTCGATCATGTGATCGACGCCATCGATTCGGTGCGCGCCAAGGTAGCCATGATCGCCGTCTGTCATCGGGCCGGCATCCCGCTCGTGACCTGCGGCGCAGCCGGCGGCAAGGCCGATCCGACCCGCATCCGGGTCGACGATCTCGCGCGCACCATCCAGGATCCGCTGCTGTCGCGGGTGCGCGCCCAGTTGCGCAAGTCACACGGCTTCACGCGCGTGCCGAACAAGCGCTTCGGCATCGAGGCGGTCTATTCCGTCGAGCCGTTACGCCAACCGCCGCCCGGGGCAGTCTGCGACCCGAGCCGTCCGGGACCGACCGGACTCAACTGCGCGGGCTTCGGTTCGGTGGTCACAGTCACCGCCAGCCTGGGGCTGTTCGCGGCCGCCCGCGCGCTCGATACCGTGTCGAAGCCGCGCTAGCGATGCGCTAACGCCGAGCCAGACGCGCGCGGATGAGCTTATCGGTCTCGATCGCCAGGAAGCTCGGGAGCAGTGTCGCCAAGATCAATGGCCACCATTCGATCGGGAAGGCCGCGAGCCGGAAGGCGTCGGCCACGGGCGTCACGAAGGTTCCCATCAGATGCAGCAGCACACTCAGACCGATGCCGCCGAGCAGCCAGGGATTGCCGAGCGGGTCGAGCCGGAAGGCCGAGTCGAACAGCGAGCGCGCCGAGATCAGATAGCCGATCTGGGTCATGAGGATCACCCAGAACGCCGCCGTCTGCGCCTGGGTCAACAGCAGCGGATCGACCAGCTCGCCCTCGACCACCGCCGCCGCACCGAAGTGGTGATAGATGAGGAAGCTCGGCACCGCGATCATCAGCCCCATGAGCACCACGCGCTGGAGGAAAAGCGCGTCGATGACGCGCACGCCCGGATCGCGCGGCGGGCGCGACAGCAGGTCCTTCTCCTTCGGCTCCATCATCAGCGGCAGCGTCAGCAGCACCGAGTCGATCAGATTGATCCAGAGAATCTGGATGGGTTCGAGCACGAAGCGCTCGGCGAACACCGGCACGAAGGCGGCCATGAAGATCGCGCCCATGATGAGCAGTGCCTGAGCGGCATTGGTCGGCAGGGTGTAGAGGATGGCTTTCTGGAGGTTGGTCCAGGCATGGCGGCCTTCCTCGACCGCGTTGACGATGGTGGCGAAGTTGTCGTCGGCCAGCACCATGTCGGCGGCCTCGCGCGCGACCTCGGTGCCAGCGATGCCCATGGCCACGCCGATGTCGGCCTGCTTGAGTGCCGGGGCATCGTTGACGCCGTCGCCGGTCATGGCGACCACCAGACCATTGGCTTGGAACGCCTCGGCGATGGATTTCTTGTGCTCGGGAGCCACGCGCGCGAACACTGAGACGGCCTTGACGCACTCGCGCAGTGATTCGGGCGACATCTCGGCGAGCTGCGCGCCCGTGATCACCTGGTCGGCGGTGATGCCGAGTTGCGCCGCCACCGCCTGCGCCGTGTCGGGATGGTCGCCCGTGACCATGACGGTGCGGATTCCGGCACTCTTGCACTTGGCGACCGCTTCGATTGCCGAGGGCTTGGGCGGATCGATCATGCCCTGGAGTCCGGCGAAGGTCAGACCGCTCAGGTCGGCGTGCAGCAGGTCGACATGATCGGCGTCGACTTCCTTGAAAGCGAAACCGAGGGTGCGTAGCGCCTGGCGCGCGAAGCCCTGGGCGGCGCTCAGGTAGGATGCGGCGTCGAGCGAGACCGTCCGGCCGTCGGCGTCCAACTGGGTCGCGCACAGGCCAAGCACGGTCTCGGGTGCGCCCTTGACCGCGATGAAGCGCCGCCCGCCATGCTCAGTCAGCACCGCCATGTATTTGGTGGCCGAGTCGAACGGGATCTCGGCCAGCCGGTGCGCGTCGGCCTTGGTGATACCGGCCTTGGCGGCACTGACCAGCAACGCCAGTTCGGTCGGGTCACCGACACCGCCGCCTTCATCCTTCAGATGGGCGTTGTTGCAGACGGCGCCGACTTCCAGCAGCGCGCGCAGGGCGGGGTGTCCCTCCGCGTCGAGCCGTTCGCCGTCGCGCGCATAGTGTCCGCTCACGTCATAGCCGACGCCCGTGACCTCCAGGGTCTGGGCGCCGCTCTGGACGCGTGTGACTGTCATGCGGTTCTCGGTCAGGGTGCCGGTCTTGTCCGAACAGATGACCGAGGTTGCGCCCAGGGTCTCGGCGGCAGGCAACTTGCGGATGAGCGCCTTGCGCGCGGCCATGAGGGTGCCGGAGACGGCGAGGATGGCCGTCACCAGCGCCGGCAGCATCTCGGGGATGGCGGCCACCACCAGCGACACGGCACCGAGGAAGCTGTAGCCCAGGTCATAGCCGAGATAGAGTCCATAGACGAAGTTGAAGGCGCCGACGGCGAGAATGGCCTTGATGAGCGTATGGACGAACTCGCTCATCTTGCGCTGCAAGGGCGTCTGACCCGCGTCGGCGCTCTTGACCATGTCGGCGATCCGGCCGAAGACGGTGTTGGCGCCGGTTTCGACCACCAGACCGCGCGCCGTGCCCTGGGTCAGATAGGTGCCGGAAAAACCCATGTTGCGCTGGTCGCCCGGAACCAGATTGTCGCCGGCGATGGGCTGGGTGGACTTCTGCACCGGCACCGATTCGCCGGTCAGCGAGGACTCGTCGACATAGGCGCTGCTGGTGTCGATGAAGCGGATGTCGGCCGGGATCTTGTCGCCGCCTTCCAGGATCACCAGATCGCCCGGCACCAGCTCGCGCGAGGGCAGGCGTTGCAGCTCGCCGTCGCGCATCACCAGACACTCGGGCACCATCAGGCTGCGCAGAGCATCGAGCGCGCCCTCGGCCTTGCCCTCCTGCACGAAGCCGAGGATGGCATTGAGCAGCACCACGCCGAGGATGACCAGGGTGTCGGGCAGCATGTGACTGCCGAGCGCGGTCAGCAGACCGGTGATGGCCGCCGTCACCAGCAGGATGACGACCATCGAGTCCTTGAACTGCCGCAGGAAACGCACCCACGCGGGCGTCTTCTTGAAGGCGAGTTCGTTCCAGCCGGCCTCTGGGCGGCGGGCCTCGACCTCGGTGCGCGACAGGCCGCGCTCGTGCGAGGCGTTCAGGGTATCGAGTGCCTCGTCGACACTCAGGCCGTACCAGTTCGGTTTCATCGATTTCTCCGCAAGAAAACCCGTTATCGTCTCCGGGGATGCGACACAGCGCTACAGGGTGCCGACGAGCCGCTGCAAGGTAGGCCAAGCCGTATCCCAAGCGATCCGCTCTTGCTCCAGGCGGACGTTCTGCCCCCATCGCTGCTGTTTGAGTCCCTGGTAGACCTCCCGCTCAGTCTCGTTCAGAAGCGTCAGTTCCGCCGCTGCATGTTGTTCCTTCTCATCCACCCACAAGGCTTTGTGACGGAGCAAGGTGTCTTCGTCCATAAGGACGGACCGCAGGCCTGGAAGATAGGAACGGGCCCGGTGCAAGATCGCAAATCCATGGGTATCCAGATCGCCCCAGTAGATGCACTGGGCGTGGGTGAGCCAAGGCAGTCCGGCCAGCACGTTCACGTTGTAGCCAAGCCGCATGAAGACGACAGCGCCCGGCATGTCGGACATGGCCAATCCGGTTTGAAGGTTCTCGACAATGAACACATGCGAGGCCGGTAAATGGATACGCGCCAGGTCTTCCACCGGCGCGGTGATGTCTCCCATACCGCCGATCCAGGTTCGCAGCCCCTGATCGAGGATCCTCATCCGCACCAGAAGCGGTGGTGCTTTCAGACCGCATCGTTCGTAGAAATCCAGGTCGTTGGCGGCGTCTCCCTGTATCGCGGCCATCAGATCCTTCAGCAGGCCTGTGCGTCCGTCGAGCCATTTGCTGTCCAGACCCGACACGGGCAACTGGCGGGGGTAGAGACCGGAGTTCGGGTGGCTTGCGATCCAGGCCAGCATGTCCGCCATGCGCCGAAAATCGGCGTCGCCGTAGTCGGCGAGAACATCGAAGTATTTCCGCAACGGCCGAGCCAGCAGCGGCCAACGTGCAATGAGTGTCTGATAACGCGATTGAGCCTGCTTCCAGCGAGTGCCTTCACCGATCCACTGAGCCACCTCATCGGGGCCGTTCAGTATCAGCGTGTCGGGCACTCGTTGAACGCCAAGCGTCTTCCAACGCCGCTCGCACCAGGACAGCGCACCTGGTCCATGCCAGTGCTGCCATGCGCTCACCCAGACGCGAACGCCTTCGACTTGCCGCAGAGCGGCCTGCTCCGTGGGTACACCGAGCGCGATTTTCAGTGGCCATTGGTTTTCGCCGGACTCACCGGCCAGCCACGAGCGGTGTTTGCTCTGAAAGCGGCGGGCGAGAAGCTGCCGGACATCTTCAGGAAGCTTCAACGTCGGCCTCCTCTTGGGCGTGCTCAGGCAGTCTCAACCGCTGACGATCATTGTCGTATTCAATCATCAGGACACCCGATACGCGCCGGTCGCTGATATCGATGAAGCACGCGCCTCCGATGAACGGTTCCAGAGTCATGACGGACTTCAGCGGCGTGGCGACGATCATCTGAAATCCGAAATTGGCAAAGATATGCATCGCCAAGGCGGTGAATTCGTTGTCTGCCTTGTCGAACGCCTCGTCGAGCACGACCGGTGCGTACATCGGCACGCCATGATCGTTTCCGCCCAATTGGTAACGCAGGGCGGCGGCCAGACAGGTGGTGGCCAGCTTCTGGCGCTGGCCTCCCGATTTGCCCGCACCGCTGCGGTAGATCTCGACCTCGACGCCGCACTCATCGATTTCCCGCCCGATGAACTCGACATGCTGCCGGACGTCCAGCACGGACTCGCGCCAGCGTCTGTGCTCGGGCTCCTGACTGGCGAGCTGTTCGACAAGTTGGCGCAAGACCGAGAACCGTGCCTCGGCAAACTCGCGGTCCTCACTCCAGGCGTGGCTGAGTGCCCGCTGAATGTTCTGCTGGAATTCCTTGACGTCGGCAAGTTGCCGGTCGCTGGTGTCGATGTGGAGATAGGTGCGTTGGTTGGCGCTCTGATTGAACGGCACTTGGCTGAGACTGTCGTTCACCAGGTCCATTCGTTCAAGGATGGCCTTTCGCTCATCGCGCAAGTAGGAGGCGAGTGCGGCCAGATTCTGGTGGCTCTGGTTCTGCAGCAACTCGAAGAAGCGGTGTTCATGCGCCGGCAGACCATCCGTCTCCAGCCGAACCAGCCGGGCAAAAAAGTCCGGCGCGCTGGAGAGACTCGTATCCATGTCGCCGGCATCCATGGGCCACTGCCGTTTGAAATCGGTAAAGCGCGCTTCGATGATCTTCTCGCAATCGCGGATCGCGTGGTCGATGTCCGTGATCTCTGTGTTGAGCGCTCGCTCGACAGTGGTCGCTACCTTGCCGAGGTTGTTCAGGCTGAGTACATCCGCCTGTTTGTCGAAGCGTTCGTCGAGTCCGGTAATCTGATGCGGAGTCAGTGGAACCCTGGAGGCGTCCTGGAGGAGAGACTCCAGCTCTTGAGTGCTTTCCCGAATTTTTTTCAGAACCGACTCGTGCGTCACCCTGGCGTCTTGGAGGCCTTGTTCGGCTTCCGCAACCCGCTTCTGTTGCTGCTCGATCCGCTCACTAAGGTGCAGCAGGGCTGTATTGCCTTCACGCGCTTCGCGGATCTGCCGCTCGATGGCGGCAATACGGTCCAGCAACGGAACGACGTCGATTTCCTGCCACTGGAGACTCACCAGAGTCTGGCACTGCATGGCTCGGTCCGCACGGTCCTTGTCCTGGGAGGCCAGGGCGTCGATCTCTCTTGCGAGGCGGCTGATCGTGGCTGCCAGTTCCTGAGCCTGTGCCTGAAAGAGCGCGAGCTTCTCGCGGTTGTCGAACCCAAGCACCCAGCTTCGTCGATCACCGACATTTCGACGGTCGTCTTTCTCATGTCGGATTTTGTTGTGCTTGACCTGACCCTCTCGCGTGATGGCCCGATCAGCGGTCCTGAAAGACGTCATTCCGTCGACGCACACATAATCGAAACGCTGTCGCAGCTCAGCCTGTAACCAATCGGAATAGGCCCCTTCCTTGACGTTCAGTTTGAGGACCAGCGAGTTGGGCCCGATGGGTCTGACCTGCCAGGTCTCAGGGCGGCCGGTTCGGTAGTACACCAGGCGCTGCCCAAGATGGGTGTCGTTGATGTGATTGGCCAGCGCGGAATAATGACGCTCGTCCACCAGAAGAGAGAGTGCAAATCCATGCAATACGCGCTCGATGGCGCCGCGCCACTCGGCCTCATCGGCCTTCACCTCGATGAGTTCGCCGACGAAGGGCAGGGCCGACTCTGAGATCCCAATGGCTGCGGCAATATCGCGGCGCATTTCGAGCATATCGGCAGGCACATTCGACGGCTGGCGCTGGAGTGCCTGCACCTCTTTCACCGCTTGCGAAAACGCCGTCTCGGCGTCCTTCTTCCGACCGGCGAGACGAAATTGTTCTTCCCGATTTTCGTTGCTGAACTGCTCCCGGTTTTCGATCTCCTGCCGCGCGTTACCCAATGATTCGGCAAAGGCTTGGGGTGAATCCGGGAGGCTCCAGCCAAGCTTTTTGCAAGCCTCTTCTGCCTGACTGCGTTTGCGAAGGCGGTCCGTACGTTGGGTTTCCAAGCCCGATTTCTCGGACTCCCACTGCTCGATCCGGTCACCACCAGCCTCGCGATGCTGCCTCTCCAGGTCTCGCAACGTCGTTTTATGGTTGTCTAGTGTACTTTTGCACCGGCTGATCTCACCCTCTGTGCCGCCGGCTTGCACCTCCAGAGATGCCACCTGCTGCTTCAGTAGTTCAATGCGGCGGGTTTCCCGGTAGCCATCCACCCCCAGCCGAAGTTCCTCCAGTCCATTGCGCCGTGATAACAGCGACTCGCGATGTTGATCCTGCTCTCGCGCAGGCAGCAGGGTTTCCACCTGCTCGCGCGCCGTCACGACCGCTTGGTGCGCCGCGTTGAGTTCGTCGAATTCGCTGACCAAGCGATTCGCCACCTCAAAGGTTTCGGGCTTGTCGAGCATGAAGTCGCGCAGGAAGGTATTGAGGTCGCCCAGATTCTTGGCCGACTGGGTCTTGTGCAGCAAGCGCAGCGCCATCTCGCTCTCGATGCCGAGCAAGCGACTGAATCGCTCGCAATACGGGCGGAACTCGTCGCGGGCGAAGGCATTCGGGAACGATTGCTTGAGCTTGCGAACGTCAAAGTTGGATTGTCCGAAGTCCTCCAGTTCGCGCAGATCGAAAGGCCGCTCCAGGATGAGGTAGTGGCGTTTGACATCGGCACTGCCATTGGCGCTGCCTCGCAGCCAGAACACCCGGACCAGCACCACGGTCTGACCCAATGTGTTCTGGTATGTCAGCGCCAAGGCTGACCATGTGGTCCCTGGGCGCAGATAACGGGTGGCGATTTCACCCGACTCGCCATCCTTCTGCTCGGCCCATGCGCCGCGGACGTAGGTGACGAGATTCCGATCGCGGCCGCTGCGATCGGCCTCGCGAGCGGCGGCATTGAAGTCGATCCACTGAGGCGGCACCAGCAGGGCC
Organism: Allochromatium vinosum DSM 180; assembly: GCF_000025485.1. Taxonomy (NCBI): domain Bacteria; kingdom Pseudomonadati; phylum Pseudomonadota; class Gammaproteobacteria; order Chromatiales; family Chromatiaceae; genus Allochromatium; species Allochromatium vinosum. The sequence goes on along the minus strand of NC_013851.1, from coordinate 2,757,322 downwards.
GAAATGGCATCGAGCAGAGTCGATTTACCCGCTCCGGATCGGCCTACGAACAGAAAGCCGCGCTCGCTGATCGGGATGTCATGCAGGCCAGAGAATGTTCCCCAGTTGAAAACCTGCAAGCGAGCCATCCGGAATTGTTCCCGGGCGAACAAGGAGGCGGTTTGTGGTTCCAGGATCATGGGTCGGCCTCTTCATCATCAGATTCGGTCCGAGTCACAGGCGCCGGCGTCTCATCGGCGGCCATGCGTTGATACAGGTGCGTCAGGGCTTGTATTTCCTCGGCCGAGAAGAGGAGCTTCAGTGTCGGCGAGATCTCGAATCGATCCTCACTGGAACGAATTTTCTGGAGGATGCTGTGCTTCTTGATCTTCTCGATGGAGGCATGGATCCGTTTCACGAACCCGGCGCGGTCGGTGTTGGACGCTCGCTCATAGAGGTTGAGGAACTCCATGATCTCATCCGTCGACACCACGGCGCGGTCGCCCCGCGAATCTGCCTGGGTCAAGCGTTGGCGAAGATGGAGCAGCAGAATAGAGTCGATGAAGGTCAACTGGGCGCGACGCAGCAGGGTCGGAACCTCCAGTTCACCGGTATCCGCCTGACGGGTGAAGGCGACTTGCATGTCCCGGTCGATGACCAGCTCCAGGAACAGTTCGGCGAGGCGGCGACGTATCGGCACTTCGTCTCTGATCAGGATCGGCCAGAGTTTGGGGTGTCGGTATCCATCGAGTGACGGCCCCGCCAGGAGCTGTACCAGGGCGCGCCGGGTGTCCAGGGGCAATTCGCCGCTATCGCCTATGAACAGCGTGTTGGCGGAGGCCGGCACTGCATCCGGCGCTCGTTCTTCGTCCGGCAACGCCGCTTCGTCAATCTCAGACCAGCTCATTGGCCCGCTCCCTCAAAAACAAGATCTTTGGAATTCGGGCGCTACGACTCTGGTCGTCGCCTCCAATCCAGCCCACGGTTTCGCTGTGATCGGACCGGAAACCATGCCGACTGCCTAACGCCAGAAGGCCGACCACGCTGCCGAGTCCCTGTGCGGCGGGGAACCGCTCCAGAACGTCGGCAATGGAAGCCTGGGATCGGTGTTCCAGGACGGCCAGCACGTTGGCCTTCAGCGTGCGGAAATCGATCTCGGATTGAGCGATCAGTTCGCCGACAGACTCCAGGTCGATGGGCAGCGCGTCCCCTTCGGCCATCTGACCAGGCAAGGCTTGTAGGGAGGGATCGTACAGCACCCACTGGGATAGGGAGCGCAAACGGCTGCTTGAGAGTTCGAGCGTGTACTGGAGGGTTTCCGTGGCCCTGACCTCATCCTTCAGGGCGAGGGCGGCACGCTGGGCATCCTTCAAAAGGTGATTGAGTCGGCGCTGCTCAAGGTACTCACGACTCTGAACGAAATGCTTCAGGCTGCGAGCGAAAGTCTGGAGCACCTCATGAACCATTCCGCCTTGCTCAAGAAGGGTTCGCGTCAGCCGGAGAAGGAAGCGTCGCTCCTTGGCGTCGAGTTGAGTCACGAATTCCCGCGACAGCACGCTATCAAGGGCCTGGTCGAGGGTGGCCGCCTGTTCCGGGTCCGTTAGCAAGCGCCAGAAAGCGGAAAAGGTGCGCCCCGCTTCGCTCTCTGAAATCAGGTCGATTCCGGCAAACAGCGAATCCAGCACCTCGCCCCGATTGCCATCATTGTCCATGAGGCGCTCACGGAGATCTCGATTCAGTTGCTCGAACTGATTACGCACGCGCCGGAAGTCGCCCGCAAGATCGTCGGCCAGCGTGATGATCTCCCGCGTGCGTTCCAGCGCCGCTGCATGAGGAAGCACGCGCATCTGCCCCTTCTGGATGGCGTCTATCTCCTTGTCGATACGCGCCTGCTCGGCCATGAGCCGATCGATGCGGCGGAACTTGTCGGTGTCGGTGTCCTCGGCAAGCCGGGTCAGCGCTTCGATGACGAGTGTCAGACGGCTCTCGGTCGCAGCGGAGTGGGGCTGCGTCAGCCCAGAGACAAAGCGAATAGCCTCGATGGCTGCCGTGGAGAGTTCATATTCCTCCTCGGAAGCGCCGGCCGGAAAGCGGCGCTCCAGATAGCCATCGGCGAGCCAGTTGGCGACATAGGCCTGGGCGGTTTGGGGGAAATCCTCACCTTGAGCGCGAAGCACTTCCAAACTCCTCCCGATCCGCTCATGAAAAGTGGAGGCGGGAAGGCTTTGCTCGCTCTCATAGAGATGGATTTGAAGCAGGCCAATGACAGTGGGGCCGTTGTCCGAGGCCAGCAGACGCCACAGGGGCTGAGTCCGCATGCGTCGGTAGGTCGCGATAGCCTTGTCTGCTTTCATCGTGCCTCGATCCCCAAAAACTCACTTTCCATGGTCTGTGCTGGGGCACGGGGTAACTCCATGCAGTAGCGGATCGCTTGCCGCCAATGTTGCCCCAGTTTGGATGATGTCGATGGACGGACATGCCCGCATGAGGAGCGTATAGGCATGAAAAACCCGCACTTAAGCGGGTTTGTGGGCGTCTGTGGACGAGTATTTGGTGGAGGCGGCGGGAATCGAACCCGCGTCCGCAAGCCCTCTGCCATTGGTCCTACATGCTTAGCCCGCTTTATTGTTTTTAGCCTCCCGCCGCCCAAGGGGCAGGGCGATCAGTCGGCGATTCCGTTAGGTTTTAGCAGATCAGGTCCGGACGCCCGTCACCGCGATCCTATGTGTTTTTACCCCAGGAATCCGCCGTCCATAGGCAGGCAGCGGTCTGAGGCCCGCTGGGATTAAGCAGCGAGAGCGTAGTTGTCGTCGTTGGCAACTATTGGTTTGCGGATGGTTTTACGAGGTTTCCCGCACCTCGGCATGCACCTCAGGTTTTGCGACCCACGTCGAAGCCATGTCGCCCCCAGGTGAGAAGTTGGTCAATATAGGGAAGCTTTGGTTCCAGGGCAACCGAAAAAGTCGCCGCCCGACCTCAACCGGTCTTGAAGATGCGCTCCTTCTCGCGCTGCCAGTCGCGGTCGCGCTCGGTGGCGCGCTTGTCGTGCTGCTTCTTGCCCTTGGCCAGACCGATCTCGAGCTTGGCGCGTCCGCGCTTCCAATACATCGCGGTCGGGATCAGGGTATAGCCTGCACGCTCAGTCAACCCGATCAGCCGGTTGAGTTCCGAGCGCTTGAGCAGCAGCTTGCGGCTACGGGTCGGGTCGGGGCTGATATGGGTCGAGGCGGTCGCCAGCGCCGAGATGTGCGCGCCGATGAGGAAGGCCTCGGCATGGAGGATCTTGACATAGCTCTCCTTGAGCTGCACGCGCCCGGCGCGCAGGCTTTTGACCTCCCAGCCTTCGAGCACGAGTCCGGTCTCGAGGCGCTGCTCGATGAAATAGTCGTGCCCGGCCTTCTTGTTGAGGGCGATGGTCGAGCTGCCGTCGGAAGTTTTCTTGGTACCTTTTGCCATGCGCGCGAGTGTAGCCGAAAGCGCGCGCCGGATTAAGCCTCGCGATTTCACATTCACAGGGGGCTTGCGGAATGCGCGAAAGTGTCTATAATCGCCGGCTCGCTTCGAGCTTGCTAGTTTGAGCAAAACATGGAGCCGTATCGCCATGCGTCAGCCTCTGATTGCAGGTAACTGGAAGATGAACGGCACCCGTTCCAGCGCCGAGTCGCTGATTCAGGGTGTCCTCGAAGGTTCGAGTGGGATAGCAAAAGCCGAAATAGCGGTCTGCGTGCCCTTCGTCTTTCTAGAGCTTGCTCAGCGTTTACTGTCTGGTCGTTCGATCCGGCTCGGCGCGCAAAACGTCTGCACTGAAGCGAGTGGCGCCTATACAGGCGAAACATCGGCTGAGATGCTGAACGAGTTCGGATGCCGCTATGTGATCTGCGGGCACTCCGAGCGTCGCGAATACTATGGTGAGACCGACGCCATCGTTGCCAAAAAGCTGGCGATGGTCGCGTCCACCGGCATGACGCCCATTCTCTGCGTTGGCGAGACGCTCGAACAACGCGAGCAGGGCTTCATGGAAGCTGTGATTGCAGGGCAGATCGACGCGATCATCGAAGCCAATGGCATCGAATCGTTCGGTCAGGTTGCGATCGCATATGAGCCGGTCTGGGCGATCGGGACCGGCAAGACGGCCACGCCCGAACAGGCGCAGGAAGTCCATGCCTTCATTCGTCGCCGTGTCGCCGCGCATGACGCCGCGATCGCCGAGAAGGTTCGGATTCTCTACGGCGGCAGCATGAAGCCGTCGAACGCCGCTGAATTGCTGGCAATGCCGGACATCGACGGTGGTCTGATCGGCGGCGCCTCGCTGGTGGCCGAAGATTTTCTGGCGATCTGCCAGGCTGGAGAGACGGCAGTTTGAGACGCCCTTTGTTGAGTAACGCATGCAAACGATTCTGACAGTCCTCCAAGTCTTTCTGTCGCTGGGTCTGATCGGTCTGGTGCTGATCCAGCATGGCAAGGGTGCGGATGCGGGCGCGGCCTTCGGTAGCGGTGCTTCGGCGACCGTCTTCGGCGCCCAGGGTTCGGGTTCGTTTCTGACGCGGCTCACGGCGATCCTGGCGACGCTGTTCTTTCTGACGAGCATGGCCTTGGCCTATTATGCAACTCAGACTAGCGGACCGGCCGGATTGATGGATAAAATGGGCGACGCAGTCGTCGTCCCGAGCGTGCCGGCCGAGTCGATTCCGCGCCCGGCGAGTTCGGATGTGCCTGCGATTCCAGGAGCGGCGATGCCCTCCGAATCGACCGCTTCCGATGTTCCGACAGCGCCGTTACAGGATTCTGTCGAGCCGAATGCGGATGCCGAATCATCCGGTGATCAGGCAGCCGATAAACAATGATTTCAGTTTTAGCCGACGTGGTGAAATTGGTAGACACGCTATCTTGAGGGGGTAGTGGCGCAAGCCGTGCCAGTTCGAGTCTGGCCGTCGGCACCAACAATAAACGGCATATCGCCCACGCGGTATGCCGTTTTTCTTTGTGTCATTGATAATTATCTAATGCTTTGAAAAATCAAATAATTTGGATTGATGGCAGGGTTGACAGCGCGCCAACCCCTGCACTAGACTCCCGGTTCGGCCGCGAATATTAGAAAAACGTCAGAGAGGGGACAGAGTGCTCGACAACTATCTGCCGATCCTGATCTTCATCCTGGTCGGGATTCTGGTTGGCGTGGGTCCGCTGGTCATGGGCTATCTGCTTGGCCCCCGGCGCCCCGATAGCGAAAAGGATTCCCCTTACGAATGCGGCTTCGAGGCGTTCGAGAGCGCCCGCATGAAATTCGACGTCCGGTACTATCTGGTCGCCATCCTGTTCATCATCTTCGATCTGGAGATCGCGTTCCTCTTCCCCTGGGCCGTTGCGCTCGGTGAGCTGGGCCTCTTCGCCTTCTGGGCCATGGTCGTGTTTCTCGGAATCCTGGTCGTTGGCTTCATCTATGAGTGGAAGAAGGGGGCCCTGGAATGGGAATAGAAGGCTTGCTTGAGGAGGGCGTCGTCACCACGACCGCCGACAAGCTGATCAACTGGGCACGTACCGGCTCGCTCTGGCCCATGACCTTCGGGCTGGCCTGCTGCGCCATCGAGATGATGCATGCCGGCGCCGCGCGCTATGACCTCGACCGCTTCGGCATCATCTTCCGACCGAGTCCGCGTCAGTCCGATGTGATGATCGTGGCCGGCACATTGGTCAACAAGATGGCGCCGGCGCTGCGCAAGGTGTATGACCAGATGGCCGAACCGCGCTGGGTCATCTCCATGGGTTCCTGTGCCAATGGCGGCGGCTACTATCACTATTCCTATTCGGTGGTGCGCGGCTGTGACCGCATCGTGCCGGTCGACGTCTATGTCCCCGGCTGTCCACCAACGGCGGAAGCGCTGCTCTACGGCATCCTGCAATTGCAGGAGAAGATCCGCCGCACCAATACCATCGCCCGCTGAGTTCCTTCAGAGATCATGGTGACACACATCCTGACCCGCACCGCCAGGGTGGACGCGCTTGTCGCGGCCATTCGCGCGCATTTCGCCGAGTCGGACTTCGAGCTGATCGACGCATTCGACGAGCTGACTCTGGTCGTGCCCGCTGAACGGCTGCTCGACGTGGCCCGGACCCTGCGCGATCACGACGACTTCCGCTTCGAGCAGTTGATCGATCTCTGCGGCGTCGACTATGCCGCCTATGGTTGCTCGGAGTGGGAGACCGACGAGGCATCGACGACGGGCTTCGGGCGCGGTGTCGATCGTGACCTCCGGATCGAGGCGGATGATCCCAAGCGTTTCGGCGTGGTGGTCCATCTGCTCTCGCTCGCCCACAATCATCGGTTGCGGCTACGCGTGCATGTCGGTGCGGCTGCGCCCATCGTCGATTCGCTGATCCCGGTCTGGGACTCGGCCAACTGGTTCGAGCGCGAAGCCTTCGATCTCTACGGCATTCTCTTCCGGGGGCATCCGGATCTGCGCCGCATCCTCACCGACTATGGGTTCGTCGGCCATCCGTTCCGCAAGGACTTCCCGCTCAGCGGTCAGGTCGAGATGCGTTACGACCCCGAGCTCAAGCGCGTCGTCTACGAGCCGGTCTCCATCGAACCGCGCGTGCTGGTGCCCCGCGTGATCCGCGAGGACAGCCGTTACGTCGGTCCCGGCGAGGAAGCCCGTCATGCCTGAGATCCGCAATTACACCCTGAACTTCGGCCCCCAGCATCCGTCGGCGCACGGCGTGCTGCGTCTGGTGCTGGAGATGGACGGCGAAGTCATCGAACGCGCTGATCCGCATATCGGGTTGCTGCATCGCGGCACCGAAAAGCTGGCCGAATACAAGCCGTACAACCAGTCGATCGGCTACATGGACCGTCTGGACTATGTGTCCATGATGTGCAACGAGCACGGCTATGTGCGCGCGATCGAGAAGCTGCTCGGCGTCCAGGCGCCGGAGCGGGCGCAGTACATCCGGACGCTGTTCGACGAGATCACGCGCATCCTGAACCATCTGATGTGGCTCGCGGCCCATGCGCTCGACATCGGCGCCATGAGCGTCTTCCTCTACTGCTTCCGCGAGCGCGAGGATCTGCTCGACTGCTACGAGGCGGTCTCGGGCGCGCGTATGCACGCGACCTATTATCGTCCGGGCGGCGTGCATCGCGATCTGCCCGACACCATGCCGCGCTACGAGGGCAAGTCCAAGTGGCACAGCGCGCGCGAGATCGCCCAGCGCAACAGTGCCCGCGACGGCTCGCTGCTCGACTTCATCCAGGACTTCACCGACCGCTTCCCCGGTCATGTCGACGAGTACGAGACGCTGCTCACCGACAATCGCATCTGGAAGCAGCGCACGGTCGACATCGGCGTGGTCTCGCCGGAGCGGGCGTTGCAGCTCGGTTTCACCGGCCCCATGTTGCGCGGCTCGGGCATCGAGTGGGATCTGCGCAAGAAGCAGCCCTATGCGGCCTATCATCAGGTCGATTTCGATATTCCGGTCGGCGTGAACGGCGACTGCTATGACCGCTACCTGGTGCGCATGGAAGAGATGCGCCAGTCCAACCGCATCATCCGCCAGTGCGTCGACTGGCTGCGCGCCAATCCGGGGCCGGTGTCGATCGAGGATCACAAGGTGGTGCCACCCAAGCGCGCCGAGGTCAAGGAGAACATGGAAGCCTTGATCCATCACTTCAAACTCTTCACCGAGGGCTATTGTCCGCCGCCGGGCGAGGTGTATGCCGCGGTCGAGGCGCCCAAGGGCGAGTTCGGCTGCTACATCGTCTCGGATGGGGCCAACAAGCCTTATCGGTTGAAAGTGCGTGCGCCTGGTTTTCCGCATCTGGCCGCGCTCGATGAGATGTCCAGGGGCCACATGCTGGCCGACGTGGTGGCCATCATCGGCACACTGGATATCGTGTTCGGGGAGATCGACCGCTGATGAGCTTTCGCAACGCACCCCAGGCCGTCGAACATGACGTCGACAAATCCGCGCTGTTCTCGCCCGAGATCCGCGAGGCCATCGACGCCCACATCGCCAAGTATCCGCCCGAGTGGAAGCAGTCGGCGGTGATGCCGGCGCTGTCCATCGTCCAGGATGCCAACGGCGGCTGGCTGACGACCGAGCTGATGGATGACGTGGCGGCCTATCTCGATATGCCGGCGGTTTCGGTCTATGAGGTCGCGACCTTCTATGGCATGTATGACCTGACGCCGCAGGGTCGGCACAAGGTCTGTGTCTGCAACAGCATCTCGTGCATGCTCAATGGGTCGGAGGAACTCATCGAACACGTCGAGCACAAGTACGGCGTCAAGGTGGGCGAGACCACGTCCGATGGGCGCTTCACGCTCAAGGAAGTCGAGTGTCTGGGTGCCTGTCGCGATGCACCGGCGGTGCTGCTCGACAAGGTCTATCACGAGAAGCTGACGCCCGAGTCGCTCGACAAGCTGATCGACGGGCTGGAGTAAGGGCATGGTCGAACGTCAGAACACCGTTTGCTTCCGCAATCAGCATCTCGATCCAGCCATCCGGCACACGCTGGCGGCCTATCGCGATCTCGGCGGCTATGCGCAGTGGGAGCGCATTTTGCGCGAGCGTCCCGATCCGGCCGATTTGATCGAGGAGGTCAAGCGCTCGGCCCTGCGTGGGCGCGGCGGTGCGGGCTTTCCGACCGGGTTGAAGTGGAGCTTCATGCCGCGCCAGGCACCGGGGCAGAAATATATCGTCTGCAACTCCGACGAGGGCGAGCCGGGCACTTGCAAGGATCGCGACATCCTGCGCTACAACCCGCATCAGTTGATCGAGGGGATGGCGATCGCCGGGTATTGCATCGGCGCGACCGTGGGTTACAACTATATTCGCGGCGAGTTCTACGAGCCGATCGAGCGGTTCGAGGACGCGGTGCGTGAGGCCTATGCCGCCGGCTTGCTCGGGCGCGACATTCAGGGGTCGGGGGTGGACTTCGATCTCTATGCGCATATGGGGGCGGGGGCCTATATCTGCGGCGAGGAGACGGCGCTACTCGAATCCATCGAGGGCAAGAAGGGCCAGCCGCGTTACAAGCCGCCGTTTCCGGCTCAGGTCGGTCTCTATGGGCGGCCGACGACGATCAACAATACCGAGTCGCTGGCGTCGATTCCGGTGATTCTGGAGAAGGGCGGGCAGTGGTTCCTGGAGCAGGGGCGGCCGAACAATGGCGGGCCGAAGCTGTTCTCGGTGTCGGGGCATGTGAATGCGCCGAACAATTTCGAGGTGCCGCTGGGGACGCCGTTCAGGGCGTTGCTGGAGATGGCGGGGGGCGTCAAGGACGGGCGCAAGCTCAAGGCCGTGATTCCGGGCGGTTCCTCGGTGCCCGTGGTGCCGGGTGAGATCATGATGGACGTCGACATGGATTACGACTCCATCGCCAAGGCCGGGTCGATGCTCGGTTCGGGGGCGGTCATCGTGATCGCCGAGGGAACCTGCATGGTCAAGGTGCTCTACAACCTGTCGCACTTCTACATGCACGAGTCTTGCGGGCAGTGTACGCCGTGTCGTGAGGGCACCGGCTGGCTGGCGCGGGTCATCAAGCGCATCCTCGATGGTCAGGGCCGTGCCGAGGACTTGGAGCTACTTGATAGCGTCGCCGGACGCATCGGCGGCAAGACCATCTGCGCGCTGGGCGATGCGGCGGCTATGCCGGTGCAGAGTTTCCTCAAGCATTACCGGCACGAATTTGCGTACATGATCGAGCACGGGCACCGTCTCGCGGCCTGAAACCGGCTCGACAGTCGATCCAAGGCGGGCGCCCGCTGGTCTGGCGTCCGCCGACTTGGTTTGTAATCCGATAGTTCGCCACGGCTGACACCGGGCGCGCATTCCGCGTGTCTGTCCGAAGAAAGCCGATCGAGAGACCTACATGACGGACAAGATCAACATCGAGATCGATGGCCGCGTCTGCGAGGCGGCGCCGGGCGAGATGATCATCGCGGTCGCCGATCGCGAGGGCATTTCGATCCCCCGGTTCTGCTATCACAAAAAGCTGTCCATCGCGGCGAACTGCCGGATGTGCCTGGTCGAGGCCGAGCAAGGGGGGCGTCCCTTCCCCAAGCCGGTGCCGGCCTGCGCGACCCCGGTCGGTGAGGGCCTGAAGGTCTGGACCCGCTCGCCCAAGGCGATCGAGGCCCAGCGCGCCACCATGGAGTTCCTGCTCATCAACCATCCGCTCGACTGCCCGATCTGCGATCAGGGCGGCGAGTGCGAGTTGCAGGACGTGGCCATGGGCTATGGCGGCGATGTCTCGCGCTTCAGTGAGCGCAAGCGCGTGGTGCTGGACGAGGATCTGGGTCCGCTGATCGCCACCGACATGACGCGCTGCATCCATTGCACCCGCTGCGTGCGTTTCTGTGCCGAGATCGCCGGTGTGCGAGAGCTGGGCGCAACCGGACGCGGCGAGGACATGCGCATCGGCACCTATATCGCCCACGCGGTCACGCACGAGCTGGCGGGCAACGTCATTGATCTCTGTCCGGTCGGGGCGCTGACCTCAAAGCCCTATCGCTTCACCGCGCGGCCCTGGGAGCTGACCGGACGCGACAGCATCGCTCCGCACGACGGACTCGGCTCCAACCTGCGGCTGCATGTACGGCGCGGTCAGGTGATGCGCGTGCATCCCAACGACAACGAAGCCGTCAACGAGACCTGGATCTCGGATCGCGACCGCTTCAGCTATGCCGGTCTCAATGGCACGGATCGTCTGAAAGCGCCGATGGTCAAGCGCGACGGTGAGTGGCATCAGGTCGAGTGGACCGAAGCCCTGACCCATGTCGCCGAGCGGCTCAAGGCGGCGGACAGCGCCGACATGGGCTGGCTGATGGCGCCCAATACGACGCTGGAAGAACTCTATCTGGCGGCGCGGATCGCACGCGGTCTGGGTTGCGACAACATCGACCATCGTCTGCGTCAACAGGATTTCCGCGCCGATGCCGCCGACCCGCTGTTCCCCTGGCTGGGGCTGCCGGTCGCCGAACTGCCGCGACAGAAGGCGATCCTGCTGATCGGCTCGCACATCCGCCAGGAACAGCCGCTGCTTGCGCACCGCGTTCGTCAGGCCGCGCTGGATGGGGCCGAGGTGCTGTGCGTCAATCCGCTGGAGCTGGAACTCAACCATCGCTCGACCCAGATCCTCAGCGCACCGGCGCGGATGGCTTCCGATCTCGCCGCGATTGCCAAAGCACTCGACGCGCGCGGTTCGGGCGTGCTGGCCGACCTGATCGGCGCAAGCGAACCGACCGACGCGCATGAAGCCGTCGCCCAGACGCTGAAACAGGCGGAAGGGCAGGGCGTGGTGCTGCTCGGCGCGCTGGCTGAAGCGCATCCCGATTACAGTCTGCTCAAGGCGCTGGCGGGCGTGATCGCTGAAGCGGCTGGTGTGCGTCTCGGTTATCTGCCGGCGACCGCCAACAGCATCGGCGCGCATCTGGCCGGCGCCCATCCGGCGATCCTGCCCGGCGCGCATCCAGCCGAGACACCCGGAATGGCCGTCGGTGCCATGCTCGACCAGCCGCTCGGTGCCCTGGTGCTCTGGGGCCTGGAGCCGGATCACGATCTGATCGACCCGGCCCGAGCCATGGCCGCCTGCGAACAGGCCAAGCTCGTCGTCGCCTGCTCGGCCTTCGATTCGCCGTCACTGCGCGCGGCGGCTGATGTGCTGCTGCCGATCGGCGCCTTTGCCGAGACCTCCGGCACCTTCGTCAATGCCAGCGGCGTCTGGCAGTCGTTCCAGGGCGCAGTCGCCCCGCCGGGCGAGGGACGTCCGGGCTGGAAGGTGCTGCGTGTGCTGGGCAACCTGCTGGATCTGTCCGGCTTCGAGTATCGCGACACAACCGAGATCCGCGAGGAACTGGCCGCGCTCTGCGCCGAGGCCGCGCCCGACAATACGCCGCGCGCAACCCAGGCCGTCGCCGGCCCGATACTCACCGCCGAGTCCGGCTTGACGCGCATTGGTGCCGTGCCCTGCTACTCGCTCGACCCGCTGGTGCGTCGCGCTCCGGCACTCGCCCGGATGCCCGGCGCTGAGTTTGCTGTCCGGCTGCATCCGGATCAGGCCGCCGAGCTGGGTCTGGCCGACGGCGATTGCGTTCGCCTCACCCAGGGCGAAGCCCAGGCCGAGACCCATCTGTTCCTGGATGCCCGAGTCGCGGTCGGCGCGGCGCTCATCCCCGCCGCCGTCCCCGGCAGCGAAGGGCTGGGAGCCATGATGGGTCCGGTCGGACTCGAACGTCTCAGCGGCCGCTCGGCCCACGGCGAGAGAGGATGAGGCAGTCATGATCGAACTATGGAACAGCCTGCCGGTCTTGATCCAGCTCCTGCTCAAGATCACCGCCATCATCCTGCCGCTGCTCGGACTGGTGGCCTATTACACCTATGCCGAGCGCAAGGTCATCGGCTACATGCAGGTGCGCATCGGACCCAACCGGGTCGGCTGGCGGGGACTCCTCCAGCCGATCGCCGACGCGGTCAAGCTGCTGATGAAGGAGATCGTCATCCCCACCAAGGCGGACAAGACGCTCTTCCTGCTCGCGCCCATGATCGCCATCGCCCCGGCGCTCGCGGTCTGGGCGGTCTTCCCCTTCGACGAAGGACTGGTGCTGGCCGACATCAATGCCGGGCTGCTCTACATCCTGGCGCTCAGCTCGCTCGGGGTCTACGGCATCATCATCGCCGGCTGGGCCTCGAACTCGAAATATGCCCTGCTCGGCGCCATGCGCTCAGCGGCGCAGATGGTCGCCTATGAAATCGCGATGGGCTTCGCGCTGGTCGGGGTGCTGGTCGCCGCCGGAAGTCTCAATCTGGGCGACATCGTCGCGGCCCAGGAGGGGAGCCTGTTCACCTGGTTCTGGCTGCCGCTGCTGCCGCTGTTCGGGGTCTATCTGATCTCGGGCGTCGCCGAGACCAACCGCGCCCCCTTCGACGTCGCCGAGGGCGAGTCCGAGATCGTCGCCGGTTTCCATGTCGAGTATTCGGGCATGGCGTTCGCGGTCTTCTTCCTCGCCGAATACGCCAACATGGTGCTGATCTCGGCCCTGACGGCGCTCATGTTCCTGGGCGGCTGGCTCTCACCGTTGCCGGCGGACTGGACGGCGGGCAACTGGCTCCTGGGCGACGGCTTCCACTGGCTGCTCGCCAAGACCTTCGTCTTCATGTTCCTGTTTCTGTGGCTGCGGGCGACCTTCCCGCGCTACCGCTACGACCAGATCATGCGCCTGGGCTGGAAGGTCTTCATTCCGATCACGATCGTCTGGATCCTGGTCGTGGCGCTCGCGGTGGTCTATCGGTTGCCGCCCTGGTGGTCGGCATGATCTGGAGGCCCGAGATGTTGAAAGCCGCGCGCGACTATTTGCATAGCCTGACCCTGTCCGAGCTCTTCAAGGGGCTGTCGGTGACGGGCCGGTACTTCTTCAAGCGCAAGTTCACTGTCCAGTATCCGGAAGAAAAAGCGCCGATCTCGCCGCGCTTCCGCGGACTCCATGCCCTGCGCCGCTACCCAAACGGCGAGGAACGCTGCATCGCCTGTAAGCTGTGCGAGGCGGTCTGTCCGGCGCTGGCCATCACCATCGAATGCGAACCGCGCGAAGACGGCTCGCGCCGCACCACGCGCTACGAGATCGATCTGTTCAAGTGCATCTACTGCGGCTTCTGCGAGGAGTCCTGTCCGGTCGATTCGATCGTGGAGACCGGCATCTATGAATACCACTTCGAGACGCGCGGCGAGCACATCCTGACCAAGGACAAGCTGCTCGAGATCGGCGACAAGTACGAAGCCGAGATCGCCGCCGCACGCGCGGCCGACGCGCCCTATCGCTGAGCGGGATGACACCTCATGGCTGAAAAATTGATCTTCTATGTCTTCGCGCTCATCACGGTCTGGGCGGCGGTGATGGTCATCACGCGCAAGAATCCGGTGCACTCGGTGCTGTTCCTGGTGCTGGCCTTCGTCAGCAGTGCGGCGCTCTGGGTGCTGCTGGAAGCCGAATTCCTCGGCATCGTGCTGATCCTGGTCTATGTCGGCGCGGTGATGGTGCTGTTCCTGTTCGTCGTCATGATGCTCGACATCGATCTGGCGACCATCCGCGCCGGGTTCGTGCAGAATCTGCCGCTGGCGGGGCTGATCGCAGCAATCATGGCGGTCGAGATCCTGCTCATCGTCGGGCCGGGCAATTTCGGACTGGACGCCTTCCCCAAGCCCGAGCCGCTGGGCGCCGAGGTCAGCAATACCCGTGAACTGGGTCTGCTGCTCTATTCGGTCTACATCTATCCGGTCGAGATCGCTGCCGTGATCCTGCTGCTGGCCATCGTCGCCGCCATCCGGCTCACGCTGCGCCGGCGTCCCGACAACAAATACGTCGATCCGGCCCGACAGGTGCGGGTGCGCAAGGGACCGGACCGGGTGCGGCTGGTCAAGATGGCCGCCGAGGACGTCGCCCCGGTCGCTGCCGCCGAGAAGGGAGAGAGCCAATGATCGCGCTGTCGGACTATCTGATCCTCGGCGGACTGCTGTTCGCCATCGCCGTGGCCGGGATCTTCCTCAACCGCAAGAACCTGATCCTGCTGTTGATGTGCGTCGAGCTGATGCTGCTCGCGGTGAACATGAACTTCGTCGCCTTCTCGCACTTCCTGGGCGACATGACGGGGCAGGTCTTCGTCTTCTTCATCCTCACCGTCGCCGCCGCCGAGGCGGCCATCGGGCTGGCCATCCTGGTGGTGCTGTTCCGCAACCGCCGCACCATCAACGTCGAGGATCTCGACGCGCTCAAGGGTTAAACGATGGAAAACGTCTATCTGACCATTGTGCTCGCGCCGCTGCTCGGCGCTATCGTCGCCGGCTTCTTCGGCGAGCGGATCGGACGCCGGGGTGCGCATCGCGCCACCATCGCGGGCGTGGCCGTCTCGGCCGTGCTGTCGCTGTGGGTGCTGGCGCGCTTCATCTGGGGTGAGGCGACGGTCTTCAACGGCCCGGTCTACACCTGGCTGGTCTCGGACGGGATGCATTTCGAAGTCGGCTTCCTGGTCGACAAGCTGACGGCGGTGATGATGGCCACCGTCACCTTCGTCTCGCTCATGGTGCATCTCTACACCATCGGCTACATGGCCGACGACGAACACAACTGGCCGCACGGGGCGCTGTCGGGCAAGAACAGCTATCAGCGTTTCTTCAGCTATATCTCGCTGTTCACCTTCTCGATGCTGATGTTGGTGATGTCGAACAACTTCATGCAGTTGTTCTTCGGCTGGGAGGCGGTGGGTCTGGTGTCCTATCTGCTGATCGGCTTCTGGTCGACGCGCGAGAGTGCGGTGTTCGCCAACCTCAAGGCGTTTCTGGTCAACCGCGTGGGCGACTTCGGCTTCATCCTCGGCATCGCCGCGATCGGCATGTATTTCGGCTCGATGGACTATGCCGAGGTCTTCGCCAAGGCGCCCGAGCTGGCCGACACCCAGGTCGCGATCCTCGGCGGCGTGTCGCTGATGACCCTGATCGGCATCCTGCTCTTCATCGGCGCCATGGGCAAATCGGCGCAGGTGCCGCTGCATGTCTGGCTGCCGGACTCGATGGAAGGCCCGACCCCGATCTCGGCCCTGATCCATGCCGCGACCATGGTCACGGCGGGCGTGTTCATGGTGGCGCGCATGTCGCCGCTCTATGAACTGTCGGAGACGGCGCTGAGCTTCATCCTCATCGTCGGCGCGAGCACGGCGTTCTTCATGGGCCTGATCGGTCTGGTGCAGAACGACATCAAGCGCGTGGTCGCCTATTCGACCCTGTCTCAGCTCGGCTACATGGTGACGGCGCTCGGCGCCTCGGCCTATGCGGCGGGCATCTTCCATCTGATGACCCATGCCTTCTTCAAGGCGCTGCTGTTCCTGGCCGCCGGCTCGGTCATCATCGCCATGCACCACAAGCAGGACATCAGCCACATGGGCGGTCTGCGCAAGTACATGCCGATCACCTGGCTGACCGCCCTGATCGGCTCGCTGGCGCTGATCGGCTTCCCCGGCTTCTCGGGCTTCTTCTCCAAGGACGCCATCATCGAGGCGGTCGGGCATTCCGAGCTCTTCGGTTCGGGCTATGCCTCGCTGCTGCTGACGGCGGGCGTCTTCGTCACGGCGCTCTACAGCTTCCGAATGTACTTCCTGGTCTTCCACGGCCGTGAGCGGATGGATGAGCACACCAAGCATCATCTGCACGAGTCGCCCTGGGTGGTGACGGCGCCGCTGGTGCTGCTGGCGATTCCGTCGGTGTTCATCGGCTGGTTTGCCATTGAGCCGATGCTGATCGGCGACTGGTGGACGACCGGCGACTGGAGTCCGATCGTCGTCGCCGCGTCGCATGACACGCTCCAGCCGTTGCGCGAGCATTGGCACGGTCAGGCGGCCTTCGTCGAGCATGGGACGCACGCCTTGCCCTTCTATCTGGCGATGGCGGGTCTGGCGCTGGCGGCGCTCATCTGGTGGGTGCTGCATGCCTGGAATCCGCGTATCGACGAGCTGCTCCAGGTGTTCGGCGGGCCGGTGACGCGCGTGCTCCAGGACAAGTACGGCTTTGACGACTTCAACCAGCGTTTCTTTGCAGGCGGCAGTCGCGGTCTGGGCCGTGCGCTCTGGATCACGGGTGACCGCACCGTCATCGACGGCGCCATGGTCAACGGCTCGGCGCGTACCGTCGGGCGGCTGGCGCTGCGCTTCCGGCATCTCCAGACCGGATATCTCTATCACTACGCCATTGCGATGATCGTCGGGCTGGTTGGCCTGTTGACGGTCTTCGTGACGCTCTGACGCCGATTAAGGGAGAAGACTGTAGTCATGAACGCTTTACCCTTACTCACGCTGACCATCTGGCTGCCGATCATCGGCGGGTTGGTGGTGCTGGCGAGCGGCGATCAGGAAAAGACGCTGTCGAAATGGACGGCGCTGGCCTTTGCGGTGCTGACCTTCATGGTCAGTCTGGGGCTGTGGATCGGCTTCGATTCGACCACGGCTGAGATGCAGTTCGTCGAACGCGCGCCCTGGATTCCGACCTTCAACGTCGAATACTTCCTCGGTGTCGATGGGCTGTCGATGCCGCTGATCGTGCTGACGACCTTTATCTCGATCTTCGTCATCATCGCCGGCTGGGATGTCATCCGCTACAAGCCGAGCCAGTACATGGCCGCCTTCCTGATCATGGAAGGCATCATGGTCGGCGTGTTCTCGGCGCTCGACGCGGTGCTGTTCTATGTGTTCTGGGAGGCGATGCTGATCCCGATGTTCATCATCATCGGGGTCTGGGGCGGGCCGAATCGGGTTTATGCGACTATCAAGTTCTTTATTTACACCTTCCTCGGGTCGGTGTTCATGCTGGTCGCGCTGATCTATATGTACTTCCAGTCGGGCAGTTTCAGCATTCTGGATTTCCATGCGCTGGAACTGGGCATGACGGCGCAGACGCTGATCTTCATCGCCTTCTTCCTGGCGTTCGCGGTCAAGGTGCCGATGTTTCCGGTGCATACCTGGTTGCCGGATGCGCACGTTGAAGCTCCGACGGGGGGGTCGGTGATTCTGGCGGCGATCATGCTCAAGATCGGCGGGTACGGTTTCCTGCGGTTTTCGCTGCCGATCACGCCGGATGCGAGCGCGGATCTGGCTTGGGTCATCATTGCGCTGTCGCTGATCGCGATCGTTTATATCGGCTTCGTGGCACTGGTGCAGCAGGATATGAAGAAGCTCATTGCGTATTCGTCGATTGCGCACATGGGGTTTGTGACGCTGGGCTTTTTTATCGTCTTTAGTCTGGCGCTCAATCCGAGCGTGACGGGTGGGGCGGTGATGGGCATCGAGGGCGGCATGGTGCAGATGATCTCACATGGGTTCATCTCGGGGGCGCTTTTTCTGTGTGTCGGTGTGCTCTATGATCGAGTCCATTCGCGTGAGATTGCGGATTATGGCGGTGTGATCAACACAATGCCCTGGTTTGGGGCGTTCATGGTCTATTTTGCGATGGCCAATGCTGGATTGCCGGGGACTTCGGGGTTTGTCGGCGAGTTCATGGTGATTCTGGCGACCTTCAAGGCGAGTTTCTGGTGGGCGCTGTTGGCAGCGACGACGCTGATTCTGGCGGCGGCTTTTACGCTGTGGATGGTCAAGCGGGTCGTCTTCGGCGAGGTCAAGAACGAGAAGGTCGCGGCTTTGGCAGATTTGGATTTGCGCGAGCGGATCAATCTGGGGGTGTTGGCGGCGGTGGTGTTGCTGTTTGGGCTGTGGCCCGCGCCGCTGGTCAATGTCATGCATGTGACGATCGAGAATCTGGTCGAACAGGTTGGCGTCTGCAAGCTGCCTGAGGCGGAGCGTGGGGAGTGCGTTTTGGCTCGGCCTGAGGCGGTGGCCTCGATTGTGCGTTGAGGCGCTCGTTACGCAGAGTTTAAATTGCAGTCGGTTTAGAGTAGGAAAACTGTGCTGCAACTTGCATACACTTTTAGGTAATACAAAAAGAAAAATATGAGCACAAATCACGCAAAATGCGCATTAATTATGCCGGAACCCTATCGAGGCACCTTACCTCGCAAAGGGACACCCAATGAAAATTGGTCAATCATTGAGGCAGCAACGTATTTCGATCTTCCGCCTCTCTTCGTTCGACGTGGTGTCTGGGTTGTTTGTCGCGATGGAATCTATTGCTTACACAGTAACTACTATATTGCTAAAGAAAGATTCGATGAATCTAACTGGATCGAACATGTAACAGAGAAAAATTGGGTGGATGAAAACGATTTTGCCAGCATTTTCGAGATTGCAAAGACTATGGTTGAACTGGAAATTATCTAAAGCCTGTAACAAATAATTTTTCAATAGTAAAAGAGTCTGGGGTTAAGTTGTTTTCGGTCTGTGTCCAGCGCCGCTGGTCAACGTCATGCATGTGACGGTCGAGAACCTGGTCGAACAGGCTGGCGTGTGCAAGCAAGCTACCTGAGGCTGAGCTTGGGGAGTGTGTTTTGCCACGACCTGAGACTGTGGCTTCGATTTTGCTTTGAGGCTTTTGTTGTGCAGTACGCAAGGTTTAGATTGCAGTCAGTTTAGATGTGAAAATTGTGCTGCAATCAAAATGTATAGATAAATATATCTACGCTATTTGTGTTGCAGTACATGACGAAAAATGAACTTGTAAAAGTAATGTGCAACCTGTCAATGCCAATTTTGGCAAGGGAGGTTATAAATGGCTTTGCCATACGGTGAATATTCTGACAAGGCATTTGAAGTATTTTCACGGCTTACAGATGAATCCGCAAAAAGAATAGGTGCAAGATCTTTATTGCTGTGCAGTGTGTCAGGAACGCTATCAATTTGGAATACAGGTGAAAAAGGCGAATACAAAGGCAAGCAAAAAATCGTTTATGAGGCAAGGCCTGATGAAGATGATTTGTATTTAGATGAGGATGAAGATGCGGATGATTATGACGGGGATCGTGATTATGATTATTCTGATATTCATCCAGATGAAACCGTAGATGAATTTGAAGACCATGAGGATTTTGAGCCAAGGGATTAACGAGCAGAAAAAATGGGCCAAAGTCGGACATTCTTGAAGAAAAAGGGTCAGGTTCGATTTGATTTTCACCCAACAAATCGAATCGGCCAAATCGCCTAACACAGGAAGAAAAGGGGCCAGGATCGAATTGTTTTCCAGAGACGTACTCAAATTTACTTGGCCGCCGAGCCAATTTTCGTAGCTCTATGCGACTGATTGCAAATTTTATGCGCGAAAGCATAGCAAGCACGGAGTAAGATTACATTATGAGAGTCTACCTCGATAGCTGCTCCCTTCAGCGCCCGCTGGACGATCAAACACAGCCAAGGATTCGAGTAGAAACCGAGGCCGTTCTGGCAATCCTCGCAGCTGTCCAAGTCGGCGATATTGTCCTTGTGAATTCCGAGGCGCTCGAATACGAGATGAGGCGTATTCCAGATGACCAACGTCGTAATGAGGTAGCCGCCATTTTAGCTTTGTCCAAGGAGTATGCTGAAGTTACGGATGAGGCAGAGAAATTGGCTGAATCTTTTGAGAATCGCGGCATACATCCGATGGATGCCGTGCATCTTGCGCTTGCATCAACAGCAAAAGTGGACTTCTTCACGACATGCGATGATCGCCTCTTGCGAAAAGCCAAAGCAGAATCCGGGCTTGACTGCAAGGTCGTCTCCGCGCTTGCGCTCGTATCGGAGGTTTTGCAATGACAACACAGGTCCAACCAATTTCTGAAGTCACGCAGCGCGGAACTAACGCATTGATCAAAGAAATCGGGGTTGTGGATACAATTCGGTTCCTCAATCAGTTTCGAGCGGGTTCCGGAAATTATACGATAGATCGTGACAAGTTGTTTGTGGGCTTGTCTGTGAAAGATATTATTAGTGAGATTAAAGCCCAGCGAAAGTAGCGCTCTCGCTCAACTGGCTCAGCTTGATCATGGCGTTATAGTGAAAAATTGCCGCGCTCACGTTGGAGCAACTTTAAAATGTCAAGCTTAAGAGTTGCGCGCGATCAAGTAAAGCTGGCAAGGTCGCATGACATTGAAGACTCAGCGTCAGTTCTTTCGCATGAAGAGCTTCTTGCCAGCGTATGGGAATTGACTGAAGAAATATATTCGCTTACCGGCACTTACGATGCTCAATCAAGACTACAAAGAAATGTTGTCTTTGTTGATAGAAAAAAAAGTTGAATTCGTATTAGTCGGGTCTTATGCGCTTGCTGTACATGGATTTCCACGGGCTACGGGCGATAAAGAGTTCACAGGGCGCGCCAAAGATAAGATCGATGCCGAAACCTTGAAGCAATCCTAATCAAAAAGCTAAAAATCGAAATTCTTCGTGGCCTTTGCGCCTTTTGCGGTTTAAAAAACCGTCCGGATTCACTGAAAAGTTGGAATGCCCATGACATTCGACGCCGCCAATCTACTCCCCATCCTGCCCGAGATCGCCATCCTCGTGACCGCGAGCGTGGTGCTGATCCTGGATCTCTATCTCAAGGACCAGGACAAGGGCCTCAACCACAGCCTGACCCTGCTCGGTCTGGTGGTCGCCATCGCGCTGACCGGCCTCGTCGGCGGCGGCGAAGCTCAGGTGTTCTTCGACGGCAACCTGATCCGCGACGCCATGACCGACCTGCTGCGGGGCGCGATCCTCATCGTCAGCATCCTGACCTTCGTCTACGCGCGCCCCTGGCTCCAGGATCGCGGGATGCTGGTCGGCGAGTTCTATGTCCTCGGACTGCTGGCCGTGCTCGGAATGCTGATCATGGTCTCGGCCAACGGCTTCCTGACCCTCTATCTGGGTCTCGAACTCCAGGCGCTCGCCCTCTATGCCCTGGTCGCCTTCGACCGCGATTCCAGCAAGGGCGCCGAGGCCGCGATGAAATACTTCGTGCTCGGCGCACTCGGCTCGGGTCTGCTGCTCTATGGCGTCTCGATGATCTATGGCGCGACCGGCTCGATCGAGTTCGCACCAGTCGCGGCGGCGGTCGCCGAGCAGGGCATGTCGAACAAGGTGCTGGTCTTCGGCATCGCCTTCCTGGTGATCGGCATCGGCTTCAAGTTCGGCGCCGTGCCCTTCCATATGTGGGTGCCTGACGTCTATGAGGGAGGGCCAACCCCGGCCGTGCTGATCCTGAGTAGCGCGCCCAAGATCGCCGCCTTCGCACTGGCGGTGCGGATGCTGGTCGACGGTCTGCACACATTGCACCCGGACTGGCAGGGCATGCTGGTGATCCTGGCCGTACTCTCGATGGGGCTTGGCAATCTGGTCGCCATCGCCCAGTCCAACATCAAGCGGATGCTGGCCTATTCGACCATCTCGCATGTCGGCTTCATCTTCCTCGGGCTGCTGGCCGGCTCCGCGCAGGGCTATGCCGCCGCCATGTTCTACACCATCGTCTATGCGGTGATGTCGGCGGGCGCCTTCGGCATCCTGCTGATCCTGAGCCGTCAGGGCTTCGACGCCGAGCGGCTGGAGGATCTCAAGGTCAAGGGCCTGAACGACCGCGATGCCTGGTACGCGGCCATGATGGCGCTGATCATGTTCTCCATGGCCGGCGTGCCGCCGACGGTCGGCTTCATGGCCAAACTGCTGGTGCTGGAAGCCGTGGTCCGGATCGATATGGTGTGGCTGGCGCTGGTTGCGGTGTTCTTCTCGATCATCGGCGCCTTCTACTATCTGCGGGTGATCAAGTTCATCTACTTCGACAAGCCCGCCGAGGATGCGCCGGCGCTGGTCACGAGTAGCGGGGTGCGCTTCGCCATGTCGCTCAACGGCCTGGCACTGCTGGCGCTGGGACTCTTCCCGGCCGCGCTGCTCTCGGTCTGCCAGGCCGCGTTCTAGCGGTCGGTGGCGGCGGTTGTATCCGACAAGCCGCGCAAGCTACTATGTCGCCTTATTTTTAGGCATTGCTTGAGTGGAGTTGGAGCATGTTTCGCGGCAGCATCGTGGCACTCGTCACGCCCATGCACGCCGATGGGGAGATCGATGACGCGAGCCTGCAACGACTCGTCGATTTCCATGTCGCGCAAGGCACCTCGGCCATCGTTTCGGTCGGCACCACGGGCGAGTCGGCCACGCTCGACGAGGATGAACACTGCGCCGTCATCCGGCGCACGGTCGAACTGGCTGCCGGGCGTCTTCCGGTCATCGCCGGCACCGGCGCCAATTCGACCCGCGAGGCGATCACGCTCACGCGCTGCGCCCGCGAGGCCGGGGCCGATGCCGCGCTGCTGGTGACGCCCTACTACAACAAGCCCACCCAGCAGGGACTCTATCTGCATCACAAGGCCGTCGCCGAGGCGGTCGACATCCCGCAGATCCTCTACAACGTCCCCGGTCGCACCGCCTGCGACATGCTCCCCGAGACCGTCTCCCGGCTCGCCGAGATCGACAATATTATCGGAGTCAAGGAGGCCACCGGCGATCTGGCGCGCGTCGAGCGTCTGCGTGCCGACTGCGGCCCGGACTTCGCGCTCTACAGCGGCGACGACGCCACGGCCTGCGAGTTCATGCTGCGCGGCGGCGACGGCGTCATCTCGGTCACGGCCAATGTCGCGCCGCGTCTGATGCAGGCCATGTGCGAGGCCGCGCTCGCCGGCGATCGCGAACGCGCCGAGTCGCTCGACGCTCAGCTTGCGGCTCTCCATCGCGATCTCTTCGTCCAGTCCAACCCGATTCCGGTCAAGTGGGCCATCGCTGAGATGGGACTCTGCCATCCCGGTATCCGCCTGCCGCTGACCTGGCTGACTGAGGAGTGCGAGGCGCGCGTGCGTCAGGCCATGGTCCAGGCCGGACTGCTGTGATGACCCGAGTCCGATCGAATGATTTCCAGGTTGAGAGGTTCTTGACTGTGAGTCCAGGTTTCAAGCGCGTCTTGGCGCTCGTTCTCTTCATGCCGCTGCTGACGCTGGCGGGTTGTAGTATGAGCAAGATCCAGGACAACCTGCCCGATCAGCGTCTCGTCTACAAAAAACAGCGCGAGGCGTCCGAGAATCTCGAGATCCCGCCGGACCTGACGGCCGGCAGCTTCGACGACGCGCTCGATATTCCGGGCGGTGTCGAACAGCCGACGACCTTCTCCGAATATGCCGGCAGCCGCGAGCAACGCCAGCGGGTCGCCAGTCGTGGCGACGTGCTGCCCGAGGTTCAGAACGTCGAACTCAAGCGGCGCGGCAACGAGCGCTGGCTCGAGGTCCAGGCTGCGCCCCAGGCCGTCTGGCCGCGACTCGTCGCCTTCTGGCGCGAGCAGGGCATCCTGCTGACCGAGCAGAATCCGACCCTTGGCGTGATGCGCACCGACTGGCTCGACAATCGCGCCGAGATCCGCAAGGACTTCGTCACGCGCATGGTGAGCAAGGTCATGGAGGGCGTCTATTCGACCTCGACCCGCGATCAGTACAGTCTGCGTATCGAAGAAGGACTCAAGTCGGGCACCACCGACATCCGCATGACCCATCGCGGCATGGCCGAGCGTCTGGTCACGGACGGCATCGGCGACAACAGCCGCACCATCTGGGAGCCGAGCGGCTCTGACAGCGAGAAGGAAGCCGAGATGCTGCGGCGTCTCATGGTCTATCTGGGCGCCTCTCAGTCCAGGGCGGCGGGTCCGGGGACCGAGGTCGCCGCCACGGGGCAGCCGGTTGGCGCCAACTCACGTCTTGCCGCCAATGGGGGCGTGCCTGTCATCCTGGTTCCGCAGGAGTTCCGTTCCGCGTGGCGGCTGACTGGAACCGCGCTCGATCGCGCCGGTTTCGCCGTCGAGGATCGCGACCAGACTCAGGGTGTCTACTATGTCCGCTATGGCGGTCCGGATGGTGGTCCGCCACCCGATGGCAAGAAGCCCGGATTCATGTCGCGCATGGCCTTCTGGCGCAAGGACGAGGTCGACAGCGTCAAGCAGTATCAGATCAAGGTCAGTGGTAACGAGACCGAGTCGCGCGTGACCGTGCTCAATGCGGATGGCACGCCGGATGGCAGTGCGAACGGTCAGCGTATTCTGGGCTTGATCCAGGAACAGATGCGCTGACAGTAGCATCTGATCACACGCGAAGAATCACTGTTTCAGATCCTTGGGATCTTGGCAGTGGCTGCGGCGAGCCGTGCAGGATGTGATGCGCCAATAGCTCCGCCCTGAAAAGGGCGGATGTGCTATGCCCGGTGGTCTGATGAAAAATAAAAGCTACGAAATTTTTGTTTCATTAGACGATGACGTGTTGAAGATTGTTATTTCAGGTTCGCTGGTGAAGAAAGAGGCATTCGATATTGCTCAAGCCGTCTATGAGATCTTCGACCGATACACGCCAAACAAGGTATTGATCGACTGCACTCGGTTTGTCGGCCGGCTCGGAGTCAGTGATACCTACACGCATGTGAGGGAGATCAAACCTGGCAGGCACCGTCCGTCCAGAGTGGCTGTCTTCGATAACTTAGAGAACAAAAACTATTTCTCGTTTTATGAGACAACGAGTTTGAATGTCGGCTTTAACGCAAGATTCTTCGGCGATCTCGCCAAGGCGCAGCGCTGGTTAAGCGAGAAGCCGGAAACTTTACCCTGAGATGACTCCATGGTGACCCAAAGAAAAACGGCTTAGGCGATTGCTCGCCTAAGCCGTTTTCTTATGTGGTGCGCCCTGCTGGACTCGAACCAGCGACCACCTGATTAAAAGTCAGTTCCAGCCACCTTTTTCTATCCCCCGCCGTTTCTAGACCCCACCAGCAAAACCCCCGTATTGACTGAGACAGTCGCCGAAGTAAACTGACGGCTCTGAGACATTCGCGGACACTGAGTACAGTTTCCAACTGGGGCAAAACTGGGGCAAAGCTTCCAGACCCCCGACTAACTGACTGGAGCAGGGGCCATGCCGACCACGCTGACCGATCGATTCATCAAGAGCGTCGAGCCGCCCGAAAAGGGCAAGCGGATCTATTGGGACGATCACCGGGACTCGCCCAAGGGCTTTGGGCTGCGGGTGCTGGCCAGCGGTACAAAGTCCTTTGTCCTGCGGTATCGCGCCAAGACCGGCACGGAGCGAATCCAGACGATCGGCGAGTACCCCACGCCCTGGAGCCTGACCGCTGCGCGTCTGGAGGCTGCGAAGATCCGCGCCAACGTGGACGCCGGAACCGATCCGTTGCAGCGACGCCGGGAGGTCCGGCAAGAGCTGACGGTGGCCGATGCCGTCGAGCGGTTCTGCAAGGCTCGTGTGGATGGGATGGCACGCGGGGCTGAGGTGCGGCGCTACTTCGAGCGCGATCTGTTGCCCGTGCTCGGTCGGCGCCAGCTCAAGAGCGTGAAGCGGTCGGAGATCATTGCTCTGATCGAAGACAAAGCCGAGTCGGCGCCACGCGCAGCGGCGCTGCTGCTGGCCTATACCAAACTGCTGTTCTCCTACGCCGAGGATCGCGAGCTGATCGAGGTGTCCCCCGCCACCGGGATCAAGCCTGGACGAATTTCGTCGGCGATGAAGTCGGTCAAGCGTGGGCGCGTGCTGGATGAGGCCGAGATCCGTGATTTCTGGATCGGTGCCGATGCGGTCGGCGTGCATCGCCTCACCGCCCTGGCGCTCAAGCTGATCCTGGTCACTGGCCAGCGCCCCGGTGAGGTGGTCGGGATGCGCTGGGATGAGGTCGAGGGCGAGACCTGGACGATACCGGCGAGCCGACGAGGCAAGACCAGCACCGCCCACAGTGTCTACCTGACCGAGACGGCGCGCGTGATTCTGGAGCAGGCGCGCGCAGAAGTGGCCCGGCTGTCTGAGCGTCGCCGCTGGGAGCCAAGCGGGTACGTGTTCGAGCATCGGGAGGGCAAGCCCGCGACCACGGCGGGACTCTCACGCGCCCTGGATCGCTACGCCGATCAGCTCGGAGCCAAGGATCACCCGGACTGGGGACGCTGGCATCCGCACGACCTGCGGCGCACCTGCCGGACCCGGTTGTCCGAGATCGGGATCAGCGAGGAGGTCGCCGAGCGCGTCATCGGTCACACCAAGCTCGGGGTGGTCGCCATCTACAACCAGCACCGCTATTCACTGGAGATCCGCGCGGCCCTGGAGGCATGGGAGCGGCGCTTGCTGGCCATCGTCAACCCGACCACGGATAACGTGGTGGCCTTCGCCAAGGTGGCCGGTGGTGAGTGAGTCACTGTCAGCACGGGCATTCATTCGACTGGTGAATGAGTGGATAGGTGATGAACACCTGGCGCCCGGCGATAACGGCGAGTTCCGAATCATCACCGAATTGGAAGACCCAAAGAATCCGCGCATCGAGCCGGAAAGACTCTCGCCCGAAGAGGTCGATTCACTCTGGCCAGCCGAGCAGGACGCGCTGCTTGAGTTCGTAAATGACTGCGCGCTGTCATTCCCATGCACCATTGAGCAGGCGCGGCTGTGGGCTGGCGCTGTGCTGGGGGTGGAGTTCGATCCAGGGGAGCGGCCTGTCATTCGACCAGCCGGGGTGACACCGCACCAAGCGCGCGTGGATCTGATTCGCGCGGCGCTCGCCGAGCATGGCGTTACCGCACTGACCGCACCGCGCGGACTCAAGCAGCGGGTTGGGTATCAGGTGGCTGAACAGCACCCCAGGCTATTCGGCCCATCGTCACTGAATGCGGGTGGAAGCTTCGATAAAGCCTGGAGCGCACTGAGGGATCAGGCGAATTCAGAAAACTCAGAAAGCTCAGAATTCTGAGTTTTCTGAGGAGCGGAAAAGCTAGCCTTTTGTATATCGTCTCTGCGCGAAACAACACGACAGAGGCGATAACCACATGCCCGCGATCCGCGAAAACTACCTCACCAAAGACGAAGCCGCTGAAGAGCTGGGCGTCACCGCCCGCACGCTCGACCGTTGGTTTGCCGAGCGTATCGGCCCCCCGAGAACCAAGATTGGAAAGCTCGTGCTCTACCGCAAGGCGGCCCTGGTCGATTGGGTCGCCAAGCGCGAAGAGCACCCAGTCCGCGAGCAGGCCGCGTAACAAGGAGGTTCGGAAGATGTCCACACGTTCGCGACAGATCCGCGCCGAACGGCGCGAGAAGATGGCCCGGAAGTGGGCCAGAAACGACAACGCCCGAGCGGGGACCAGTCGCTCGGGCATTGCAAAGGGATCTGAAATCAGCTTAGAGTGTTGCCGTTCGCGCGGTGCCTCACTGCCAAGAAAGGCACCGCGCGATTAGTCCGATCAGACCGGACGACGGCCCGCACAGTATACCTGTGGCAAGGTGCGCCTGCACCTGTCCGCTTGTGCGTGCCATCCCGCCCGTGATGGTCGGTTCTCAACTTGAAACGAGAACCAAAACCATGAAGCCTGAAACTTTCACCGCTGGCGAACAGCCCAGCACCAGCTACGAAACCCTCCTGAAGCCCTACGGCACACCGGCTGAAGTGCTGGCGATGGTCCGCATGGGCGGGATGCTCTCCTTCAACGGCGACCGCCTGACCAACTTCGCGTGGTCCATCGCTGAGCTGGCCGAGCTGGGCGGCGCCTTCAACGACGCCATGCAATCGGCCGACTGCCCGGCCCACATCAACAGCGGGACGCTTGGCGCGCTCCTGGTCAGCATCCAGGCGTCCAGCCACGCCATACAGCGCATCCTGGACGAAGCCCTTGAGATCGGCGATCTGGCCGGGATTCGGCGGGGGGAAGGGCAATGAGAGCACGCCCCAAGGAGGGGGCGGTTCCCGCCGCTCCTGCTGCCGATCTCGCGTCCCGTCTGGCGTCTGCCGCTGCTCAAGCCGTCCGCAAGACCAACGTCCAGACCGGGACCATTCCAGGCCGCACGCGCTCTGGTGAGTTCCGCGTCCGGTTCGACGATGGTCGGGCGGCTGTCTACCGCATCCATCTTGAGCTTGTTCGGGAGGTCCGATGAACGCCCCAACTCCCCAGGGGGCCACGGCTCCCGTTGTCGATCCTGATCGGCTGCCAGCCGAGGTCCGTGCTTCGATCCAGGCCCAGGCGCCCGCGTTCGAGCTGGAGCCGCCTGAGCCGATCGCGCCGCCCACACCCGAGGCCATCCGTGCCTTGGTCGAGACCATCAAGGCCCGCGACGCCCTGTCCGAGGCTGCAATTGCAGACGCCATCGGCATGAAGAAGCAAAACTTCTCGCACGCCAAGACCGGATACCGGGGGAAGACGCTCAGCGCCGAGCAATGGCGCGCGCTCCAGGATCTCGCTGAGGGTGAAAGTTATCCACAGTCGGAGCGTGAGACCGTCACCGATCCGCGCCGTTGCAGGGAGACGGCGGATATGTTCGAGGCGTCTGTGGATAACTCCGTCGCCGATCCGGCCCCGTTCGACCTCGCCGAGGCCATCGCCCAGGGCGCCGAGATCACCGCGCGGGCTGCCGAGCTGGAGGCCGATTCGGATCTTCAGACCGATCTCGAACGGCTGGCCGAATATGAGCACCAGCAAGAGCCGGTCGAGTTGGCGTGCTTCTCA
This sequence comes from Allochromatium vinosum DSM 180, assembly GCF_000025485.1. Lineage (NCBI taxonomy): Bacteria > Pseudomonadati > Pseudomonadota > Gammaproteobacteria > Chromatiales > Chromatiaceae > Allochromatium > Allochromatium vinosum. The sequence goes on along the minus strand of NC_013851.1, from coordinate 2,728,401 downwards.
CCCGACGAGGGCAAGCGCGCCTGCACCACCTGCGGCGCATCCTTCCATCCGCCCAAGGCCGCACCCACGGCGGTTCTCTGCCGGGACTGCTATGAGCAGCGCAAGCGCGACCTGGATGGGTTGGCCGAGCGCGCACGCGGTCACTGGCCGGAGATCCTGGTTCACTTCGGGATCGAGCGCGACCACCTGCGCGACCATCACGGCCCTTGCCCTGGCTGTGGCGGCACCGATCGGTTCCGCTTCGACAACGACAAGGACCGGGGAACATGGGTCTGTGGCGGTGGTGGCGACACCCAGGCTGGCGACGGCTTCGCGCTGCTGTCGCACGTCTACGGCTGGTCGGCTGGCGAGGCGTTCCTCAAGGTCGCCAGCTATTTCGGCATCGACGAGCTATCCGGCCTTCCGCCGCCTGACCCGGCCCTGATGGCCAAGCGCGAGCAGGAAGCCGCCGCCGAGCGCCAGCGCGAGCAGGAGCAACAGCAACAGACCGCGCGCCATGCCTCGCAGATATGGGAAGCCGCTGAGATCATCACCGCCGAGGCGCCGAATCCGTACCTCAGTCGAAAAGGCGTCCAGGCCACGGACACCCTGCGGCAAATCGCGGTCGAGGCCGTGACCCGCATCACCGGCCGTCACCCGACAGCCGAGAAAGACGGCACCCGCCAACAGCTGCAAGGCGTCGTCCTGGTGGTCCCCTACCGGCGTGATGGCGAGCTGACCACGGTCGAGCTGATCGACGGCGCCAGCCTCAAGTATTCGCTCCCTGGCAGGGGCACGAAGCAGCGCGCATTCTGGCTGGCGCGTCCTGTCGCCGAGGATGACCACACCATCCTCGTCGCCGAGGGTGTCGCGACGGCGCTATCGATCCTGGAGGCGACGGGCTACCCCGTGGCCGCGTCCGGTTCGGTCGGCAACTTCGACAAGACCGCCGCCCAACTGAAGACCGCGCATCCCGAGAAGGCCGTCATCCTCGCCGCCGATCTCAGGAAGCGCACCGCTCCAACCGATCCGGTCGAACCGATCGAGGCGGCTGTGAAGGCGGCATGGAAGTTCCGTCCGCCGTTGCCGCTGATCTTCCCCCTGATCGAGCCGTCCGCACCGGCTGACCTGACCGACTTCAACGACCTGCACCAGACGGCCGGTATCGAGGTTGCGCGGACTGTCATCACGGGCGCCATCGCCGATTTTGTTTCGCCCCTTACCGAATTCGACGTAACTGGCGTAACTGACGTAACCCCCAGTAACGACGCGGCTTCCAGCGGTTACGCCACCGAAAAAGCTGACGTAACCGACGTAACCCGACTCCCGAAACCGGCGGTCAAGCGTCCTGGCTTCGCGGTTCACGAGGACTGGACGGGCTACGGTAAGCCGGGCGTCTGGTGGCACTCGACCAAGGAGAAAGGCGACGAGCTGACCGACATCGATCAATGGATCTGCACCCCGCTCTATGCCGAGGCCATCACGCATGGCGATCGAGACGCGGACTTCGGATTGCTGCTGCGGTTCAAGAACGCACTTGGACGCGAACGCGAGTGGGCGATGCCGATGCACCTGCTGCGCGGGTCGGGCGAAGAGCTGCGCGGGGAATTGCTGGCGCTGGGTGTGCGCATCGATCCAACTTCACACCGGCTGCTCAATCAGTACCTCATGAGCCGCTACCCGAAGGTGCGCGTGATGGCGGCCACCTGCACCGGCTGGCACGGAGAGGGCAAGGTCTTCGTCCTGCCGCATCGCATCATCGGCGAGGGCAACGTCCGCTATCAGTCCGAGACCGCCGACCATGATGAGTTCGTCCAGGCCGGCACCTTCGACGGCTGGCGCGCTGAGATCGCCGCGCGCTGCGCTGGGAATCCCATGCTCATCCTGGCCGTCGCTGCGGCGCTAGCCGGTCCCCTGCTGGCGCGTGTTCACCGCACCGGCTGCGGGCTGCATTTCTGGGGAGATTCGAGCATCGGCAAATCGACGTTGCTGGCGCTGGCCGCGTCCTGCTGGGGCGGATCGGGCTTTATCCGCACCTGGAGGGCCACGTCCAACGGCATCGAGGGCACCGCCGCCATGCTCAATGACACCGCGCTCATTCTCGACGAGATCAGCGAGGCCGATCCGCGCGAAGTGGGCGCGATCGTCTACAGCGTGGGCAACGGCACCGGCAAGAGCCGCGCGGCCCGGACAGGTGGAGCGCGCGCGGTCAAACGCTGGCGCGTGGTGCTGCTGTCATCCGGCGAGCGCACCTTGATTGCCACGATGGAGGAAGGCGGCAAGCGCGCCAAGGCCGGACAGGAGGCCCGGTTGCTCGACATCCCCTGCACGCGCCAGCACGGCGTATTCGATGCGCTGCATGGGTTTGACGGCGGCCGCGCCCTGACCGACACACTCAAGACGGCGGTCAATCGCCATCATGGCCACGCCGGACCGGCGTTCGTCGAGCGGCTGATTGCCGATGACCGTGATCTTGGCGAGACCCTGGCCCGAGTCGCCGCGCTGCCGGAGTTCGCCGCCGAGACCGGCATCGAGGGGCGCGCGGCCAATGCGTTTGCCCTGATCGCGATGGCCGGAGAGCTGGCGATCGAGTGGGGCCTCGTGCCCTGGTCGGAAGGCGAAGCCCTGGACGCCGCCGCCCTGGCGTTCCGGCTCTGGCGCGACCATCGCGGCAAGGGCCAGACCGAGACCCGGCAAATCCTGCGCGCCGTCGCTGATTTCATCGCGCGCCACGGAGACGCCCGGTTCTCGCCGCTGCACCCGCTGCGGGATGACGGCCTCGAAATCAGCGTGCGCGACCGGGCGGGCTGGTGGCGAGAGCGAGAGGACGAGCGCATCTATCTGTTCACCCCGGCCGGACTGAAGGAGGCGGCAGGCGGTTTCGATCAGCGGCGCATCCTGGAGGCGCTGGACTCAAGCGGCTGGATCGCCGAGCGCGACCCCGGCGAGCGATCCAAGGTGACGAACGCCCAAGGGCGAAGTCAGCGGCTCTATGCCATCGCACCCCGGGAGGATGACTTGCTATGAGTCTGGCTGCACTGCTCCAACGCCGCGCGGTTACGCCGGTTACGTCGAGCATATCGACTGACGTAACCGCTCCAGGCCGCGCCGTTGCTGAAGGTTACGCCGGTTACGTCGGTTACGCCGAAAACAGCAAAGGGGAGACGAAAACCGACGATGCACCGCTGAAGGCTTGCGCGCCAAGCGCCATGGGTCGCCTATCCGTTGACGAAAACCGCCAACGGCGGACTATTGAAATCGAGGTTTCTGGTGTAACTGGCGTAACCGCCAATGCAGGAGTCGAGCGCCATCACACTTGGCTGATAACCCTACCGACCGGCGAGCGGTTCAGTTCGATGTTCTGCCCGCCGCTCTCGCTCGCCGAGGTCCAGGCCCGCTATCCCGGCGCCCGCCTCACACCCAGGCCGGATCGACCGGCCCGCCCGATCGCCCCGACGACGCTGGCTGTCATCCACGCATGGCTCGACCACATCGGCGAAGACGACGCGCAGGCCCGGCGCGAGTTCGTCGAGGGACTGGCGCGCGACCCGGAGCAACTGCGCGGACTCTATGAGGACGTGGTGAAGATGGGACTGGCCGACTGGCCGGACGATCAGGCCACGCAGCCGGACACCGGCATCGAGACCACCGTCAAGGCTGTCTGTGCCCGCTGTGCCCACTGGACGCCAGACCGGATCAATCCCCCTGGTGGTCTCGGACACTGCACCATCGCCGCGCCTGCCTCCAAGCGCCCCGGCTCGCTGTGGCCGTGGCCCGATGCCGAAATTCACTGCACGCGATTTCAGGAGATCACCCCATGCTGATCGGCAACATCTACGGCAGGTTGTCTGCCGATCCGACCGAGAAGACCACGCGCACCGGGAAGCCGATGGCGTTGGCGTCCGTAGCTGTGGATGTCACGGGCCAGCGCACCGAGGATGGCGACGCCGAAACGCTGTGGGTCTCGCTGATGGCCTTCGGGCACCAGTGCGAGGCGCTGCTGAGAGCCGAGAAAGGGCAGATGGTCGCCGCCATCGGCAAGCTGACCCGAGGCCGGTACACCGGCAAGGACGGCACCGAGCGCGAGTCCTGGACGCTGCTGGCCGAATCAGTCGTGACCGCCAAGAGCGCGCGCCCTGGTGGCGGTCGCCAGCGTCCGAATGGGGATGACCGCCAACGCGATCAGGCACCGACCCAGCGCCAGCCACCGGCCCATGACTTCCATGACTCCATCCCATTCTGAGCCGGGCACCGAGGCGACAAATCACGATGCGCGGCTGGAAGCGTTCGAGGAACGCGCCGCGATCCTGGAGTTCGACGCCGGACTGACCCGCACCGAAGCTGAGCGACGCGCGCGAGCCGCCTATGGGCTGGCGCCCGATCCCAACCATTCCCGACCCAGTGACCGGAGAACACGCCGATGATGGAGACCCTGACCGCCGAGCAGCGCCAAGCCGTTCAAGACCTGATGATGTCGCCGACAATCGGCCTGCTCGGGATGATGGCCAAATCGATGCCGCTCGACTGCACGAAGATGGAGGACATCAAGACCGGACTGAGCACGTCGGCGCTGGAGGTTGTTCGCGCCCTGGACGCCGGGCGCATCCACTTCGACCGACCCGAGGATGCCGCCATGCTGCATGGCCTGCTGGCCGTGTGCTTCGAGGTGGTGCTCGATGGCCGGTTCGCCGCCAACGCTCAGGTCGTGCGGGCGAGCTGACCCGTGACCACCGAACACCTGAGCCGCGAGCGTGTGCTCGAAGTCATCGCCGATCGCTTCGGTCACTCGGACTTCAGCACCCGCGAGCTGGCCGAGGCGCTGGGTGTGACCGAGCCACAGGTCCGGGGCGCGCTGGGCTGGCTGGTCCATGCGCGCATCCTGCACGCTGTCGGCGGGGTGCGTCGGCTCGACTGTTGCCAGCGCCCCTATCGGGCCACGCTCTACCGCTGGACCGGCAAGCAGATACCACCTGATCCGCCCGGCTGCCGCAGGTCCAGGCCCAATGCCCTGGCGGCTGAGTGGCTGGCGCGGCGATGGTAAGGTTTTGGCAAGGGTCGTGCGCGCGTGGGGCTAGGGTCAGTGCACGCGGACGTGCACCGCTCAAAACGGGAACGCCCGCGCGCGTGGGGCTGGCGCTACTACAGAAAACTACAGGTCCGGCGACGGACTGCCGGTACTGCAAAACACTGCACGCGAACCTGAGAAAACCTGAGATCGATTCGCGCGCTCGCACTCGTGCGCGCCCCCACCAGATAGAGGACACTATTCATGGAATACGCCGTCTATGCCGCCGCTGTCGCCGCCCTGATTCTTGGCCTCTTGCTGTATCGTCGCTGGAAGCGGTCGAAGCGAGTCAATAGGCGCTTGGGAAACCAGTCTGATGATCTCGGACGCGAATTCAGCTCGTCCGCCGTCTACGAGGTTCGGGACGGCGAGGTCGTGCGTTGCATGGAGTTCTACTTCAGCAGGCCGCGAAAGCCTGAAAAGGAGAGGTAGCACCCCCAGCGGCTCATGTGGGTTGCCGCATCTGCCGAGCCTGATGGATCGGCCTGACTTCAACCCGCTCCGCTGGGGGCGATCCAAGCATAGACCATGCTGGCACCCTGGCCACAGTCATGCTGAGGTTCCGGCTAGGGTCGGCGGTTTTGGGGGTATCAATTTGATCCCCCGAAAACCCCGAGTTGGTCGCTGAACTGGGGCAAAACTGGGGCACAAGAAAAACGGCCTAGACGGGAGATCGTCTAAGCCGTTGTTTTTATGGTGCGCCCTGCTGGACTCGAACCAGCGACCACCTGATTAAAAGTCAGATGCTCTACCAACTGAGCTAAGGGCGCTTAAAGCCGGGCATTATAATGCCCTCAGCCCGCATTCTGCAAGGCAAATTGCAGCACGGCCTTGCTGCCGAAGTAGGCCAGGATCAGGATCGCAAAACCGCCGAGCGTCCAGACGATGGCCGTGCGCCCGCGCCACCCCTTGCGGAAACGCCCGATCAGCAAGCCGCCGAACACCAGCCAGGCCAGCACCGATAGCACCGTCTTGTGCACCAGATGCTGTGCAAACATATTCTCCAGGAACGCAAAGCCGCTCAACAGCGCCAGCGTCAGCAGCACGAAGCCGGCCGTGATCATCTCGAACAGCAGGCTCTCCATGGTCTGGAGCGGGGGCAGGGTGCGCACGAAGCCGGTCGGATGCCGATTGCGCAGGTGATGATCCTGTACCGCCAGCAATATCGCCTGCACCGCCGCAAGCGTCAGCAGACTATAGGCCAGCATTGAAAGCAGCACATGGACCTTGAGCGCCATGCTGGCCGATTCGCGCATGAAGCCGACATCGGCCATGTGCGCCTCCAGCAGCAGACTCAGCGCCGCCGCCGGCAGCAGGATCAGCCCCAGGTTGTCGACAGGCTTGTTCAGGCTGGAGACCAGCAGTAGCGCGACGATGGTCCAGGAGGTGAGCGCCAGGGCGTGATAGAAGCCAAGATTGATGCCGGCACTGCTGAAGATGCTGTGCCAGAGTATCCAGCTATGCAGCACCAGACCGCCGAAACCGACGGCGATCGCGAGCGCGCGGGGCGGAATCCATCCCTCCTTGCGGAACAGACGGATGCCGATGAAGGCGGCCGAGGCCAGGTAGCAGAGCGTGGCGACGTAGGCAAGGAGGATATGGATCATGGGTGAGTTCTTGAAGCTCGAATGACGGTGGCTGGAAGTCGTCCCTAGTCGTATCGGGCGATGATGGCCCTGCATTATACTCACAAAGTCCTGTCGTAAACCGATGGCAACATTCGCCGTCGACCATCCACACTCACGCTAGCCCAGGGTGTCTCGCGCGGGACGCCCGGATCGAGGTTCGATCATGTTCGAAAATCTCCAGGATCGCTTCGAAACGGTCCTGACCAATCTGCGCGGTCAGGGCCGTCTGACCGAGGACAACATCAAGGACACCCTGCGCGAAGTGCGCATGGCCCTCCTGGAGGCCGATGTCGCGCTGCCGGTGGTGCGCCAGTTCATCGAGGACATCCGCGAGCAGGCGCTCGGCGAGGCCGTCACCAAGAGCCTTACACCCGGCCAGGTGCTGATCAAGATCGTCAACGACGAGCTGGTCAAGATCATGGGTGCGGCCAACGAGCGCCTGGATCTGGCCGCCCAGCCGCCGGCGGTCATCCTCATGGCCGGTCTGCAAGGCTCGGGCAAGACCACCAGTGTCGCCAAGCTCGCACGCTGGTTGCAGGAGAAGCAGAAGAAATCCGTGATGGTGGTCAGTTGCGACGTCTATCGTCCGGCGGCCATCGAACAGCTGCGCACCGTCGCCGGCGAGGTCGGGGCCGAGTTCTGTCCCAGCCAGGGCGACGAGGATCCGGTCCACATCGCCCAGCGCGCGCTCGAAAGCGCCCGCAAGCGCTTCAAGGACGTGCTGATCGTCGACACCGCCGGTCGGCTGCACGTCGACGCCGAGATGATGGATGAGATCAAGCTCATCCATAAAGCGATCAAGCCGGTCGAGACCCTGTTCGTGGTCGACTCCATGACCGGCCAGGACGCGGCCAACACCGCCAAGGCGTTCGACGAAGCCCTGCCCCTGACCGGCGTCATCCTCACCAAGACCGATGGTGACGCGCGCGGCGGTGCGGCGCTCTCGATCCGCCAGATCACCGGCAAGCCGATCAAGTTCCTCGGCACCGGCGAGCGCACCACGGCGCTCGAACCCTTCCATCCCGACCGCGTGGCCTCGCGTATCCTCGGCATGGGCGACGTGGTGTCGCTGGTCGAGGAGGTCCAGGCCAAGGTCGACAAGGATCAGGCCGAGAAGCTGGTCAAGAAGCTCAAGAAGGGCAAGGACTTCGATCTGGCCGACTTCAAGGAGCAACTGGAGCAGATGAACAAGATGGGGGGCATGATGAGCCTGATGGAGAAGCTCCCCGGCATGAACCAGATCCCGGATCACGTCAAGAACAAGGCCAGCGACAAGGAAATGGGCAAGCTGGTGGCCATCATCAATTCGATGACGCCACACGAGCGCCAGTTTCCGGCCGTCATCAAGGGATCGCGCAAGCGTCGTATCGCGGCCGGCTCGGGCACCCAGGTGCAGGACGTCAATCAACTGCTCAAGCAGTTCATGCAGATGCAGAAGATGATGAAGAAGATGAAGGGCGGCGGCATGGCCAAGATGATGCGCTCGCTCCAAGGGCGACTGCCGCCGGGGATGCTGCCGCCGGGCGGATTCCCTCCGGGCGGCGGCTTTCCGATGTGATGGGGGAGAGCGCTGAGATGTCTATTGCGCGTACCAGGCTCGCTCGCTCGTTGGGGCGCCGTGTCGTGCTGGCCTTGAGTCTGTGTCTGCCGACCCTCACTGTTCTGGCCACACCCTGGGGCGATGTTCAACGCCCGTCGTCCGGCCTGACCGAAGTCTTCGGCGGCGCGGCCAATGGCTGTATCGGCGGGGCCGACGCCCTGCCCGAGACCGGACCCGGTTATGTCAGCATCCGCCGCTATCGCAACCGCTATTACGGCCATCCGGATCTGATCCGGTTCGTCCACGACCTGGGGCGCGGCCAGCAGCAGCGCGGTAGCCAGTTCGTCATGATCGGCGATCTCAGCCAGCCGCGCGGTGGGCGCATGTCGTCCTCGCATCGCAGTCATCAGAACGGACTGGACGTGGATGTCTGGTTCACGCTGGCCAACTCGCCGACAGCGGCGCGGCAGTTGATGGACGATCGTGCCGATCCGGCGAGCATGGTCGCACCGGGCGGACGCACGGTCAGCCGGCATTGGGGGGCGAGTCAATTCGCTCTGATCGAGTCGGCGGCACGACATCCGCGCGTCGATCGTATCTTCGTCAACGCGGCGATCAAACAGGAACTCTGCCAGAGCGCGCGCGGTGATCGCGCCTGGTTGCGCAAGGTCCGGCCCTGGTGGGGACACGACGCCCACTTCCACGTGCGTCTGGCCTGTCCCGCCGACAGCCCGAGCTGCGAGGACCAGTCGCCCGTGCCGCCCGGCGATGGCTGCGGCGAGGATCTGGCCTGGTGGCTGAGTGACGAGGTGTTGAGCGGTCGGGCACGGAGCAAGGGTAAGACCACGCGCGCCGCCGAACCCGAAATGCCCTTTGCCTGTCGGGCCGTGCTGACGGATTCCTAGATCACACACCTGGGACTTTTCAGGCCAGTCCTCCGTGAAAGACTACTCTGGTGGCAACAGTGACACACCCAGTTCGGAGGCACGCCTGCGCACGCTCTTCGAGTTAGCCCCTCTCGGGATCGTCATCATCGATCCCGAGAGCATGCTGCCCCTGGAGTTCAATCGCGCGGCGCACGAACAGCTCGGCTACAGCGCCGAGGAGTTCGCGCGGCTGCGCATCGCCGACTATGAAGCGAACGAGGATCCGGAAGATGTTCAGCGTCACGTCCAGGCGTTGTTGACGCAGGGATACGATGACTTCGAGACCCGTCATCGCTGCCGGGACGGAAGCTTTCGTCATGTGAATGTGCTGGTGCAGGTGCTGCCCGTCGATGGACGGCGCATGTTCTACGCCATCTACCGCGACATCACCGAATCGCGTCTGGCCGAGGAACGCCTGAGACGTAGCGAGGCCAAATTTCGGGCGGCCTTCGAGATCGCCCCGCACGGGATGGCGCTGATCGCGCCCGATGGACACTGGCTGCAAGTCAATCAGGCACTCTGCCGCATCCTCGGCTATGACGAATCCGAGCTGCTGGTTCGTGACTTCCAGTCGATCTCGCATCCCGAGGATCTGGCCGCCGATCTGGTCTATCTGGAGCAGCTCGTCTCGGGCGCCACCGACCGGATACAGTTCGAAAAGCGCTATCTGCATCGTCAGGGGCAGCCCATTCCGGTGATGCTGAGCGTCTCGGCCGTCCGGGACGAGTGGGGCAGGCTCTCCCGCATGGTGGCTCACGTCCTCGATCTGACCGAGCGCAAGGCCAGTGAGGAAGCCATGCGTCAGGCCATGGAGACCGCCGAGGTCGCCAATCGAGCCAAAAGCGAGTTCCTGGCCAACATGAGCCACGAGATCCGAACCCCGCTCAACGCCATCATCGGCCTGGGCCAACTGCTGCTCGACTCCGGGCTCGACTCGCGCCAGCGCGACTACATGAACAAGATCCGCCAGGGCTCCGACGCCCTGCTGCGCATCCTCAATGACGTGCTCGACTATTCCAAGATCGAGGCCGGTCAGATCCAGCTCGACACGGTCGATTTCAGGATCGAGGCGGTACTCGATCAGCTCACGGCGCTCTTCTCGCTGGCGGCCGAGTCCAAGGGGCTGGCGCTCTACTATCATCTCGATCCGCGCACCCCGCAGGTTCTGCGCGGCGACCCCATGCGCCTGGGACAGGTGCTGAACAATCTGGTCGGCAATGCCGTGAAGTTCACCGAGCGCGGGTTCGTCGAGTTACGGATTCGTGCGCTGCGTGAGGACCAGGGACAGATCCAGTTGGCCTTCAGTGTGCGCGACACTGGAATCGGCATGGATCAGGCCAGTATCGAGCATCTCTTTCAATCCTTCACCCAGGCCGATTGTTCCATTACGCGCCGCTATGGCGGCACGGGACTTGGACTGTCTATCTCGCGTCAGTTGGCACAGCTCATGGGGGGCGACATCCGTGTCAGGAGTCGGCTTGGGATCGGGAGCGTCTTTCGATTCAAGGCCGATTTTCAGATCGCCGAATCCCAGCCGAGGCGCATCGGTTCACCGCCCCGCGTACTGGGGCGCCGCCGCGTGCTCATCGCTGCCGATGACTGTCTCGCGCGCCGCGCACCGCGCGCGATCCTGGAAGCCTGGGGGATGGAGATCGCTGAGGCACGTTCTCTGGCCCAAGCGCGTGCGATCCTGTCGGCGACGGCTGGAGGACAGCGCGAATCCTTCGACTGGGTGGTGCTCGACCGGCCTCCCGAACGCGCTGTCGAGCCGCCGTCTCCGACCTTCGGTGATCCGCCCTGTCCGGCCATCTGGATGGTGACGGTCACTGAGCGCGAGCGGCTGCTCGCCGAATCCGGGGCGAATGCTGGGATAAGTCTGCTCGCCAAGCCCGTCACGCCCTCCGCGCTCTTCGATGCCATCGTCGATCTCATGGGCGATTACACGCTGCCCACGGCGCCTCCGGCACGCGATCTCGTGGCCGAGGCCGCCCCCTTGCGTGGCGCGCGCCTGTTACTGGTCGAGGACAATTCCACCAATCAGCAGGTGGCGCGTGATCTGCTGGAGCGGATCGGCTGTCTGGTGACGATCGCCGGCGATGGCCGGCAAGCGATCGAGCGTGTGGGGCGTCTGGATTTCGATGGCGTACTGATGGACGTGCAGATGCCGGTCATGGATGGTCTGAGCGCTGCGCGCGCGATCCGCGCCCGGTATCCGCGATTGCCCATCATCGCCTTGACGGCCGCCGCCCTGTCCGAGGATCGCGAACGCTGTCTGGCGGCCGGGATGAACGATCATCTGAGCAAACCGATCGTCTTCGAGTCGCTGATCGAGGTTCTGCGGCGCTGGGTGGTGCCCGCGCACGCCGAGACGAGCGCTCCCGGCGTGGCGCGCCGACTGTCGCCTGAATCGCTTCAGCCGATCCTGGAGCGACTCGAACGTCTGCGACGGCTGATCGAGAGCAATGATCTGGTCGATTCGACATGGCTCGATGGACTCGGTGAGTCACTCCGTGACACGCCCTATGTCGCCGATCCGCTGTCTCGGCTCGGGGTGGCGATCGACTCTTTCGACTATGATACGGCCCTGGTCGAGATCGACTGTCTGTCACGCCTGTTGAGCGAGCCGGAATCCTGATGTCCAGTCCCGACCCCGAAGACCTGTTGCCATCGATCCTGATCGTCGACGACCTGCCGGCCAACATCCGTGTCCTGGCCGATACGCTCAAGTCCGACTATCGCGTTCGGGTCGCCACCAGCGGTCTCAAGGCGCTCGAGGTCGCCGCCGGCGATCCGCCGCCGGATCTGATCCTGCTCGACGTCATGATGCCCGAGATGGACGGCTACGAGGTCTGCCGGCGCCTGAAGGACGATCCGCGCACCAGTACCATCCCGATCATCTTCGTCACCGCCAAGGACGAGGCCGAGGAGGAGGCGCGCGGTCTGGAGCTGGGCGCGGTCGACTACATCACCAAGCCCTTCCATCTGCCGATCGTGCGCGCGCGCGTGCGCACCCATGTCAATCTCAAGCGCAAGACCGACCTGCTCGACAGTCTCGCCTCGCTCGATGGCCTGACCCACATCCCCAATCGTCGCCGTTTCGACGAGGCGCTGAAGCAGGAGTGGGCGCGTGCCGCCCGCGAGGGAGCGCCACTGGCTTTGGCCATGCTCGACGTCGACTATTTCAAATCCTACAACGATCACTATGGGCATGGCCGTGGCGACGAGTGTCTGCGACGGGTCGCCGATGCCCTGCGCGCACGGCTGCAACGTCCGGCCGATCTGGTGGCGCGCTACGGCGGCGAGGAGTTCGTGCTGCTGCTGCCCGACACCGACGCGGCCGGCGCTCTGGCCCTGGCCGAATCCTGCCGCGTCGGCGTCAGTGCCCTGCACATCCCGCATGCCTATTCGGCCGCCGCCGACCATGTGACGCTCAGCATCGGCGTGGCGGCCACCCAGCCACCGAGCGATGGTTCGGGCCTGCTGCTGGCGCGCGCCGATGAGGCGCTCTATCGGGCCAAGTCCGAAGGGCGCAACCGTGTCTGTGTCTGATCGTCCCCAACACCGGAGTCGTACCGAATCATGGAGTTCCTACTTGGTTTCTCAGGGTTCATCGACCGGCTCAATCGCCGTGTCGGTCAGCTCACCCTGTGGCTGGTACTGCTGAGCGTGCTGCTCAGCGCCCTGACAGCCACCCTGCGCTACCTGCTCGACTGGGGCTCGAACGCCATGATCGAGGGGCAGTGGTTCATGTTCGGGCTGATCTTTCTGCTCTACGCGCCCCTGACGCTCCAGGAGCGTGGGCATGTCCGTGTCGACGTCCTCTACAACCGGCTGCCACCGCGCGGTCAGGTGCTGGTCGAGATTCTGGGTGGGCTGCTGTTCCTGCTGCCGGTCTCGCTGCTGATCGTGGTCGACGCCTGGGACTATTTCCTCATCGCTTTCGAGCAGAACGAGTCCTCGGTCAATCCGGGCGGGCTGATCTGGTGGCCGATGAAGCTGGCCATTCCGATCGGTTTCGCGCTGCTGGCCCTGCAAGGGGTGTCCGAGATCATCAAGGGTCTCGCCGCCCTGACCGGCCACCGCCCGCTGCCGGCACCGACGACCGGAGGATACTGAGATGACAGCCTGGCTCGCCGCCAACATGGCGCCGGTGATGTTCAGTGCACTGGTGCTGTTTCTGCTGATCGGCTATCCGGTCGCCTTCTCGCTCGCCGCCGTCGGCATGCTGTTCGGCTGGATCGGGATCGAATTCGGGATGCTCACCCCGGCGCTGCTGCAAGCGCTGCCGGACCGGGTGTTCGGCATCATGCGCAACGAGATCCTGCTCGCGGTGCCCTTCTTCACCTTCATGGGGCTGATCCTGGAACGCAGCGGGCTGGCCGAGGAGCTGCTCGACACCGTGGGTCAGATCTTCGGCGGGGTGCGCGGCGGGCTGGCCTATGCCGTGGTCTTCGTCGGCGCGCTGCTGGCGGCGACCACGGGCGTCGTCGCCGCGACCGTGATTGCCATGGGCCTGATCTCGCTGCCGATCATGCTGCGCTACGGCTATCACCCGCGACTGGCCACCGGCGTCATCGCCGCCAGTGGAACCTTGGCGCAGATCATCCCGCCCTCGCTGGTCCTGATCGTGATGGCCGATGTGCTTGGGCGCTCGGTGGGCGACATGTACAAGGGCGCGCTCCTGCCGGGCCTGATCCTGACCGGACTCTATGCGCTCTATGTCTTCGCCAACACCAAGATCTGGCCCGAGCGTGCGCCGGCTTTGCCGCCCGAGGCGCGCACCCTGCACGGTCGTGCCCTGGCCAAGCGCGTGGTGCTGGCGCTCATCCCGCCGCTGGCACTGATCTTCCTGGTGCTCGGGACGATCTTCATCGGCTGGGCGACCCCGACCGAGGGCGGAGCCATGGGTGCGGTCGGCGCCCTGATCCTGGCCGGTCTCAAGGGACGGCTCAAGCGAGACATGCTCACCGAGTCCATGGCCTCGACCGCGCGCATCACCAGCTTCGTCATCTTCATCCTGATCGGCGCGAGCGTCTTCAGTCTCACCTTCCGCGCCGTCGACGGGGATCTCTGGGTCGAGCATCTGCTGACATCCCTGCCGGGCGGCGTGCTCGGTTTTCTGATCTTCGTCAACCTGCTGGTGTTCCTGCTGGCCTTCTTTCTCGACTTCTTTGAGATCTCCTTCATCATCCTGCCGCTGCTGGCGCCCGTGGCCGCAAAGCTCGGGATCGATCTGGTGTGGTTCGGGGTGCTGATCGGGGTCAACATGCAGACCAGTTTCATGCATCCGCCGTTCGGCTTCGCGCTCTTCTATCTGCGCTCGGTCGCCCCACCGAGTGTGCGCACGACCGATCTCTATTGGGGTGCGGTGCCCTTCCTGGGCATCCAGTTGTTCATGGTGTTCCTCATCATCGCCTTCCCCGAGCTGGTGAACTGGGGTCTGGACGGCGCCACGACGCTGAGCGATCCAGGCGAGATCGTACTGCCCGAGAGCGGTGGTTCCAGTCTGCTCGACAGCGGAGATTTCGAGGGACTGTTCGGGCCGCCGCCTGTCGGCTCAGAACCTTGAGTCAGTGTTCAACGCGTTTTAGAGCGAATCCATGCGTTCCACAGCCTTGTTCTTCCTCTATTTGCTCACCTGCCTGATTCTGGCGACCTTGCTCACGCCGCCGCTGATGACCACCGGCTGGATCGAGATCGAACCGCACAGAGTCATGGGCCGTTTGGCGCAGGTGCTGATCCTGCTCGGGCTCTGGCCCCTGTTGCGCTGGCAGGGGTTGACCAACCGCGAGGCGCTTGGATTCGGTCCCGGCTGGCCGGTCGTCAGACGCTCGATCGTCGATGGCTGGGGGTTGGGTGTGCTGATCCTGCTGGCACTGGCGATCGCCCTGCTCGAATTGGAGATCCGCCTCCCGGACCCGAATCCGGAATCCTGGATGCGGATCGCCGCGCGCGTCGTGCAGGCGCTGATCGGCGGGCTACTGATCGGGCTGCTGGAGGAGACCTTCTTTCGCGGCGCGCTCTATTCGGCGATCCGTCGGCGCGACGGTGTGCGTTCGGCCATGGTCTGGAGCGCCGCGCTCTATGCCGTGCTGCATTTCATGAAGCCCGGTGCCTTGCCCGAGTCGATGGTATTCGACACGACCGGGGCGCTCTGGATGTTCGCCCATGTCTTCATCGATCTTTTCCAGTGGCAACATCTGGACTCACTGGCGGCGCTGTTCGCGGTCGGTCTGTTGCTGGCTCTGGTGCGCGAACGGACCGGACACATCGGCTGGTGTATCGGATTACACGCCGGCTGGGTGCTGGTGATCCAGGTCAACCGCCGGCTGACCGATGGCAACGACGACTCGCCGCTGTCGTTCCTGGTCGGCGACTATGACGGCACCATCGGGTGGCTCGCCGCGCTCTGGATCGGGTTGCTGACGGCACTCTACTGGGCGGGATCGACCGGACTCCGCGCCTGGCGCGCGCGAGCGGATCAGCCGCGCACCTGACATCGGACGTTGCAGGCTCGCTCGGCGTCGTTCGATCACTGTGTCGCGCGCAGCCAGCGGCGAACCTCGGCGAGGTGACGCCGGCTGACGACGGGTGTGTCGCTGCAGTCGAGCATGACAGCGCACGTCGAGCCATCGGGTCGCCGTTCGAGTCCAAGCAGACGCGAACGCGCGACCAGGGTGTTGCGGTGGATGCGCAGCAGCAGATCCGGGAAGTCACGCTCGAAGGTCCGCAATGAGCCGTCGATGAGCAGGAGGCCGTCCGGATGGCAGACGCTCACGTATTTCTGATCCGCGCGCAGATAGACGACATCCATGAGTGAGATCCGTTGATGCCGGCCGCGATAGTAGGCTCGAATCTCCAGATCGCGCTCATGTACTCCGCAAGCGTATTCGGGTCGCCCCCCCCGCGAGTTGTCCGGCTCGCCCACAGAGGCCGAACAGCATGATGCGTCTCCCGATCCAGCATGTGCAGCGTCTAGCCTATTCATCGTCCCGACCTCTGAATCCATGTGGGGCGTCAATTCAGTACGTTCGAGTCTAAGCCTTCGGAAGTCGTCGAGCTGTGAAATACTGCCGATTTTCGCGATTTCGAGGGGCGAATGAAACGCGCCTCGCGTCCGGGGACGGCGAGCGGCGGAGACTGGCTTGAAAGGGAGGAGTGAGCGGGTCGACGGCTACAGATAACGCCGCCAGTGCTCGGGGCGCTCGTCGCGGCAGCCGTGCTCGATCAGCGCATAGCGCTTGGCGAAAAGCTTCTGGGTGGAGTTGAGTTCGTCGAGTTCGAGACCGCTGTTGGCGCGCAGTGTCTCTTCGGTGTAGTGATGCAGGGCGCGGCGCAGACGATTGAAGAGACTGGTGTCGAGATGCAGGCCCAGCTCGCTCAGGGCGTCCTCGATCTCGACCAAGGTGGTCTTGAGGACGTCGTAGCGGATATGCAGCAGAAAGGGTGAGGCCGGCTCGGCATGGAGGATGCCGTCCACCTCGGCCAGGAAAAGCGCCGCCGTTCGCGCTTGATGCGGATTCGGGTGAATCCGATGAAACACGATTTCGCGATGCTTGATGCGCTCGTCGTCGTCAATGTCCATAGTATCCTTATGCTAATACGGAACCCGAAATAATCAAGCGCTTTAAAAGCTTGGAAGATCTATATCCTTTGGGTGAATGATGAAAGAAACCAATATTACGCCGGCCCTCTGGCTGCGCAGTCTGCTGTTTTTCATCCTCTACAATCTGATGGGTATCGTGCACAGTCTGGTGAGTCTGGCGCTGGCGCCGTTCCAGACGCGCGAACAGCGCCATCGCTTCGTCAATCACTGGACGCGCGCGACCATGTGGCTGCTGCGCCGCCTCAATGGCGTCGAGATCGAAGTCGAGGGGCGCGAGAACCTGCCGCGCGATGAGCCCGTGGTCATCATGGCCAATCATCAGAGCGAGTGGGAGACCTTCTATCTGCAACTGCTGATCTCGCCGCAGGCCACGGTGCTCAAGCGCGAACTGCTGTGGGTGCCGTTCTTCGGCTGGGCGCTGGCGCTGCTCGAACCCATCGCCATCGATCGCGGCAAGCCGGTCAATGCGCTCAAAACGCTGTTGCGCGTGGGCAAGCAGCGGCTCGACCAGGGGGTGAGCGTGGTCATCTATCCGGAAGGGACACGCCAGCCACCGGGGCAGGTCGGACGTTTCAATGCCGGTGGCGCGCGTTTGGCCTGTCAGGCCGGACGGCGCGTGCTGCCCATGGCCCACAATGCCGGCGATTGCTGGCCGGCGCGTTCGTTGCTGCGCAAGCCGGGGCGCATACGGCTGGTGATCGGCGAGCCGATGGACTGTGCAGGTGGAGTCGAGGAACTCACGGTGCGGGTCGAGCAGTGGATTCGCGAGACCGCGACCTCGCTCATGGCTGAGTCAGCGCGTACCGGGTCGCGATCCTGAGGTGACGTTTGGGGAACGCATCGACATGGCATCAGCCGCGATCTGGCAGATGGCCGAGCGTGACGCGATCCAGTCCGGCCAGATCCCGGCACGTCTCGACCCGATGCAGCCCGGCGGACGCGAAGATACGGCGTACCGCGTCCCCCTGATCGAATCCATGCTCGACGGCGAGCAGCCCGCCTGGACGCAGGCAGCGTCCGGTCTCGGCGGCGATGGTGCGAATGGCATCCAGCCCATCGCCGCCGGGCGTGAGCGCCGAGCGCGGTTCGAAGCGCGGATCGCCCCGGTCGAGATGCGGGTCCTGTCCGGCGACATAGGGTGGGTTGCTGAGGATGGCGTCCAGACTGCCGGATGCCAGGGCCGCGAGCCAGTCCATCCGCAGGCAGCCGATCCGCTCCAGACCCAGGGTGCGGAAATTGTCGCGGGCGACCGCCAGCGCCGCCGCCGAGCGGTCGGTGGCGACCAGCGACCAATCGGGCCGTTCGCTCGCCAGCGCTGCCGCGATGGCCCCGCTGCCCGTACCGAGATCGGCGATCCGCAATGGACGCTGGGCATCGAGCCGATCGAGCGCCAGTTCGACCAGCTGCTCGGTCTCGGGTCGGGGGATCAGGGTATCCGGTGTGACCCGGAGTTCGAGCGTCCAAAACTCCTGCCGCCCACGGATATAAGCGATCGGTTCGCCGGTCAGCCGGCGCGCGAGCAGCGCCTCGAAGGTCGCGACGGCTTCGTCCGGCGGTGCACGCTCAGGCCAGGCGAGCAGCGAGGTGCGTGTCCAGCCGGTCGCCTCGGCGAGCAGTAGCTCGGCCTCCAGCCTGGGCGTTGCGTCCGGCAGATCTGCCAGCGCGGCTGTTGCGCGGGCGAGGAGGGCGTCAGTGCGATGGTGCCGCGCACCGATTGACGCTGTCTCAGGCATCCATCATCGCCGCCAACTGCTCGGCGCGGTACTCGGCCAGCAGCGGTTCGATGACCTGATCGAGCTGTCCGGTCATGACCTCGTCGAGCTTGTAGAGCGTGAGGTTGATGCGATGATCGGTCAGCCGGTTCTGCGGGAAGTTGTAGGTGCGGATGCGCTCGGAACGATCCCCGCTGCCGACCTGGAGCTTGCGCGACTCGGACTGCTCGCTGGCCTGAGTCTCGCGCGCACCGGCAAGCAGCTTGGCGTGCAGCAGCGACATCGCCTTGGCTCGGTTCTTGTGCTGCGAGCGCTCTTCCTGGCACTCGACGACGATGCCACTGGGCAGATGCGTGATGCGGATCGCCGAATCGGTCTTGTTGACGTGCTGACCGCCGGCGCCGGATGAGCGATAGGTGTCGATTCGCAGATCGTTGGAGTTGATCTCGATGGCGTCGATCGATTCGGCTTCGGGCAGTACGGCGACGGTACAGGCCGAGGTATGGATACGGCCCTGGGATTCGGTCTCGGGCACGCGCTGGACGCGATGCGCGCCCGGCTCGAACTTCAGCCGCGAATAGACGCCGCTGCCGCTGACCCGGATCACGACCTCCTTGTAGCCGCCCAGCTCGCCCTCGCTGGCCGAGACCTGCTCGGTGCGCCAGCCGAGCAGTTCTGCGTAACGCATGTACATGCGCATCAGATCACCGGCGAACAGCGCCGCCTCGGCCCCGCCGGTCCCGGCGCGGATTTCGAGGAAGGCGTTGCATTGATCGTTGGGGTCGGGCGGGATGAGGAGCGTCTGCAACTCGGGTTCGAGTACGTCCAGACGTTCGCGCGCGGCCTCAATCTCGTCGCGGGCGAGTGCGGCCATCTCGGGATCGGTCAGCAGCTCCTCGGCGGCGGCCAGATCGCGCTCGGCATCCCGATAGCGTTCGTAGCACTCCATCAGCGGCTGGAGCTGGGCATACTCGCGACTGAGGTCGCGAAAACGCCCCTGGTCGGACTGGGTCTCGGGCTCGGCCAGGAGCGCCATGACCTCGCCGAAGCGCTCGGCGATGCGCTCCAGCTTGGCGCGAATCGATGGGGTCATACGTTGGACTGCGATCGCTCGGGAGCCAGCTGGAACAGCTCGTTGGCCGCGTCCAGGATGACCGCATCCCCATCACGCGCGGCCTGACGCAGGCGCGAACTGGGCGCGTGCAGCAGTTTGTTGGTGAGCGTATGGGCGAGGAAGTTGAGCACCTCGGCCGGTGGCTTGCCGGCGTCGAGCTGGCGGCGCGCGCGGGCGAGCACCTCGTCGCGCAGTTCCTCGGAGCGCTGGCGGTAGTCCTGGATCAGACCGGCGGCATCGAGCGAACGCAGCCAGGCCATGAACTCGCCCGAGTGGAAATCGATGATCTCCTCGGCCTGTACGGCGGCGGCCTGACGCGAACGCAGGCTCTCGTCGATGACGCCTTGCAGATCGTCGACGGTATAGAGATAGACGTCGGCCAGCTCCCCGACCTCTGGTTCGATGTCGCGCGGCACGGCGATGTCGACCATGAAGATGGGACGATGCTTGCGCTTCTTGAGCGCGCGTTCGACGGTGCCCTTGCCGAGCACCGGCAGCGGGCTGGCGGTGGAGGCGATGACGATGTCGGCCTCGGGCAGATGATTGGCGATCTCGGTCAGCGAGATGGCGAAGCCTTCGAACTGGGTCGCCAGATCATGGGCGCGTTCGACGGTGCGGTTGGCGACGATGATGCGCCCGACGCCGTTGTGATGCAGGTGGCGCGCGGCCAGTTCGATGGTCTCTCCGGCACCGATCAGGAGCGCGGTCTGCTTGGAGAGATCCGAGAAGATCTGGCGTGCCAGGTTGACGGCGGCGAAGGCCACCGACACCGGGTTGGAGCCGATCGCCGTCTCGGTGCGCACCGTCTTGGCCACCGAGAAGGTATGCTGAAACAGCCGTCCCAGCAGCTTGCCGGTGGCCGAACAGTCGCTGGCGGTCTGGTAGGCGGTCTTGACCTGGCCGAGGATCTGCGGCTCGCCGAGCACCAGCGAATCCAGTCCGCTGGAGACGCGCAGCAGATGGACGACGGCATCGCGGTCGGCATGGGCGTAGAGGAAGGGATCGACCCGTTCGTGCTCGATGCCGTGGAATCCGCTCAGCCAGCGCCGCAGCGTTTCTTCGGCGCCGTCCTGGACGGCGCAGTAGAGTTCGGTGCGGTTGCAGGTCGAGAGGATGACCCCCTCAAGGACGCCATCGCACCCGGTCAAGTCACGCAACGCACCGGCGATGATGTCCGGACCAAAGGCCAGTCGCTCACGGATGTCGACCGGAGCAGTCTTGTGGTTGAGTCCGAGGACAAGCAGCTTCATATTGAATTCGTGTCGCTCTGAGTTGGGATAGATGAGACGCGGCGCAATGTTACCAATTTTTTTGTCGAAATGATGCCCGCGCGGGGTGCTTCAGTCCGTGCCGGTCACTTGGCTATACTCGACGTCCGCGCGACGCCGGGTTCGCGCTCCACACCCGCTTTCATCCTTGGGACGCTTCAACATGCCCGCTCAGCGCTTTCCGTCCGCTCCAGTCGTTCTTGGTCTGGCCCTGTGGTTTCAGGTGGGCGCCGTCCCGGCCCTCACCGAGACGCCCGCGCCCGCCGCCGACAATCCGCCGGTCGTGAGCAAGCCGACCGCGCCCAGACCCATCGCCGGGCTGACGCCGGATCAGGTCTATCATGTGCTGGTCGCCGAGGTTGCGGGACGCCGGGGCGACATGCGTCTGGCCTTCACCCATTATCTCAAGGCCGCCGAGCTGACCCGTGCGCCCGAG
The DNA here is from genome assembly GCF_000025485.1 of Allochromatium vinosum DSM 180. Taxonomy (NCBI): domain Bacteria; kingdom Pseudomonadati; phylum Pseudomonadota; class Gammaproteobacteria; order Chromatiales; family Chromatiaceae; genus Allochromatium; species Allochromatium vinosum. Next base: position 2,707,127 of record NC_013851.1, on the reverse strand, counting down.
CTGGCCGAGCTGGCGGTGCGCGCGGCCATCAGCGCTGAGGACGAGGCGGCCGCCGGCGAGGCCATGGTGCTGTGGCTCACGCTCGCCCCCAATGCGCCGGACGCCCACCAGGTCGCGGCCTTCCTGCGGCTCAAGGCCGAGGATCGCGAGGGCGCTCTGATTCATCTCCAGCGTCTGGTCGAGCTGTCGGGGGAGGGCGGTGAGACGGCCTTCGCCAAGGCGGCAGCGATCCTGGCGCGGCTGCCGACTCCCGAAGAGCGCCTCGCGATGATGGAGTCGCTGGTCGAGCGCTTCCCCGAGAGCGCGGACGCCCATCAGGCACTGGCCATGCTTGCGGCCGGACTCTCGCAGCCCGAGGTCGCCGAGCGCGCGGCGCGGCGCGCCATGACGTTGCGTCCGGACTGGAGTGATCCGCGGTTGTTCCTGGTGCGTCTGCTGCTCTCGGACGACAAGCGTCCCGAGGCGCGCGCCTTGCTGGAGTCGTTCGTCGAAACCAATCCCGGCGACCGGGCGCTCAAGATGCTCTATGGCCAGTTGCTGGTCGACGAGCGCGAGTTCTCGACCGCGCGCGAAGTCTTCGAGCGGATGCTGCGCGAATATCCCAAGGATCCCGACGTCCTCTTCGCCGTGGGCATCCTCTCGCTCCAGCTGGAGGATCTGGCCGGCGCCCGGCTGCACTTCGGGCGACTCTACGAGACCGGGCAGCGCCAGGACGAGGCCGCCTTCTATCTGGGTCAGACCGCCGAGCGTGCCGAGGACGTCGCGACCGCGCTCGACTGGTATGCCAAGGTCAGCGGAGCGAATGCCGACGATGCGCGGGTGCGTCTGGCCTTTCTGCGCGCCAAGCGCGGGGAGGTGGCCCAGGCGCGCGAGATCCTGCAACGGATGCGCGACCAGTCGCCGGATAATGCGCTGGCGCTGTTCATGGTCGAGGCCGAGATCCTCGACGAGGTGGAACGCCCCGACGAGGCGCGGGCCGTCTATGACGAGGCGCTTGCGGCCTTTCCGGATGACGACACATTGCTCTATGCGCGCGGCCTGCATGCCATGAAGCACGGGCAGATCGAACTCGGCGAGCGCGATCTGCGCCAGATCATCGAGGCCGATCCGGATCATGCCGATGCCCTGAACGCCCTCGGGTACACGCTTGCCGACCAGACCGACCGTTTCGCCGAAGCGCTCGAATTCATCGAGCGCGCCCATGCGCTCAAGCCCGAGGAGCCGGCGATCCTCGACAGCCTCGGCTGGGTCCATTATCGTCTCGGCGATCTGGAGCGGGCGCTGGACTATCTCCAACAGGCCAATGATTTGCTTCAGGATGGCGAGATCGCCGCCCATCTGGGCGAGGTGCTCTGGGCGCTGGGTCGGCGCACCGAAGCCTGGGCGGTCTGGGACAAGGCTGTCGAAACCCATCCGGATCATGCCTATCTGCAAGAGGTTGTCGGTCGGCATCGGCTCTCCCGAAGCGAGTCCGCCGGCCAGGGCGCGGCCTCGGACTGAATCCTGAACTGAACCCGAATGAGTGACACGACTGACATGACCGACCGCGATCCCGCGCTGGCCTGGCCAGCGCCGGCCAAGCTCAACCTGATGTTGCGAGTCGTCGGGCGCCGTCCCGACGGCTATCACGAGCTCCAGACCGTCTTCCAGTTCATCGAGCACGGCGACCGGCTATGGTTCGACGTGCGCGAGGACGGCGCCGTGCGTCGACTCGATGCGCTCGCGGGCGTGGCCGAGGACGACGATCTGACCGTGCGGGCGGCACGCGCGCTCCAGCGCGCCACCGGCTGTCGGCTCGGGGTCGACATCCGCTGCGAGAAAAATCTGCCCATGGGCGGCGGGCTGGGCGGCGGCAGTTCGGATGCCGCCACCACCCTGGTCGCTCTGAACCGGCTCTGGGGTACGGGACTCGACGAAGAGGCGCTGTCGGCCCTTGCGCTGCCGCTCGGGGCCGATGTGCCCGTCTTCGTGCGCGGGCGCGCGGCCTGGGGTGAAGGCGTCGGCGAGCGGCTGGAGCCGGTCGAGCTGCCCGAACCCTGGTATCTGGTGCTGGCGCCGCCCTGTTCGGTATCGACGCGCGATGTTTTTTGTCATCCGGAATTGACACGCGACTCCCAACCCATCACACTAGCTGACTTTCTGAGCGGGGATGTCACGAACGACTGCCTGCCGGTCGTCCGGCGCGACTATCCCGAAGTCGAATCGGCGCTCGATTGGCTCTCCGCTTGGGGGGGTGGTCGACTGACAGGTACGGGAGCCTGCGTCTTTGCCGTCTTCGACGACGAAGCGTGCGCTCTGAAAGCTCTCAGTCGAGCGCCTGCGCGAATGCGGGGCTTCGTAGCCCGGGGGCTCAATCGCTCGCCCGTGCTCGATCGTCTGAATCAAGGCTGAGCCGAGACAGGCGCCGAGTCCGCGAGTCGCTTCAGGTGTCATTCGCGCCGTTCACGTCCGTTATCCAGATTTGGGGTGTCGCCAAGCGGTAAGGCACCGGGTTTTGATCCCGGCATTCCCAGGTTCGAATCCTGGCACCCCAGCCATTTTCCAGTTTTTTCTCGCCTTCGCGCAGACAGGAATCCACCCGTGCCTGCAAGCCAACTCATGGTCTTCTCCGGGAACGCCAACCCGGGGCTGTCAGCCGAAATCGTCTCTCATCTCAGCCTTCCGCTCGGCAAGGCCGTCGTCGGTCAGTTCAGTGACGGCGAGGTCATGGCCGAGATCCAGGAGAACGTCCGCGGCCGCGACGTCTTCGTGGTCCAGCCGACCTGTGCGCCGACCAACGACAACCTGATGGAGCTGCTGGTGATGATCGACGCCCTGCGCTGGGCTTCGGCCAAGCGCATCACGGCGGTCGTGCCCTATTTCGGTTATGCGCGCCAGGATCGGCGCCCGCGCTCGGCGCGCGTGCCCATCACCGCGCGTCTGGTGGCCAAGATGATCAGCAAGTCGGGCGCCGATCGCGTCCTGACGGTCGATCTGCATGCCGACCAGATCCAGGGCTTCTTCGACATCCCGGTCGACAACGTCTATGCCTCGCCCATCCTGCTCGGCGACATCTGGCGCCAGAAGCACGACGACCTCATGGTGGTCTCGCCCGACGTCGGTGGCGTGGTGCGCGCGCGCGCGCTGGCCAAGCGGCTCGACGATGCGGATCTGGCGATCATCGACAAGCGCCGCCCGCGCGCGAATGAAGCCCAGGTGATGAACATCATCGGCGATGTCGACGGGCGCGCCTGCGTGCTGGTCGACGACCTGGTCGACACCGCCGGCACCCTCTGTCGCGCCGCCGAGGCGCTCAAGGAGCACGGCGCGAGCAAGGTGGTCGCCTACTGCACGCATCCGGTGCTCTCGGGGCCGGCGGTCGACAACATCTCGGGTTCGGTGCTCGACGAGCTGGTGGTCACGAACACCATTCCGCTGACCGAACAGGCCCGCGCCTGCGGCAAGATCCGTCAGTTGAGCATCGGCGAGCTGCTGGCCGAGACCATGCGCCGCATCTCGAACGAAGAGTCGGTCAGTTCGCTGTTCGTGGACTGAGGCGTCACAGCATTCGCGGGCCGTCCAGGCTCGCACTCCAAGAGCGCCGGGATCCTGGTCGCGGGATTCCGGCGCGTTCGTTTATCACGATCCAATCGAGTGGAGAACACCAATGAGCGTGAGTTTCGAAGTCAATGCACAGCCGCGTACCGGCACTGGGACGGGTGCGAGCCGCCGCCTGCGCCGGACAGGGCTGGTTCCGGCCATCGTCTATGGCGCGCACCAGGATCCCGAGATGGTGTCGGTGTCGCACAACGAGCTACTCAAGCACCTGGAGCACGAGGCCTTCTATTCGCACGTGCTCGACCTCAAGGTCGGCGATGACGTGACCAAGGTCGTGCTCAAGGACATGCAGCGCCATCCGGCCAAGCCTTTCATCCTGCACGTCGACTTCATGCGCGTCTCGCAGGACGAAAAGCTCAAGATGGTGGTGCCGCTGCACTTCCTGAACGAAGACACCTGCAAGGGCGTCAAGCTGGGCGGCGTGGTTTCGCACACCATCACCGAAGTCGAGATCGTCTGTCTGCCCCAGGATCTGCCTGAGTTCATCGGCGTCGACATGGCCGAGATGGAGATCGGCTCGATCGTGCATCTGTCCGAGCTCGCGCTGCCCGAGGGTGTGGCCCTGGCGCACGCACCGGACCCGGACGAGCCGGTGGTCGTGATCCACAGCGCGCGCGGCGGCGAAGAGGCCGAGGGCGAGGAGACGGCGGCCTGATCGGGCGGCCTCATCTCTTGGTTTGAGTATTCGCGCCGCCCCCGGCTTCGGTTCGGGGTCTGCGCGAATATGCGAGATCGACGCGAGCGACGATGTCAGACGCCGGTATCCAACTGATCGTGGGGCTGGGCAACCCAGGCGCCCAGTACGAGGCGACACGCCACAACGTCGGCTTCTGGTGGGTGGAGGCCATCGCGCGCGCCCAGGGCGAATCCTTTCGCGCCGAGCCGAAATTCCTCGGTGAACTGGCGCGGGTCCGGATCGCAGGTCAGGACGTCCGTCTGCTCAAGCCCTCCACCTACATGAACCGCAGCGGCCAATCGGTCGTGGCCGTGGCCCGCTATTTCGACATCCCTCCTGAGCGTATCCTGATCGCGCACGACGAGCTCGACCTGCCGGTCGGCGTGGCGCGCATCAAGCAGGGCGGGGGGCACGCCGGACACAATGGTCTGCGTGACAGCATTTCGGCGCTGGGTTCGCGCGAGTTCTGGCGTCTGCGTATCGGTATCGCCCATCCAGGCGATCGCACCCTGGTGACAGGCTATGTCCTGGGCCGTCCCTCCCGCGACGACGAGTCGCGTATCCGTGAGTCGCTCGACGATGCTGACCGCCGGTTGGCCGAACTCGTCGAGGGTCAATTCCAGCTGGCGATGAATCGTCTGCATAGCCAGCGTTAGTCGCGTTTGGCAAGACTCGTCCGTAAGCGACTGGGCCATCAGGCTCGGCGCGGTGAGCGCGCGAGCCTGATGGCAGGGCGGATCGCGTTTAGAAGCGTAGCCCGAAGCTCAGCTCCAGCTCCCATTGGTCCATGGCGATGTTGATGGATTCAGGGCCGCCGGAGAGCGGCAGCAGGCAGCCGCAATCGAGGTCACTCTTGGGGGCGTACATGGCCGCCAAGCTGAGTTCGGTGCGCTTGCTCAGCTCCTTGGTCAGACCGAGCGTGAAGTGGTGCTCGATGACGGCCGGTGCGATGACGTTGAAGAGCACGCCGTCGGCCGGCACGGGCTGCTTGCCGTAGCTGTAACCGGCGCGCAGTGTCAGATCCGGGCGCATCGCCCATTGTGCGCCAAACTTGTAGACGGTCATGTCGCGCCAGCCGAAGCCGACGCCCTGACTGCCGCCCAGGCAGTGAGCCGTATAGCCTTGCATGCACAGCATGATGTTCTTTGTCATGTCGTTGCTGAGTGCATCGACGTCGCCATACCAGATGTGCTGAACGTCGAAGGCGAGCGTGAGGTCGGGTCGCGCCTTGAAGGCCAGGCCGATGTTGACGAGTGCGGGTGCATCCAGATCGCCATCCTCGGCGAAGAGGTCTGAGTATTTGTCGAAGCGCTCGAAGTCGACCTGGGTCTGATAAGCGGCGCCGAGCGAGAGTCGTTCGTTGAGCTGCCACAGCGCACCGACTTGCAGTCCCCAGCCGAAGACGCCCTCGCGCCCGCGACTCGATAGATTGTCCGGGTTGCCATCGGCGGCGAGGGAGCCGAGCGACGACAATCCCTTGGCCTTGAAGGATTGGTAGGCCAGGATCAGTCCGGCGCCGACCGAGAAATCATCGGTCAATTTGCGCGAATAGTTGAGATTCAGCGCCAGTTGGCTGAGATCCACGCCGGTGTTGGAATCCGAGGGCTGGGCCATGGCGCCGCCGTAAGTGCCCAGCCGCATGGTCGTGTCTTCGGAGCGGTAGGTGGTGTTCATGCCGCCATTGCCGTAGAGCGAGACGCCGATGGCGCTGACGTCGTCGAGCGGGCGGCTGTAGGCGAAGTGCGGGATGAGGAAGAGTTCCTTGTCGCTGTCGACCGTGCCTGTGAAATCCGCATCACTGCCGATCGGAATCGGCGGATTGCCGGGAATGCCGGACTCTGAGGCGTGCTGCGTATAGTTGCGGTGGGGCGAGAACAGCGAGGCTCCGATGTCCAGGCGTTGCTCGCTCAGCCATACGACGCCGGCCACGTTCGAGGCCGAGATCATGGCATCCTGCGGCAGGGCCGAACCCGCGCCGGCCATGCCTTTGCTCTTGGTGCCGAAGCCGTGTGACATGTAGCCATTGGTGGCCTGAGCGCCGGGCGGCATGGTCATGGCCAGGATCAGGCTCGCGGTCAATGTGGAGCGATGGAAACGCATGGGTATGTCCCCCTCGGTTGAGTATTATCGTTCGGGTCGTCGGTTCAGTCGTGATACGCGACGGCGTGAATTTATCACAAGCGCCGATGGCGCGATCAGGGCTCGATTGACGAATGTCAATCGAGCCGGTCCGAGTGGGGCGGGTAGGTCGGGCGCGCTGTCGCTCAACCGCGAGGGGGCGCCGGCCTCAGGCGGGCGTGAGCGGCGCGCGACCGATGGAGATGTAGGTCAGGCCGGTGGCGCGGGCGAGCGATCCGTCGAGGATGTTGCGTCCATCGAAGATGACCGGGGTGCGCAATCGGGAGCGGATCGCTTCGAAGTTCGGGCTGCGGAATTGCGACCACTCGGTCACCACTGCCAATGCATCGGCACCATCCACGGCCGCGAGCGCGTCACCGGCCAGGGTCAGGTCGGCGCGTTCGCCATAGATCCGCCGAGTTTCCTCCATGGCCACCGGATCATAGGCTCGGACCTGGGCGCCGGCCTCCCATAGCGCCTCCATCAGCACCCGGCTGGAGGCCTCGCGCATGTCGTCGGTATTGGGTTTGAAAGACAGTCCCCAGATGGCGATGGTCTTGCCGGCCAGCTCGTTGCCGAAATAGTCGCGGATCTTGCTGAAAAGCACCTCTTTCTGGCGGAAATTCACCGCCTCGACCGCTTGCAGCAGTTCGGCCGCGTAGCCCAGCCCGCGCGCGGTGCGCTCCAGGGCGCGCACGTCCTTGGGGAAACAGGAGCCGCCATAGCCGCAGCCCGGATAGATGAACTGATAGCCGATGCGCGGGTCCGAGCCGATGCCGACGCGCACCTTCTCGATGTCGGCGCCGACGGCCTCGGCGATGTTCGACAGCTCGTTCATGAAGCTGATCTTGGTCGCCAGCATAGCGTTGGCGGCGTACTTCGTCAGCTCGGCTGAGCGCACGTCCATCAGCATCAGTCGGTCGTGACTGCGGTTGAAGGGCGCATAGAGCGCGCGCAGCAGTTCGCCGGTGCGCGGATTGTCGGTGCCGACGATGATGCGGTCCGGCCGCATGAAGTCCTCGATCGCCGCGCCCTCCTTGAGGAATTCGGGGTTGGAGACGACATCGAACTCGACTGTCTGGCCTCGACTCGCCTGCACCTCGCGCACCGTATCGGCGACCCGGTCGGCGGTACCTACGGGCACGGTCGACTTGTCGACCAGGATACGGTATTCGGTCATGTGCTCGGCGATGGTGCGCGCGACTGCCAGGACATACTGGAGATCGGCCGAGCCGTCATCGTCGGGCGGGGTGCCGACAGCGATGAACTGGAACAAGCCGTGCTCGACGCCGGCCTTGGCGTCGGTCGAGAAGCGCAGCCGGCCGGCCTCGCGGTTGGACTGGATCATCTCGTCGAGTCCAGGCTCGTAGATCGGCACGCCGCCGCTGTTGAGCAGATCGATCTTGTTCGGATCGATGTCGATGCAGAGCACGTTGTTGCCCACCTCGGCCAGGCAGACGCCCGTCACCAGCCCTACATATCCAGTACCAAAGATCGTCACATCCATCGCTGTAATTCTCGGATAATCGTCAAGGATTGGGATCGAAGCCGTTCATGTTAGCAGCTTGGATCATGTGGCTGCATGACGAACGCATTGCAGCGAATCGGGCGACGCCCAGGCGTGTTGGCCAGGCTGTCGCAGTCTGGGCAGAGTGGCCGCTGGCGGTCGAACGTAAAATACCTGTTGACGGGGTCTGAGTTCACCCCTAAAATGCGCCGCTCATTTGGAGGGGTTCCCGAGCGGTCAAAGGGATCAGACTGTAAATCTGACGGCTCAGCCTTCGGAGGTTCGAATCCTCCCCCCTCCACCAAATATGTTCGTTGCGATTGACGTTCTCGCGGATGTCTGGCGCGGCTCGACGCTTTCGCGGGTGTAGTTCAATGGTAGAACCTCAGCCTTCCAAGCTGATGGTGTGGGTTCGATTCCCATCACCCGCTCCAGGTCTTGCATGAAGGTCGTTTGAGTTTTTGCCCATGTAGCTCAGTTGGTAGAGCACACCCTTGGTAAGGGTGAGGTCACCGGTTCAATTCCGGTCATGGGCTCCATAATTTCGGAATTTAAGGTCTTGCGTGCCGTGAGGTGCGTTCAATCGATTTGTCACATGCGGGGAGCCGTTCATGTCCAAAGAAAAATTTCAACGTAGCAAGCCTCACGTCAACGTTGGCACGATTGGCCACGTCGACCACGGCAAGACCACGCTGACGGCGGCGATCACCACGCATCAGGCCAAGAAGTTCGGCGGTGAGGCGCGGGCCTACGACCAGATCGACAACGCCCCGGAAGAGCGCGAGCGCGGCATCACCATTGCCACGGCGCACGTGGAGTACGAGAGCGACAAGCGTCACTACGCCCATGTCGACTGCCCCGGTCACGCCGACTATGTCAAGAACATGATCACCGGCGCGGCGCAGATGGACGGCGCGATTCTGGTGTGCTCGGCCGCCGACGGCCCGATGCCCCAGACCCGTGAGCACATCCTGCTGTCACGTCAGGTCGGCGTGCCCTACATCGTGGTGTACCTGAACAAGGCCGACATGGTCGACGACGCCGAGCTTCTGGAGCTGGTCGAGATGGAAGTGCGCGAGCTGCTCTCCAGCTACGACTTCCCCGGCGACGACACCCCGATCATCACCGGCTCGGCCAAGCTGGCGCTGGAAGGCGACACCTCCGAAATCGGCGGTCCCTCGATCGACCGACTGATGGAGGCGCTCGACAGCTACATTCCCGAGCCGGAGCGGGCCATCGACGGCGCCTTCCTGATGCCGATCGAAGACGTGTTCTCGATCTCCGGACGCGGCACCGTGGTGACCGGACGTGTCGAGCGCGGCATCGTCAAGGTCGGCGAAGAAGTGGCCATCGTCGGCATCAAAGACACCGTCAAGACCATCTGCACCGGTGTCGAAATGTTCCGCAAGCTGCTCGACCAGGGTCAGGCCGGTGACAACATCGGCGCCCTGCTGCGCGGCACCAAGCGTGAAGACGTCGAGCGTGGTCAGGTGCTGGCCAAGCCCGGCTCGATCACCCCGCACACCCACTTCGAAGCTGAAGTGTACGTGCTGAGCAAGGAAGAGGGCGGTCGTCACACCCCCTTCTTCAACGGCTATCGTCCGCAGTTCTACTTCCGCACCACCGACGTCACCGGCGCTTGCGAGCTGCCCGAAGGCATCGAGATGGTGATGCCGGGCGACAACGTCAAAATGACGATCAAGCTGATCGCGCCGATCGCGATGGAAGAAGGTCTGCGCTTTGCGGTCCGCGAGGGCGGTCGCACCGTCGGCGCGGGTGTTGTTGCTAAGATCATCGAGTAATCCGCGATCGCGGCGGCGCGAAATCATCCCCAGGTTTCGCATCCGCTGACATCGCTTCGAGTTTAGGCCAGTAGCTCAATTGGCAGAGCAGCGGTCTCCAAAACCGCAGGTTGGGGGTTCGAGTCCCTCCTGGCCTGCCATTCAAATCACCGCAACCGCTCCCTCCTGGGAGCGGTTTATGGTGAGATCCCCTAGCTTCGCGTGAGTCAATGAGGCTTCCTGTCGGGCGCGTTTTGACGGCATTTTTCAGGCCGCGTTCCGCTGAGTCCGTTGGTTTTTGATGTGCTGTATTCGAGCCAGAAAGCTAAATTTGTCGCGCTAGACGCGGTTTGGAAATAGGCGAATTCATGAGTTCACGCGCAGAGACCCGCGGTGCCGGCTTGGATTCTCTCAAGCTGGGTGGCGCTGCATTCCTCCTGGTCGGCGGTATCCTGGCCTTCTATTATTTCTCCGAAGTCTCGACGCTGCTGCGCGTGATCGCGCTGCTGGTGATCAGCGGCGGCGCGGCGGCCATTGCCTTCCAGACCGAACGCGGTCGCGCGCTCTGGCAGTTCATGTCCGATTCGCGCATGGAAGTGCGCAAGGTCGTCTGGCCCTCGCGTCAGGAGACCCTGCAGACGACCCTGGTCGTCGTGGTCATGGTGCTGCTCGTCGGCATCGTCCTCTGGCTGTTCGATATGATGTTGATGTCGATTCTGCGATTCCTGACTGGCCAGGGGGGCTGAGCATGTCCAAGCGTTGGTACGTCATTCATGCCTACTCGGGCTTCGAGGGGCAGGTCAAGCGTTCGCTGGAAGATCACGTCAAGCGTGCCGGGCTCGATGAGCTGTTCGGGCAGATCCTGGTGCCGACCGAAGAAGTGGTCGAGATGCGCGGCGGACAGCAGCGCAAGAGCGAGCGCAAGTTCTTCCCCGGCTATGTCCTCGTCCACATGGAGTTGACTGACGAGACCTGGCATCTGGTCAAGAACGTGCCCAAAGTCATGGGCTTCATCGGCGGCACGGGCGATCGTCCGGCGCCTATCCCGGACTCCCAAGCCGATGTCATCCTGCAGCGCTTGCAGGAGGGTGGCGAGAAGCCGCGCCCGAAGGTGCTCTACGAGCCGGGCGAGGTGGTGCGCGTCACCGACGGCCCCTTCACCGACTTCAACGGCGTGGTCGAGGACGTCGACTACGACAAGAGTCGCGTCAAGGTCTCGGTACTCATCTTCGGTCGCTCGACGCCAGTCGAGCTGGAATTCGCCCAGGTCGAGAAGGTCTGAACGGCGTCCATCCACTGATCCGCGTGAACTGAATTTCTTGGCCGAGCCCTCCCGGACTCGGTCTCCAGACCGCCCGTTTCGGGCAACACACACGGGGAGCCGGATCGATCCTCCGGCGCTTGCACCCATTGGAGAGTCATCGTGGCAAAGAAGATCAATGCCTACATCAAGCTTCAGGTCAAGGCGGGGGTGGCGACACCCAGTCCGCCGGTCGGCCCGGCGCTTGGTCAGCACGGCGTCAACATCATGGAGTTCTGCAAGGCGTTCAATGCGCGCACGCAGGAACTGGAGCAGGGCTTGCCGATTCCGGTGGTCATCACCGTCTATTCGGACCGCAGCTTCACCTTCATCACCAAGACCCCGCCGGCTTCGATTCTGCTCAAGAAGGCCGTTGGTCTCACGAGCGGCAGCGCCAAGCCGAATACCAACAAGGTCGGCACCGTCACGCGCGAGCAGCTCGAACAGATCGCCACTGTCAAGATGCCCGATCTGACCGCCGCCGACATGGATGCCGCCGTGCGCACCATCGCCGGTAGCGCGCGCTCCATGGGTCTGAACGTCGAGGGGGTGAACTGATATGGCGCGTCTCAGCAAGCGTGTGCGTGCAATCCGTGAGCGTGTCGAGGCCGGCAAGCTCTATGCGGCTGACGAGGCTTTCTCGCTGCTCAAGGAACTCTCCCAGGTCAAGTTCGCCGAAAGCGTCGATGTGTCGGTGAATCTGGGCGTCGATCCGCGTAAGTCGGATCAGGTCGTTCGCGGCTCGACCGTGCTGCCGCACGGCATCGGCAAGACCGTGCGCGTCGCCGTCTTCGCCCAGGGCGCCGGTGCTGATGCCGCGCGTGAAGCCGGGGCCGACAAGGTCGGTTTCGAGGATCTGGCCGAGGAGATGAAGGCCGGTCAGCTCGACTATGACGTCGTCATCGCCTCTCCGGATGCGATGCGTATCGTCGGTCAGCTCGGTAAGGTGCTCGGCCCGCGGGGTCTGATGCCCAACCCCAAGGTCGGCACCGTGTCCCCGGATGTGGCCGAGGCCGTGCGCAATGCCAAGGCCGGTCAGGTGCGCTATCGCACCGACAAGGCGGGCATCATCCACTGCCCGCTCGGCAAGGTCGACTTCGAGCCTGAAAAGCTGCGCGAGAACCTTGAGATGCTGCTCGGCAGTCTGATGAAGGCCAAGCCGACGGCCGCCAAGGGTATTTACATGAAGAAGGTCACGGTCTCCAGCACCATGGGACCGGGCCTGACGGTCGACCATTCGGCCCTGACCTTCTGATCCAGGGTGCCGGCTCTCGGGCCGGCACGCTTGGAGGATTTTCTTTGAGGTCTCGGGCATCGCTGGAGACCGTTAAAGACCGCGGGTGTCCGAGACGCTATGACGGAATGCAGCGTCTGGACTTAATGCCCACCACGCCCGCGCAGACGGTGCTCCCGAGTCAGATCGTTAGCTGATGACGGCGCACGAACCTGGCGAGTCGGTTCGTCACTGGACGTGACGGCCCGCTCGCCGCCCGGTCTCGACCGGGTTCCAATGTCAGTAGAGGTGACGACAGTGGCGCTGAATTTTGCGCAAAAAGAAGCAATCGTCGCCGAAGTCGCGGAAGTTGCAAAGAGCGCCTATTCGGCCATCGCAGCCGAGTACCGGGGCTTGACCGTCGAGCAACTGACCAAGCTGCGCGTGGAAGCACGCAAGGCCGGGGTCTATGTGCGCGTGGTCAAGAATACCCTGGCCAAGCGCGCGCTGGAAGACACGGATTTCGCCTGCATGCGGGATGGGCTCACCGGCCCGATGATCCTCGCCTTTTCGCAGGACGATCCGGGTTCGGTCGCGCGCGTTCTGGAGCCCTTCGCCAAGGAGCATGACAAGTTCCAGGTGCGGATCATCGCCCTGGGCGGCAAGCTGCTCGCGCCCACGGAGATCGGCAGTCTCGCGAAGATGCCGACCTACGATCAGGCGATCAGTCTGCTCATGGCGACCATGAAGGCTCCGGTCCAGAAGCTCGCCGCAACGCTCAACGAGGTGCCGGGCAAGCTCGTCCGCACCGTCGCCGCGATTCGCGATGCCAAGGAAGCCGCCTAAGGCGCGTCTTCCATCCATCAGCTACCCGATCAACCGTATTTTCTAGGAGAAACCCATGGCCGTTTCGAAAGACGACATTCTCGAAGCGATTGGCAACATGACCGTGCTCGAGGTCGTCGACCTCATCAGCGCGATGGAAGAGAAGTTCGGCGTGACTGCCGCCGCCGCTGTCGTGGCCGCCGGTCCGGCCGCTGGTGGCGCTGAGGCCGCCGCCGTCGAGGAACAGACTGAGTTCAACGTCGTTCTGACCTCGTTCGGTGCCAACAAGGTTGGCGTCATCAAGGCCGTACGCTCGATCACCGGTTTGGGCCTGAAGGAAGCCAAGGACGCCGTCGAAGGCGTTCCGACCGTCCTGAAGGAAGGCGTGTCCAAGGCCGAGGCCGAAGCCGCGAAGAAGGAACTCGAAGAGGCTGGCGCCGCGGTCGAGATCAAGTAACGGCGCGTTGCGTCGTTATTCGTTCGACCAAGTAAGCGAGGCTGGCGGCGATTAGCCGCCGGCCTTTTCCCGTTGGATTCGGCGAATCCGGTGGGATAGCACGCCCAAATCCGGGCGTGTCTTGATTCCGATTTCGAGTTTCGAGCCATCCGCATCCGTGTCCATGCCCCGTCAGGGACCCACGCAAGCATCTCGAGGGAAGGCATAATGGCCTATTCGTTCACCGAAAAGAAGCGCATCCGCAAAGACTTCGGCAAGCGTCCCAGTATCCTGGACGTCCCGTTCCTGCTGGCCACGCAGATCGACTCCTATCGCGAGTTCCTGCAAGCCGATGTGTCGGTCAAGGACCGCCGGGATCTCGGGTTGCATGCGGCCTTCAAGTCCGTGTTCCCCATCGAGAGCTACTCGGGCAACGCTGTGCTGGAGTATGTCAAGTATCGCCTGGGCGATCCAGTGTTCGACGAGCGCGAGTGTCATCTGCGTGGCGCGACCTTCGCGGCGCCCCTGCGCGTGCTGCTGCGGCTGGTGATCTACGACAAGGAGGCCCCGGCCGGCTCCAAGGTCGTCAAGGACGTGCGCGAACAGGAAGTCTACATGGGCGAACTGCCGCTCATGACCGAGACCGGCACCTTCATCATCAACGGCACCGAGCGCGTCATCGTTTCGCAGTTGCACCGCTCGCCCGGTGTCTTCTTCGACCATGACAAGGGCAAGACCCACTCCTCGGGCAAGCTGCTGTTCTCGGCGCGCGTCATTCCCTATCGCGGCTCCTGGCTCGACTTCGAGTTCGATCCCAAGGACAACGTCTTCGTGCGCATCGACCGTCGGCGCAAGCTGCCGGCCACGGTGCTGCTGCGTGCGCTCGGCTATGGCGTCGAGGACATCCTCGGACGTTTCTTCGAGACCGACACCTTCCGCCTCCAGGGTCAGACCGTCACGCTTGATCTGGTCCCCGAGCGTCTGCGCGGCGAGACCGTCGGCTTCGATGTGAAGATCGGCGACGAGGTACTGGTCGAGTCCGGCCGGCGTGTGACGGCGCGCCACATCCGCGAACTCCAGAAGGCCGGCGTCGATCGTCTGGAAGTGCCGGCGGACTTCCTGCTCGGCCGCATCCTGGCGCACGCCCAGGTCGACAGCGACACCGGCGAGGTCTTCGCCGAGGCCAATGATCCGATCACGCCCGAGTTGCTGGAGACCCTGTTCCGCAAGGGCATCGAGACCCTGGAGACCCTGTTCGTCAACGATCTCGACCAGGGGCCTTACATCTCCGAGACCCTGCGCATCGATCCGACGACCAACGATCTGGACGCTCAGATCGAGATCTATCGCATGATGCGTCCCGGCGAGCCGCCGACCAAGGAGGCCGCCCAGAATCTGTTCCACAACCTGTTCTTCACCTCCGATCGCTACGATCTCTCGGCGGTCGGTCGCATGAAGTTCAACCGCCGGCTCGGTCGTGCCGACGAGACGGGGCCGGGCGTCATCTATGACGGGCGCTATTTCGCCGGTCGCACGGATGACTTCTCCAAAAAGCTCTTCGACCAGTACGGCGAGGGTGCCTCCGACATCCTCGATTCGCTCAAGGTACTGGTCGAGCTGCGCAACGGTCGCGGTATGGTCGACGACATCGACCATCTGGGCAACCGTCGCATCCGCTGCGTCGGCGAGATGGCCGAGAACCAGTTCCGCGTCGGTCTGGTGCGTGTCGAGCGCGCGGTCAAGGAGCGTCTGTCGCTGGCCGAGTCCGAGGGGCTGATGCCGCAGGAACTCATCAACGCCAAGCCGGTGTCGGCGGCGATCAAGGAGTTCTTCGGTTCCTCGCAGCTCTCGCAGTTCATGGACCAGAACAACCCGCTGTCCGAGGTCACGCACAAGCGGCGCGTCTCGGCGCTCGGTCCCGGCGGTCTGGCGCGCGAGCGGGCCGGCTTCGAGGTGCGCGACGTCCATCCGACCCACTATGGCCGCGTCTGCCCGATCGAGACCCCTGAAGGTCCGAACATCGGTCTGATCAACTCGCTGGCGGTCTATGCCCGCACCAACTCCTACGGCTTCCTGGAGACGCCCTATCGCAAGGTCGAGGACGGCCGTGTCACCGATCGCATCGACTATCTGTCGGCGATCGAGGAGGGCAACTTCGTCATCGCCCAGGCCAACGCGACCCTGGACGCGGACGGTCGGCTCGCCGATGCGCTGGTCTCTTGCCGTCATGCCAACGAGTTCGCCATGCGCGCACCCGAAGAAGTCCAGTACATGGACGTCTCGCCGCGTCAGATCGTCTCGGTGGCCGCGTCGCTGATCCCGTTCCTGGAGCACGACGACGCCAACCGCGCGCTCATGGGTTCGAACATGCAGCGTCAGGCCGTGCCCACGCTGCGCGCCGAAAAGCCGCTGGTCGGCACCGGCATGGAGCGCGTGGTGGCGCGTGACTCGGGCGTGTACGTGGTCGCGCGGCGCGGTGGTGTCATCGAGTCGGTCGATGCGGCGCGTATCGTGGTGCGCGTCAACGACGACGAGGCGGCCAAGACCCCGGACGTGCCGGGCGTCGACATCTACAACCTGACCAAGTACACCCGCTCCAACCAGAACACCTGTATCAATCAGCGTCCGCTGGTCAAGCTGGGTGATGCGATCGCGCGCGGCGATGTCCTGGCCGACGGTCCCTCGACCGACATGGGTGAGCTGGCACTGGGTCAGAACCTGCGCGTGGCCTTCATGCCCTGGAACGGCTACAACTTCGAGGACTCGATCCTGATCTCGGAGCGCGTGGTGCAGGAGGATCGCTTCACCACCATCCATATCGAGGAGCTGTCCTGTCTGGCGCGCGACACCAAGCTCGGGCCGGAGGAGATCACGGGCGACATCCCGAACGTGGGTGAGTCGGCGCTCTCCAAGCTCGACGAGTCGGGCATCGTCTATGTCGGCGCCGAAGTGCGTGACGGCGACATCCTGGTCGGCAAGGTCACGCCCAAGGGCGAGACCCAGCTGACCCCGGAAGAGAAGCTGCTGCGCGCCATCTTCGGCGAGAAGGCCTCCGACGTGAAGGACACCTCGCTGCGTCTGCCCACCGGCATGAACGGCACCGTGGTCGACGTCCAGGTCTTCACCCGCGACGGCGTGGACAAGGACAAGCGTGCCATCGAGATCGAGGAGATGGAACTGGAGCGCGTGCGCAAGGACTTCGCCGACCAGCAGCGCATCATGGAGAACGACACCTTCCAGCGTGTCGAGAAGCTCCTGGTGGGCCGGGTCGCCGACGGCGGTCCGGGCGGCTTCCGTCCCGGTTCCGAGATCACCAAGGACTATCTCGATTCGCTCAAGTCCAAGGGTTCGCGCGACGGCTGGTTCGAGATCCGCGTGCGTGACGAGGACGTCGCCACCCAGCTCGAAGCCGTCGCCGCCCAGGTCAAGCAGCAGCGCGAGGAATTCCGCGAGCGCTATGAGGTCAAGAAGCGCAAGGTCGCCAGCGGTGACGATCTGGCGCCCGGCGTGCTCAAGATGGTCAAGGTCTATGTGGCCGTGAAGCGCCGCATCCAGCCCGGCGACAAGATGGCCGGCCGTCACGGTAACAAGGGTGTCATCTCCAAGGTGGTGCCGGTCGAGGACATGCCGTTCTCGGCCGACGGCGTGCCGGTCGACATCGTGCTCAACCCGCTCGGCGTGCCCTCGCGCATGAACGTCGGTCAGGTGCTGGAGACCCATCTCGGTTGGGCGGCCCAGGGTCTGGGCGAGAAGATCGGGCGTATGCTGCAACGCCAGACGGCGATCGGCGAGCTGCGCGACTTCCTGGAGCAGGTCTACAACACCAGCGGCAAGCAGGAAGATCTGGCGAGCTTCTCCGACGACGAGATCCTGGAGCTGGCGCGCAATCTGACCCGAGGCGTGCCGCTGGCCACGCCGGTCTTCGACGGTGCGACCGAGGAAGAGATCAAGGCGATGCTCAAGCTCGCCGACCGCGACAACACCGAACAGGGCGTGCCGAGCGGTCAGACCATTCTGTTCGACGGGCGCTCCGGCGACCAGTTCGAGCGTCCGGTCACTGTGGGCTACATGTACATGATCAAGCTCAACCATCTGGTCGACGACAAGATGCACGCCCGTTCGACCGGTCCCTACAGCCTGGTCACGCAGCAGCCGCTGGGCGGCAAGGCGCAGTTCGGCGGTCAGCGCTTTGGTGAGATGGAGGTCTGGGCGCTGGAAGCCTATGGCGCCGCCTACACCCTGCAGGAGATGCTCACGGTCAAGTCCGACGACGTCAACGGGCGCACCAAGATGTACAAGAACATCGTGGATGGGGATCACCGCATGGAGGCCGGCATGCCCGAGTCCTTCAACGTGCTGGTCAAGGAGATCCGCTCGCTCGCCATCAACGTGGAGCTACAGCAGGATTGATGGGGTAGGGTGCGGTGAGCGAACCGCACCGATCGCCGGTGATGCGGTTCTTTCGATGCCGCATCCCGGTCTCCGTTCAAAGCTCAAGCGTTGTGGCGATGGGTGTCGCTGCCGCTCTACCCATCCCAAGCCGGTTATTCCAGGCAGGAGATCAAGGTCTTGAAAGATCTACTCAAAATCATCAAGCAACAGGGTCAGGCACTCGAATTCGACGCGATCAAGATCGGGCTGGCCTCGCCCGAGATGATCCGTTCCTGGTCCTATGGCGAGGTCAAGAAGCCCGAGACCATCAACTATCGCACCTTCAAGCCGGAGCGCGACGGGCTGTTCTGCGCCAAGATCTTCGGACCCATCACCGACTACGAGTGCATCTGCGGCAAGTACAAGCGCCTGAAGCATCGCGGCGTGGTGTGCGAGAAGTGCGGCGTCGAGGTCACGCTGGCCAAGGTGCGCCGCGAGCGCATGGGCCATATCGATCTCGCGAGTCCGGTGGCGCACATCTGGTTCCTCAAGTCGCTGCCCTCGCGCATCGGCCTCCTGCTCGACATGACCCTGCGCGACATCGAGCGCATCCTCTATTTCGAGTCCTTCGTCGTCATCGATCCGGGCATGATCGTGGATCTCGAACGCGGTCAACTGCTCAATGACGAGCAGTATCTCGACGTGCTCGAAGCCAATGGCGACGAGTTCGACGCACGCATGGGCGCCGAGGCCATCTACGAACTGCTGCGCAGCATCGACATGGCCGCCGAGATCCGCCGCATGCGCGAGGAGATCGAGTCGACCAACTCCGAGACCAAGATCAAGAAGCTCGCCAAGCGCCTCAAGCTCATGGAGTCGCTGCTGGCCTCGGGCAACCGGCCGGAGTGGATGATCCTGACCGTGCTGCCGGTGCTGCCGCCCGAACTGCGCCCGCTGGTGCCGCTCGACGGCGGACGCTTCGCGACCTCGGATCTCAATGATCTCTATCGCCGCGTCATCAACCGCAACAATCGTCTCAAGCGCCTGCTCGATCTGATCGCGCCCGACATCATCGTGCGCAACGAGAAGCGCATGCTCCAGGAGTCGGTCGACGCGCTGCTCGACAACGGGCGTCGCGGGCGTGCCATCACCGGCACCAACAAGCGTCCGCTCAAGTCGCTCGCCGACATGATCAAGGGCAAGCAGGGCCGCTTCCGGCAGAACCTGCTCGGCAAGCGCGTCGACTACTCGGGCCGTTCGGTCATCGTGGTCGGTCCGACGCTCAAGCTCCATCAGTGCGGTCTGCCCAAGCGCATGGCCCTGGAGCTGTTCAAGCCCTTCATCTTCAGCAAGCTCCAGTTCCGCGGGCTGGCGGCCACCATCAAGGCGGCCAAGAAGATGGTCGAGCGCGGCACCCCGGAGGTGTGGGACATCCTCGAAGAGGTGATCCGCGAGCATCCGGTCATGCTCAACCGCGCGCCGACCCTGCACCGTCTGGGCATCCAGGCGTTCGAGCCGGTGCTGATCGAAGGCAAGGCGATCCAGCTCCATCCGCTGGTCTGTACCGCCTTCAACGCCGACTTCGACGGCGACCAGATGGCCGTGCACGTCCCGCTGTCGCTGGAGGCGCAGTTGGAAGCGCGCGCCCTGATGATGGCCTCCAACAACATCCTCTCGCCCGCCAACGGCGAGCCGATCATCGTGCCGTCGCAGGACGTGGTCCTGGGTCTCTATTACATGACCCGCGAGCGCATCGGCGCCAAGGGTGAGGGCGCGCTGTTCAGCAACATCGACGAAGCGCGCCGCGCCTATGAGACCGGACACGCGGATTTGCATGCGCGCTGCACGGTGCGTCTCCGCGAAGTCATCAAGCATAAGGACGGCTCGCTGACCGAGCGTACAAGCCTCAAGGAAACGACTGTCGGGCGTGCCATGGTGTTCGCCATCGTGCCCGAGGGGCTGCCTTTCGAGCTGGTCGACCGTCCGCTGGGCAAGAAGCAGATCTCGATGCTGATCAACACCTGCTATCGCCGCCTGGGACTCAAGGACACCGTGGTCTTCGCCGACCAGGTGATGTATCTGGGTTTCCGCATGGCCACCCGCGCCGGTGTCTCCATCGGTCTCGACGACATGGAGGTGCCGCGCGACGACCAGGACGCCAAGATGGACAAGGGCGCACTGCTCGCGGCGGCTGAGCTCGAGGTGCAGGAGATCCAGCAGCAGTACGCCTCGGGTCTGGTGACGAACGGCGAGCGCTACAACAAGGTCGTCGACATCTGGTCGCGCACCAACGATCAGGTCGCCAAGGCCATGATGTCCAAGCTGGGTACGGATCTGGCCAAGACCGATCCCGGCTTCGAGGCCGAGCGTCTGATCGGTGAGTACCGTCAGGCGGCCCTGTCGGCGGTCGAGCCTGAGGGCTACGAGGCGCTACGGGCGATCTTCGCCGAGTGGCAGGGCGAGCTGCGTTCGGCGGCTCGGGCACTGGCGCGCGAGGAACTGAGCCTGGAGGCGTTCAACGCTCGTTTCGACGAACTGACCGCGCGCTATCGTCCCGAGGTCATGGCCAAGCTCGACCCTGAGCGGATCAAGACGTCCGAGGGTCGCGAGCGTCTGGCGAGCGGACTCAAGGAGGCGCCGACGCGCCTGATCGAGGAGCGCAAGCAGGACTCGTTCAACTCCATCTACATGATGGCCAACTCCGGCGCCCGTGGCTCGGCGGCCCAGATCCGTCAGCTCGCCGGGATGCGCGGCCTGATGGCCAAGCCGGACGGCTCCATCATCGAGACGCCGATCACCGCAAACTTCCGCGAGGGTCTGAACGTCATCCAGTACTTCATCTCGACTCACGGCGCGCGCAAGGGTCTGGCCGATACCGCGCTCAAGACCGCGAACTCCGGATATCTCACCCGGCGTCTGGTCGACGTGGCGCAGGACATGGTGGTGCTCGAAGAGGACTGTGGCACCGATCAGGGTCTGCTGATGGCGCCCGTCATCGAGGGCGGCGACGTGGTCGAACCGCTGCGTGATCGCATCCTCGGGCGTGTGACGGCGGTCGATGTCTATCGTCCGGGCGTCGACAACCCGGAGTTGATCTGCAAGGCCGGCACCCTGCTCGATGAGGGTTGGGTCGAGCGCTTCGAAGACGTCGGTATCGACCAGGTGCGGGTGCGTTCGCCCATCACCTGTGAGTCGCGACTCGGCGTCTGCGCCCAGTGCTATGGACGCGATCTGGCGCGCGGTCATCGCGTCAACATGGGCGAAGCGGTCGGTGTCATCGCGGCCCAGTCGATCGGCGAGCCGGGCACCCAGCTCACCATGCGCACCTTCCACATCGGTGGTGCGGCCTCGCGTGCGGCGGCCGTCAGCAGCATCGAGATCAAGAACGGCGGCTCGGCGCGTCTGCACAACATCAAGACCGTGCAGCATCACTCGGGCAACCTGGTCGCGGTCTCGCGTTCGGGCGAACTGACCGTGGTCGACGAGCGCGGCATGGAGAAGGAGCGCTACAAGGTGCCCTATGGCGCGACCCTGCGCGTCGGCGACGGCGACGCCGTCAAGCCGGGCGACGTGGTTGCGACCTGGGATCCGCACACCCACCCCGTGGTCACCGAGGTGGCCGGTCGACTGGAGTTCGAGGACTTCATCGAGGGCGTGACCGTACAGGCCCAGACTGATGATGTCACGGGTCTGAGTTCGCTGGTGGTCATCGATCCCAAGCAGCGTCCGGCGGCCGGCAAGGATCTGCGGCCCATGGTCAAGCTGCTCGACGAGAACGGCAACGAGCTCAACATTGCCGGTACGGATCTGCCGGCACGCTATGCCCTGTCCTCGGGCGCCATCGTCAGTGTGGCCAATGGCGCCAACGTCGGCGTTGGCGACATCCTGGCGCGTATTCCGCAGGAGTCCTCCAAGACCCGCGACATCACCGGCGGTCTGCCGCGCGTTGCGGATCTGTTCGAGGCACGCAAGCCCAAGGAACCGGCCCTGCTCGCCGAGGCCAGCGGTACCATCGGCTTCGGTAAGGACACCAAGGGCAAGCAGCGTCTCATCATCACCAAGGACGACGGCGAGACGGTCGAGGAGTTGATTCCGAAGTGGCGTCATGTCAACGTCTTCGAGGGCGAGCGCGTGGAGCGCGGTGAGGTGATCGCCGACGGCGAACTGGCCTCGCACGACATCCTGCGTCTGAAGGGCGTCACCGCGCTGGCCGAGTATCTGGTCAAGGAGATCCAGGACGTCTACCGTCTGCAGGGCGTGAAGATCAACGACAAGCACATCGAGGTCATCGTGCGTCAGATGCTGCGCAAGGTCGAGGTCACGGCACCGGGCGACACCCGACTGCTGCGCGGCGAGCAGGTCGAACATGCGTTGCTGATCGACGAGAACAAGCGCGCCATGGCCGAGGGCAAGCAGCCGGCACTCTACGAGCCGTTGCTGCTCGGCATCACCAAGGCGTCGCTGGCCACCGAGTCCTTCATCTCGGCGGCCTCATTCCAGGAGACCACGCGCGTGCTCACCGAAGCCGCCGTGCGCGGCTCGACCGATCGGCTCGTGGGGCTGAAGGAGAACGTCATCGTCGGTCGTCTCATCCCGGCCGGTACGGGGCTGTCCTACCATCAGGAACGGCGTCGTCAGCGGGTGCTCGACTCGGGCAAGGTCGAGATGGCCACCGAAGATCTGGAACAGGCGCTCAACACCCCGGAAGCCGCTGAGTAGTCCGAATGGACATCCGCCTAGGTCGATCAGGGAGTTGACACGTCCTAGGCGTCTCCCTATACTGCTCTGTCTCAGCTAGCCGGTAGACTATCGGCTAGCTTCATTTTTTATCCGATTCCCTGGTTTGGGCGCCTTTGCCCGGCCCCTGAGCAGACGGTCGCATCTGGTGCGTGTCATTCCGGCGATGTCATCGAGCCGGCCCGTGCGCGCAGGCTTCGTTTGACTCCAAAGAAGAATCATGGCGCGAGGGCGCCGCTGGAGACTCATCGCATGGCAACGATCAACCAACTCGTCCGCAAGCCTCGCAAGCGAAACGTGGCGAAAACCAACGTGCCCGCCCTCGAGGCCTGTCCGCAGCGTCGCGGGGTCTGCACGCGCGTCTACACCACTACGCCCAAGAAGCCGAACTCGGCGCTGCGTAAAGTGGCCCGCGTGCGTCTGACCAACGGGTATGAGGTCGCGTCCTACATCGGCGGCGAAGGCCATAATCTTCAGGAACACTCGGTGGTCCTGATTCGCGGCGGTCGTGTCAAGGACTTGCCGGGCGTGCGCTACCACACCGTACGCGGTACCCTGGACACCTCGGGTGTCGAGAAGCGCCGTCAGGCGCGTTCCAAGTACGGCGCCAAGCGTCCGAAGAAGTGATCGCGCGCTGACGCGACCCAGACTACAACGAATACGTCGGAGCCTTAGAAGACCATGCCAAGAAGACGCGTTGCCGCTCGCCGTCAAATCCTTCCGGATCCCAAGCACGGAAGCGAGTTGCTGACCAAGTTCATCAACATGATGATGGAGGACGGCAAGAAGTCCGTCGCCGAGCATATCATCTACAGCGCCCTGGATCAGATCGCCGAGAAGAAAGGCGGAAGCCCGGTCGAGCTGCTTGAGCAGGCGATGGAGAACGTGCGTCCGATGGTCGAAGTCAAGTCGCGTCGTGTCGGCGGTGCTACTTATCAGGTTCCGGTCGAGGTGCGTCCGGCTCGCCGCAATTCGCTGGCCATGCGCTGGCTGATCGATTCGGCGCGCAAGCGGTCCGAAAAGTCCATGGCCCAGCGTCTCGCTGGCGAGCTGATGGACGCGGCCGACTCGCGTGGCACGGCAGTCAAGAAGAAAGAAGACACCCATCGCATGGCCGAAGCCAACAAAGCCTTCTCGCATTACCGCTGGTAATTCGGCGGTTTCGCGTTCGTTTTTTCGAGTTCTTTAGGATCATCAGGGCGGATTCAGTCGTGGCACGTAGCACACCCATCGAGCGGTACCGCAATCTTGGCATCATGGCACACATCGATGCCGGGAAGACCACTACCACGGAGCGCATCCTGTTCTATACGGGTGTCTCGCACAAAATCGGCGAGGTGCACGACGGCGCCGCCACCATGGACTGGATGGAGCAGGAACAGGAGCGTGGTATCACCATCACCTCGGCGGCCACGACCTGCTTCTGGAAAGGCATGGCGCTCGACCGTCCTGAGCACCGCATCAACATCATCGACACTCCCGGGCACGTCGACTTCACCATTGAAGTCGAGCGTTCGCTGCGCGTCCTCGACGGCGCCTGCGCGGTCTTTTGCGCGGTCGGTGGCGTCGAGCCTCAGTCCGAGACCGTCTGGCGTCAGGCCAACAAGTACGGCGTTCCGCGTCTGGCGTTCGTCAACAAGATGGACCGCATGGGCGCGAACTTCCTGCGCGTCGTCGGTCAGGTCAAGGATCGTCTGGGCGGCAATCCCGTTCCGCTCCAGCTGCCGATCGGTGCCGAAGAGCACTTCAAGGGCGTCGTCGACCTAGTCAAGATGAAAGCCATCCTCTGGGACGATGAGTCCAAGGGCACCAAATTCGAGTACGGCGACATTCCGGCCGACATGGTCGACGACTGTGAGGAATGGCGCGAGAAGCTGGTCGAGGCCGCTGCCGAGTCCAGCGAAGAGCTGATGGAGAAGTACCTCGAAGGCGAAGCTCTGACTGAGGACGAGATCAAGTCCGGTCTGCGTGCGCGTACCCTGAAGAGCGAAATCGTGCCCATGCTGTGCGGCTCGGCGTTCAAGAACAAGGGCGTGCAGGCCATGCTCGACGCCGTGCTCGATTACATGCCGTCGCCGGTCGATGTGCCTGCGATCAAGGGCATCCTTGATGACAGGGACGAGAGCGAAGGTTCGCGCGAAGCGTCCGACACCGCGCCCTTTGCCGCGCTCGCGTTCAAGATCGCAACCGACCCCTTCGTCGGTACCCTGACCTTCTTCCGTGTCTATTCGGGTGTGCTCAACTCAGGCGATACCCTGTACAACCCGGTCAAGGGCAAGAAAGAGCGCATCGGCCGTATCCTGCAGATGCACGCCAACAACCGTGAGGAGATCAAGGAAGTCCGCGCCGGCGACATCGCCGCTGCCGTCGGTCTGAAAGATGTCACCACGGGCGACACCCTGTGCGATCTCAATCAGATCATCACCCTGGAGCGCATGGAGTTCCCCGAGCCGGTCATCTCGGTCGCGGTCGAGCCCAAGACCAAGGGCGACCAGGAGAAGATGGGTATCGCGCTGCAGAAGCTGGCGCAGGAAGACCCGTCGTTCCGCGTCCATACCGACGAGGAATCCGGTCAGACCATCATCTCCGGCATGGGCGAGCTGCACCTCGAAATCATCGTCGACCGCATGCGTCGCGAATTCAAGGTCGAGGCCAACGTCGGCGCGCCCCAGGTCAGCTACCGCGAGACCATTCGCACCAGCGTCGAGCAGGACACCAAGTTCGCCCGTCAGTCCGGCGGTCGCGGTCAGTATGGTCATGTCCTCATCCGCGTCGAGCCGATGGAAGCCGGTGGCGGTTACGAGTTCGTCAACGGCATCGTCGGCGGTACCGTGCCGAAAGAATACATTCCGGCGGTCGACAAGGGCATCCAGGAGGCCATGAAGAACGGTATCCTGGCCGGCTTCCCCATGGTCGATATCAAGGTCACCCTCTACGACGGCTCCTATCACGAAGTTGACTCCAGTGAAATGGCGTTCAAGATCGCCGGCTCCATGGCGATCAAGGAAGCGGCGGCCAAGGCCAAGCCGGTTCTTCTGGAGCCGATCATGAAGGTCGAGGTGGTCACGCCCGAGGAGAACATGGGCGACGTCATGGGTGACATCAACAGCCGTCGCGGCATGATCCAGGGTATGGACGATTCCCCGTCCGGCAAGATCATCCGTGCCGAGGTTCCGCTGTCGGAGATGTTCGGTTATGCCACCGACCTGCGTTCGGCGACCCAGGGTCGCGCGACCTACAGCATGGAATTCTGCAAGTACAACGAGGTGCCCGCCAGCATTGCCGAAGCGGTCTCCAAGAAGAAGTAACGATTCATCCGAAGGGTAGAGCGGGATGTCCAAAGAAAAATTTCAACGTAGCAAGCCTCACGTCAACGTTGGCACGATTGGCCACGTCGACCACGGCAAGACCACGCTGACGGCGGCGATCACCACGCATCAGGCCAAGAAGTTCGGCGGTGAGGCGCGGGCCTACGACCAGATCGACAACGCCCCGGAAGAGCGCGAGCGCGGCATCACCATTGCCACGGCGCACGTGGAGTACGAGAGCGACAAGCGTCACTACGCCCATGTCGACTGCCCCGGTCACGCCGACTATGTCAAGAACATGATCACCGGCGCGGCGCAGATGGACGGCGCGATTCTGGTGTGCTCGGCCGCCGACGGCCCGATGCCCCAGACCCGTGAGCACATCCTGCTGTCACGTCAGGTCGGCGTGCCCTACATCGTGGTGTACCTGAACAAGGCCGACATGGTCGACGACGCCGAGCTTCTGGAGCTGGTCGAGATGGAAGTGCGCGAGCTGCTCTCCAGCTACGACTTCCCCGGCGACGACACCCCGATCATCACCGGCTCGGCCAAGCTGGCGCTGGAAGGCGACACCTCCGAAATCGGCGGTCCCTCGATCGACCGACTGATGGAGGCGCTCGACAGCTACATTCCCGAGCCGGAGCGGGCCATCGACGGCGCCTTCCTGATGCCGATCGAAGACGTGTTCTCGATCTCCGGACGCGGCACCGTGGTGACCGGACGTGTCGAGCGCGGCATCGTCAAGGTCGGCGAAGAAGTGGCCATCGTCGGCATCAAAGACACCGTCAAGACCATCTGCACCGGTGTCGAAATGTTCCGCAAGCTGCTCGACCAGGGTCAGGCCGGTGACAACATCGGCGCCCTGCTGCGCGGCACCAAGCGTGAAGACGTCGAGCGTGGTCAGGTGCTGGCCAAGCCCGGCTCGATCACCCCGCACACCCACTTCGAAGCTGAAGTGTACGTGCTGAGCAAGGAAGAGGGCGGTCGTCACACCCCCTTCTTCAACGGCTATCGTCCGCAGTTCTACTTCCGCACCACCGACGTCACCGGCGCTTGCGAGCTGCCCGAAGGCATCGAGATGGTGATGCCGGGCGACAACGTCAAAATGACGATCAAGCTGATCGCGCCGATCGCGATGGAAGAAGGTCTGCGCTTTGCGGTCCGCGAGGGCGGTCGCACCGTCGGCGCGGGTGTTGTTGCTAAGATCATCGAGTAAGGGCATGACGAATCAGAGAATCCGAATTCGGCTGAAGGCGTTCGATCATCGTCTGATCGATCAGTCCGCGCGTGAGATCGTCGATACCGCCAAGCGCACCGGCGCTCAGGTGCGTGGCCCGGTCCCGCTGCCGTCCAAGAAAGAGCGTTTCACCGTTCTGGTCTCACCGCACGTCAACAAGGACGCACGCGACCAGTACGAACTGCGGACGCACAAGCGTTTGATGGACATCGTCGATCCGACCGACAAGACCGTCGACGCCCTGATGAAACTCGATCTGGCCGCCGGTGTCGACGTCCAGATCAAGCTGAGCTGAGGACGAAATCATGTCGATCGGAGTTATCGGACGCAAAGCCGGCATGACCCGTGTCTTCACTGAGGCAGGTGAAAGCATCCCGGTCACCGTGATCGAGGTCACGCCGAACCGCGTCAGTCAGGTCAAATCCGAAGAGACCGATGGCTATCGCGCCATCCAGGTCGCCTTCGGCCAGCGTCGCGCCTCGCGCGTCACCAAGCCGATGGCGGGTCATTACGCCAAGGCCGGTGTTGAGGCGGGTGAAGTGCTGCGCGAGTTCCGTCTGGAAGGCGGCGAAGGCGCCGACCTCCAGGTCGGTCAGGAGATTTCGGTCTCCATCTTCGAGCCGGGCCAGAAGGTCGATGTGCGTGGCGTGACCAAGGGTCGTGGTTTTTCCGGCGTCATCCGCCGTCACCACTTCGCCGGTCAGGACCGCACCCACGGCAACTCGCTGTCGCACCGCGCGCCGGGTTCCATCGGTCAGAACCAGACCCCCGGGCGCGTGTGGAAGGGTAAGAAGATGGCGGGTCATCTTGGCGCCGCCAATCGTTGTCAGCAAAATCTCGAGGTCGTGCGCATCGACGCCGAACGCAACCTGCTCCTCGTCCGTGGCGGCGTGCCCGGACCGACGGGAGGGCGTCTGGTCGTGCTGCCGTCCGTGAAGCAAAAGAACAAGGGCTGAGCACTCATGGAGATCGCCATTCGAAACCACACTGGCGCGTCCAGTGTGCAGGTTTCCGACGCCGTCTTCGGCGTGGAATACAAACCAGGCCTGGTCCACCAGGTCGTGACCGCCTACATGGCGGGCGCGCGCGCCGGCACCAAGGCCCAGAAGAACCGTGCGGCGGTTTCCGGTGGCGGTTCCAAACCGTGGCGCCAGAAGGGAACCGGTCGTGCCCGCGCAGGTACCTCCCGTAGCCCGCTGTGGCGCTCGGGCGGTGTGACCTTCGCGGCCCAGCCGCGCGACTACGGCCAGAAAGTCAACCGCAAGATGTATCGCGGCGCCGTGCGCTCGATCCTGTCTGAGCTGGTACGCACCGAGCGTCTGGTGGTCGTCTCCGAGCTGGCGCTGGAAGAGGCCAAGACCAAGGCTCTGATCGCGCTGCTCAAGAGCCATGACCTGACCGACGCCCTCATCCTCACCGATGGGTTCGATGACACGCTCTATCTGGCCGCGCGCAATCTGCCCAAGGTCGACGTGCTGTCGGCTCAAGAGGTCGATCCGGTCAGCCTGGTCGCCTTCGAGACCATCCTCGCCACCGAGGCGGCGATCAAGAAGCTGGAGGAGCGGCTGGCATGAACAAAGAGCGTCTGATGAAGGTGCTGGTCGCGCCCGTGATCTCCGAGAAAGCCACCCGTCTGGCCGAGACGGCCGGTCAGGTGACTTTCCGTGTCCTGAGCGATGCGACCAAGCAGGAAGTCGCCAAGGCGGTCGAGATGCTGTTCGAGGTCGAAGTCGATCGCGTCCAGATCCTCAACGTCAAGGGCAAGCAGAAGCGCCATGGGCAGCGTCTGGGCAAGCGTCAGGACTGGCGCAAGGCCTATGTGCGCCTCAAGGCCGGCCAAGACATCGACTTCGGCGACGCCGCTTGAGCGCGGCGGCGGACAGCAACGGATAGATCAAGATGCCAATCGTAAAGACCAAACCGACGTCCGCCGGACGACGCTTCGTCGTCAAGGTGACGACGCCCGATCTGCACAAGGGCGCGCCCCATGCGCCCCTGATCGACAAGCAGAGCAAGCACGGCGGACGCAACAATCAGGGCCGTGTATCCGTTCGCCATCAGGGCGGCGGTCACAAGCAGCGTTATCGCATCATCGACTTCAAGCGCAACCGCAAGGACGGGATTCCCGCCACCGTGGAGCGTCTGGAGTATGATCCGAACCGCTCGGCGCACATCGCACTGCTGAAGTATGCCGACGGCGAGCGCACCTACATCATTGCCCCCAAGGGCCTGAAGGCCGGCGACTCGGTCATTTCGGGCGAGGCCGCGCCGATTGCGGTCGGCAACTGCATGCCGCTACGCAACATCCCGGTCGGCACCCAGGTGCACTGTATCGAGATGCGTCCCGGCAAGGGCGCGCAGATCGCGCGTTCGGCCGGTGCCGCAGTGCAGCTGGTGGCGCGCGACTCCGGTACCGCAACCCTGCGTTTGCGTTCCGGCGAGATGCGTAAAGTGCATTCCGACTGCCGCGCCGTCATCGGCGAGGTGGGCAACAGCGAACACAGCCTGCGCAAGCTCGGCAAGGCCGGCGCGAGCCGCTGGCGCGGTATCCGTCCGACGGTGCGCGGCGTGGTCATGAACCCGGTCGATCACCCGCACGGCGGTGGTGAAGGCCGGACCTCCGGCGGCCGTCATCCGGTCACGCCCTGGGGTGTGCCGACCAAGGGCCACAAGACGCGCCATAACAAGCGGACCGACGGCATGATCGTGCGTCGTCGCGGTCAGAAATAGCATCAGTCGAGGTTGAGCCAGTGCCACGTTCGATTCGAAAGGGCCCGTTCGTCGATCACCACCTGATCAAGAAGGTGGAAGAGGCGGTCGCCCAAAACAGCAAGCGCCCGATCAAGACCTGGTCGCGCCGTTCCATGGTGTTGCCTGAGATGGTTGGTCTGACCATTGCCGTCCATAACGGGCGTCAACATGTGCCGGTTCTCGTCAACGAAAACATGATCGGCCACAAGCTCGGCGAGTTCGCGTTGACCCGTACCTATCGTGGTCACGCCGCCGACAAGAAAGCGAAGAAGCGCTAGTCGGAGATCGCGATGCAAGCTGTAGCCACACACAAATACGCCCGGATCTCGGCGCAGAAGGCCCGACTGGTCGCGGATCTGATTCGCGGCAAGCGTGTCGAGGAAGCCCTCAACACGCTGTCCTTCAGCCCCAAGAAGGGCGCCGACATCATCAAGAAAGTCCTGGAGTCGGCGATCGCCAACGCCGAGCACAATGAGGGCGCCGACATCGACGAACTCAAGGTCGCGGCCATCCAGGTCAACGAGGGGCCGACCATGAAGCGGATCATGCCGCGCGCCAAGGGCCGCGCCAACCGCATCATGAAACGCACCAGCCACATCACGCTGACCGTGGCCGAAGCCTAGAGGATCCAGGGGACCAGTATGGGACAGAAAGTTCATCCGAATGGTATCCGGCTTGGCATCGTCAAGGACTGGACATCCAAGTGGTATGCCAATTCCAAGGACTATGCCGATCTGCTCAACACCGATCTCCAGGTCCGCGACTTCCTGCGCAAGGAACTCGCCAAGGCGTCGGTGAGCCGCATCCAGATCGACCGTCCGGCCAAGAATGCCCACATCACCATCCACACCGCCCGTCCGGGCGTGGTGATCGGCAAGAAGGGCGAGGACATCGACAAGCTGCGCGCCAAGGTCTCGGAGATGATGGGCATTCCGGTGCACATCGCCATCGAAGAGATCCGCAAGCCGGAACTCGACGCGCAACTGGTGGCCGAGGGCATTGCTCAGCAGCTCGAACGGCGTATCATGTTCCGCCGCGCCATGAAGCGTTCGATCCAGAACACCATGCGTCTGGGCGCCGAGGGCATCAAGGTCAGCGTTGCCGGTCGCCTGAACGGTGCCGAGATCGCACGCAGCGAGTGGGCGCGTGAAGGCCGTGTGCCGCTGCACACCCTGCGTGCCGACATCGACTACGGCTTTGCCGAGGCCAAGACGACCTACGGCGTGCTCGGAGTCAAGGTCTGGATCTTCAAGGGCGAGGTTTTCGGCGACCAGCTGCCCGAGGAACCGGCGCCGAAGGCGTCCGGAAAGAAGGGTTAAGTCATGCTGCAACCGAAACGCACCAAATTCAGAAAGCAACACAAGGGCCGCAACCGCGGTCTGGCCCAGAGCGGTAACCGGGTGAGCTTCGGCGAGTTCGGTCTCAAGGCAACCGAGCGCGGTCGTCTTACCGCACGCCAGATCGAGGCCGCCCGTCGTGCCATCTCCCGTAGCGTCAAGCGCGGCGGTAAGATCTGGATCCGGGTGTTCCCGGATAAGCCGATCTCCAAAAAGCCGCTCGAAGTGCGTATGGGTAAGGGTAAGGGTAACGTCGAGTACTGGGTCGCCCTGATTCAGCCGGGCAGCATGCTCTACGAGATCGAGGGTGTCAGCGAAGAAGTCGCGCGCGAAGCCTTCAAGCTGGCCTCGGCCAAGCTGCCGGTGCAGACCACCTTTGAAAAGCGGACGATTCTGTGATGAAGGCCAACGAGCTTAGAACCAACAGCGCCCAAGAGCTTCAGACACAGTTGATGGAGCTGCTGCGCGAGCAATTCAATCTGCGTATGCAGCGGGGCACCGGTCAGTTGTCCAAGCCTTCGCGCATGAAGGCCGTGCGCCGGGACATCGCCCGGATCAAGACCATCATGGCCGAGCAGAAGGCGGGCGGGAAATCATGAGCGACGAGAACGAGATCAAGACCAATCGGACACTCGAAGGGCGCGTGAGCAGCAGCGCCATGGACAAGACCATCACGGTCGTGATCGAGCGCCGTGTCAAGCACCCGCTCTATGGTAAATTCATGCGCCGCTCGACCAAGATCCACGCGCATGACGAGACCAACAGCTGCAACGTCGGCGATCTGGTGCGGGTCGAGCAGTGCCGTCCGCTCTCCAAGACCAAGACCTGGCGTCTGATCGAGATCCTCGAAAAGGCGCGCTGAGCGGCATTTGCCAGTCTCGCGTACTTCCGGCCCGGCGCTTGCGGTGCGGCCGGCGCGGTCATTTCGCGGAGCCATCGGTCCATTCCCGGATCAGCAACGAGCTTTTTAGGTAAAAGACAATGATTCAGATGCAGACCAATCTGAGCGTCGCCGACAACAGCGGCGCCAAGAGCGTGATGTGCATCAAGGTGCTCGGCGGGTCGCATCGTCGCTACGCGGGCATCGGCGATGTCATCAAGGTCACCGTCAAGGACGCCATCCCACGCGGCAAGGTCAAGAAGGGCGATGTGTACAATGCGGTCGTGGTTCGCACCCGTCATGGCGTGCGCCGCCCCGACGGTTCGCTGATCCGTTTCGACGGCAACGCCGCCGTGCTCTTGAACAACCAGCTTCAACCCATCGGCACCCGTATCTTCGGGCCTGTCACGCGCGAGCTGCGCGGCGAGCGTTTCATGAAGATCATCTCGCTGGCGCCGGAAGTGCTCTGAGGAGACGATAGTCATGAGAAAGATCAAGAAGGGTGATGACGTCATGGTCATCGCCGGCAAGGACAAGGGCAAGCGCGGCACGGTGCTCAAGGTAGTCGACGAGAATCACGTCGTCGTCGAGAACATCAACATCGCCCGCAAGCACCAGAAAGGCAATCCGCAAGCCGGAGCGCCGGGCGGCATCATCGACAAGGCGATGCCGATCCACGTCTCCAATGTCGGGCTCTACAACCCGATCAAGGGTGCGGCCGACCGAGTCGGCTTCAAGACCCTGGAAGACGGGCGCAAGGTGCGTGTGTTCAAGTCCAACGACGAAGTCGTCGACGTCTGACCGGGTGAAGCGAGATGTCCAGATTACAGACTGAATACAAAGAGCGCATCGTTCCTCAGCTCAAGGAGCATTTCGGCTACCAGAGCGTGATGCAGGTGCCCAAGATCGAGAAGATCACACTCAACATGGGCGTGGGCGAGGCCGTGGCCGACAAGAAGGTCATGGACAATGCCGTCGCCGATCTGCGCGCCATCGCCGGTCAGCAGCCGATCGTGACCTACGCCCGCAAATCGGTCGCCGGGTTCAAGATCCGCGAAGGCTGGCCGATCGGCTGCAAGGTCACGCTGCGTCGCGAGCGCATGTACGAGTTCCTCGATCGCCTGATCAGTGTCTCGATCCCGCGTATCCGCGACTTCCGCGGTCTGAGTGCCAAGTCCTTCGATGGCCGCGGCAACTATTCCATGGGCGTGCGTGAGCAGATCATGTTCCCCGAGATCGATTACGACAAGATCGATGCGCTGCGCGGACTCGACATCACCATTACGACCACGGCGCGGACGGACGAAGAAGGACGTGCCCTGCTCGCGGCCTTCAATTTTCCGTTCCGAACCTAAGGTAGAGCCCCATGGCGAAGAAGAGCATGATTGCGCGCGACCGCAAGCGCACCGAGATCGCAGCCCAGTTCAGCGCTAAGCGCGCGGCCCTCAAGGCCGTAATCAATGATCGCAGCGCGAGTTCCGAGCAGATCGACGAAGCGCTGGCGAAGCTGCAGAAGCTGCCGCGCGATGCCGGCCCGACGCGCCAGCAGCGTCGCTGCCGCGTCAGCGGTCGTCCGCACGCGGTCTATCGCAAGTTCGGCCTGTCGCGCAACAAGCTGCGCGAGGCCGTGATGCGCGGGGACGTCCCCGGCGTCGTCAAGGCGAGCTGGTAAGTTCAGCCACACGTTTTTCAACCTACCGGGTATCGCGTCGCAACGACGGCCTGACCCACGGAGAAGCCAATGAGTATGTCGGATCCGATTGCGGATATGCTGACACGCATCCGCAACGGCCAGCAGCGCGGTAAGATCACGATCGTGATGCCGTCTTCAAAGCAGAAAGTCGCCATCGCGAATCTGCTTAAAGAAGAAGGCTACATCGCCGACGCCATGGTCGAAGCCAAGGGTGGCAAGCCCGAGCTGGTCATCAAGCTCAAGTATTATCGCGGCAAGCCCGTGATCGAGTTCCTCAAGCGCGTTTCGCGCCCCGGACTGCGCATCTATCGCGGCAAGGACGAGCTGCCCAAGGTCTGGGCCGGGCTCGGCATCGCCATCGTCTCCACCTCCAAGGGTCTGATGACCGACCGCGCGGCCCGTCAGGCCGGACACGGCGGCGAGATCATCGCCTACGTCGCTTAAGGGGAGACTACGATGTCACGTGTTGCAAAAGCTCCCATCAAGCTGCCCAAGGGCGTCACCGTCGAGATCAGCGGTCAGGACGTCAAGGTCAAGGGTCCGAAAGGCGCCCTGGACTGGTGTGTCCATCCGACCGTTCGCGTCTGCGAAGAGAACGGCGAGATCCGGGTCGCGCCCGCCGAGGGCCAGACCGAAGCCTGGGCCATGGCCGGCACCACCCGTGCGCTGCTCAACAACATGGTCACCGGCTGCGGCGCCGGCTTCACGCGCAAGCTGACCCTGGTCGGCGTCGGTTATCGCGCGCAGGCCAAGGGCGACGTGCTCAACCTCAGCCTGGGCTTCTCACATCCGGTCGACTATCCGGTGCCGAAGGGCATCACGATCGAGACCCCCAGTCAGACCGAGATCCTGGTGTCGGGCGCCGACAAGCAGCAGGTCGGTCAGGTCGCCTCCGAGATCCGGGCTTATCGTCCGCCGGAGCCGTACAAGGGCAAGGGTGTTCGTTACGCGGACGAGAACGTCCTGCGTAAGGAAGCCAAGAAGAAATAAGGGGTCTCAACGATGGACAAGAAACAGGCTCGCCTGCGTCGTGCGACGCGGGCCCGCGCCAAAATTCGCGAGCTTGGCGCCTACCGGCTGTGCGTGCATCGCACGCCGCGCCACACCTATGCCCAGATCATCGCGCCCGGCGAGACCGGCGACCGCGTGCTCGCCAGTGCCTCGACCGTCGAGAAGGCGCTGGCCGAGCAGATCACGGGCAACAAGGCCAACATCGCCGCTGCCACCGTCATCGGCAAGGCAATCGCCGAGCGCGCTCTGGCCGCTGGTGTCGAGACAGTCGCCTTCGACCGTTCCGGCTTCCGTTATCACGGCCGTCTCAAGGCGCTGGCGGATGCCGCGCGTGAAGGCGGATTGAAATTCTAGGGGAGCGAGCAATGGCAAACTTCAATCCAAAAGTGGAAGGCGACGATCTCCTCGAAAAGCTGGTGGCGGTCAATCGTGTCGCCAAGGTGGTCAAGGGTGGCCGTCAGTTCGGTTTCGCCGCCCTGACTGTGGTCGGCGACGGCAAGGGCCGGGTCGGCTTCGGTCGCGGCAAGGCGCGTGAGGTGCCGATCGCGATCCAGAAGGCGATGGAGAACGCGCGCAAGAACATGATCGAGGTCAAGCTCAACGGCTCGACCCTGCAATATCCCTTGCAGGGCAAGCACGGTGCGGCCAAGGTCTTCATGCAGCCGGCCTCCGAGGGTACCGGAATCATCGCCGGCGGCGCCATGCGTGCCGTGTTCGAGGTGCTGGGCGTGCAGAACGTGCTCGCCAAGTGCATCGGCACCAACAACCCGATCAACGTCGTGCGCGCCACCGTCAATGGTCTGCGCGCCATGAGCGATCCGGCGACCGTTGCCGCCAAGCGCGGCAAGAGCGTCGAAGAGATCCTGGGGTAAGCGATGTCCGACAAGAAAATGATGAAGGTCAAGCTGGTGCGCAGCGTGCACGGGCGCCTCAAGCGTCATCAGGCCTGCGTGCGCGGTCTGGGGCTGCGTCGCATGCACCAGGTCGTCGAGGTCGAGGATACGCCCTGTACGCGCGGCATGGTCAACGCCGTGCAGTACATGGTCAAGGTCGTGGAGGAAGCCTGAGATGAAACTCAATGATCTGCGGCCCGATCCGGGCAGCCGTCCCTCCGCCAAGCGCGTCGGTCGCGGTATCGGCAGCGGCCTAGGCAAGACCTGCGGTCGCGGCCACAAGGGTCAGAAGGCCCGTGCCGGCGGTTTCCACAAGGTCGGCTTCGAGGGCGGTCAGATGCCCTTGCAGCGCCGTCTGCCCAAGGTCGGCTTCCGTTCGCGCAAGTCGCTGGAGAAGGACGAGGTGCGTCTGACCGAGCTGAACCTGGTCGAGGGCGATGTCGTCGACCTAGAGACGCTCAGAGCAGCCGGTCTGATCAATCGCGTCGTCAAGAGCGCCAAGATCATCGCCTCCGGCGAGGTCACGCGCGCCCTGACCATCCGTGGTCTGGGCGTGACCAAGGGCGCGCGCGCCGCGATCGAGGCCGCCGGCGGCACGATCGAAGACTAACCCAAGGGTTTGAGACGGATGGCTAAAAACGCTGGATCCATGGCTGGGGCGCTCGGCGGGATGGGGCAGTTGACCGAGTTGCGTCGGCGTCTGATGTTCCTGTTGGGGGCCTTGCTCGTCTATCGCATCGGTACCTTCATCCCGGTTCCGGGTGTGAATCCGGAGGCGCTGGCCATCCTCTTCGACCAGAACCAGGGTTCCATCCTGGACATGTTCAACATGTTCTCGGGTGGCGCTCTGGAGCGCGCGAGTCTGTTCGCACTCGGCGTCATGCCCTACATCTCCGCCTCCATCATCGTGCAGTTGATGACGGCGGTGGTGCCTCAGCTTGAGCAGCTGAAGAAAGAGGGCGAGGCCGGGCGGCGCAAGATCACCCAGTACACCCGCTACGGCACGGTGTTCCTGGCGACCTTCCAGGCCATCGGTATCTCGATGGCACTGCAAGGGCAGACGGCCGGCGGCTCGGCGCTGGTGGCACACTCGGGCGTGGGCTTCGTGTTCACGGCGACCGTATCGCTGGTGACGGGTACTATGTTCCTGATGTGGCTCGGCGAGCAGATCACCGAGCGCGGCATCGGCAACGGCATCTCGATGATCATCTTTGGCGGTATCGTCGCCGGTCTTCCAGCTGCGCTCGGCGGCACGCTGGAGCTGGCGCGCACCGGTGAGATGAACGCACTGGCCGTCCTGGCGCTGTTTGCCATGGCGCTGGCCGTGACCGCCTTCGTGGTCTTCGTCGAGCGCGGTCAGCGGCGTATCACGGTGAACTATGCACGCCGCCAGCAGGGGCGCAAGATGATGCAGGCACAGAGCACGCACCTGCCGCTCAAGCTCAACATGGCCGGTGTGATTCCGCCGATCTTCGCCTCCAGCATCATCCTGTTTCCGGGCACGCTCGGTCAGTGGTTCGGCAGCAGCGAGGATCTGCGCTGGATCGCGGACATCACGTCCAAGCTCGCGCCCGGTGAGCCGGTGTATGTGCTGCTTTATGCCTCGGCGATCATCTTCTTCTGTTTCTTCTACACCGCGTTGGTCTTCAACGCCAAGGAAACAGCGGACAACCTGAAGCGCTCGGGTGCCTTCATTCCGGGCATCCGTCCGGGCGAGCAGACGGCCCGGTACATCGATGGCGTCATGACCCGGCTGACCGCCGCCGGTGCCATCTACATCACCGCCGTCTGTCTGCTGCCGGAGTTCCTGATCGTCGGCTACAACGTGCCCTTCTACTTCGGCGGTACCTCGCTGCTGATCGTGGTGGTCGTGGTCATGGACTTCATGGCCCAGGTGCAGGCGCATCTGATGTCGCATCAGTACGAAGGGCTGATGAAGAAGGCCAATCTGAAGGCTCCGGGCGGCGGACTGCTGCGCTGAAGCCGTCAACAAATCTTGGTAGACCGCGTCCAGCGCGGCGACCGTCCGGAGTCGCTCTCGGACGGTCGGTTCATTGCAAACACCGCCTGTCGTACGTGGACGCGGTTCAGGAGACAAAACATGAAAGTGCGTGCATCCGTCAAAAAGCTGTGCAGAAACTGCCGAATCATTCGGCGCAATGGTTCGGTGCGTGTGATCTGTTCCGATCCGCGTCACAAGCAGCGCCAGGGTTGATCGATCCTTGGTTGACCTGAACAAACTGTTTGATATACTGCGCGGTTTACCCGCTGAGCATTTAGGACTAAGGGGTTCGTAAACATGGCCCGTATCGCCGGCGTCAACATCCCAGATAAAAAACACGCCGTGATCGCGTTGACCGCGATCTATGGCATTGGTCGTACCCGTGCGGGTCTGATTTGCGATGCAGCGGGTATCGCGCGTACCACCAAGGTGCAGAGCCTCACGGAAGAAGAAGTCGACAAGCTGCGTAATGAGGTCGCGAAGTATTCGGTCGAGGGCGATCTGCGGCGCGAGGTGTCGATGAACATCAAGCGGCTGATGGATCTCGGCTGCTACCGGGGCATCCGTCACCGTCGCGGGTTGCCGCTGCGCGGTCAGCGCACCCGTACCAACGCCCGGACCCGCAAGGGGCCGCGTCGCCCGATCAAACGCTAAGCGCTCGCGCTCGGCCAGATGAGCTGGATTACGTCGAATGGCTAAACCGATTCGCAACACGAAGAAGAAAATCAAGAAGCAGGTCGCGGACGGGGTCGCCCACGTCCATGCCTCCTTCAACAACACTATCATTACCATCACCGACCGGCAGGGCAATGCCCTGGCCTGGGCGACCTCCGGCGGCTCGGGTTTCCGCGGCTCGCGCAAGAGCACGCCCTTTGCCGCACAGGTCGCCGCCGACAAGGCTGGTCAAGCCGCGAAGGAGTACGGTCTGCGCAACCTGGATGTCAACGTCAAGGGGCCGGGACCGGGACGCGAGTCCGCCGTGCGCGCGCTCAACAATGCCGGTTTCAAGATCACCAGCATCACCGACGTGACGCCCATCCCGCACAACGGCTGCCGCCCGCCCAAGAAGCGGCGCGTCTGACGGTCCGACAGTTCAACAGGAAGACACATGGCACGTTACATAGGCCCGACCTGCAAGCTGGCGCGGCGCGAGGGTGTAGACCTTTCGCTCAAGAGCCGCGCGCGTTCGCTCGATACCAAATGTAAGCTGGAGAAGCAGCCCGGTCAGACGACCGACCGTCGCCGCCGCCTCTCCGACTATGGCGTGCAGCTGCGCGAGAAGCAGAAGGTGCGCCGTATCTACGGTGTGCTTGAGCGCCAGTTCCGCAATTACTACAAAAAGGCGGCTCAGTCCAAGGGCGCGACCGGTGAAAACCTGTTGCAGATCCTCGAGCGCCGACTCGACAACGTCGTCTACCGGATGGGCTTTGGTGCCACCCGGGCCGAGGCGCGTCAGCTCGTCAGTCACAAGGGCATCCTGGTCAACGGCCGTATCGTCAACATCGCCTCCTATCAGGTGAATGCTGACGACCACGTCGAAGTCCGCGAAGCGGCCAAGAAGCAGGTGCGCGTACAGAACGCCATGGCGCTGGCCGAGCAGTACGGCTTCCCGGATTGGGTCGAGGTCGACAGCAAGGGTCTGAAGGGTGTCTTCAAGCGCATCCCGGACCGTTCGGATCTGCCAGCCGACATCAATGAATCCCTGATCGTCGAGCTGTACTCCAAGTAAGGAGCACCCTGAGAGGCACTGAATGACTGACGCTATTGGCGAATTTCTCAAACCGCGCATCGTCAAAGTCGAGCAGGTCGACGGCAACCCGTGTCACTCGCGGGTCTCGCTGGAGCCGCTCGAGCGCGGTTTCGGCCACACGCTCGGCAACGCGCTGCGGCGGATCTTGCTGTCGTCGATGGACGGGTACGCCGTAACGGAAGTCGAGATCCAGGGCGTATTGCACGAGTACACCACGCTGGAGGGTGTGCAGGAGGATGTGCTCGAAATCCTGCTCAACTTCAAACAGCTTGCCATTGTGCTCCAGGGCAAGGACGAGGCAACCTTTGCGCTGAGCAAACGCGGTCCGGGACCGGTGACAGCCGCCGACATCGCCATCGATCATACGGCTGAGATCGCCAACCCCGAGCTGGTGATCGCCAACCTGACGACCGGTGGCGAGCTGAGCATGACGCTGACCGTGCGTCGCGGTCGCGGCTATGAGCCGGCGAGCCAGCGCGAGCTCGAGGGCGCCGAGGATCGGCCGATCGGCAAGCTGCCGATCGACGCCTCCTTCAGTCCGGTGCGGCGCGTGGCCATCGAAGTGCAATCGGCGCGTGTCGAACAGCGCACCGACCTCGACCGGCTGGTGATCGATCTGGAGACCAACGGCACCATCGATCCGAAAGAGACCATCCAGCGCGCGGCCACTATCCTGCGCGATCAGCTGTCGAGCTTCGTGGCGCTGGAAGGCACGGCGCCGGCCGAGACCCAGGTCCAGGAGTCGCGCGACGAGTCGCCTTACGATCCGATCCTGCTGCGTCCGGTCGACGACCTGGAGCTGACGGTGCGTTCGGCCAACTGCCTCAAGGCCGAGAACATCTATCTGATCGGCGACCTGATCCAGCGCACCGAGGTCGAGCTGCTCAAGACGCCCAACCTGGGCAAGAAGTCGCTCACCGAGATCAAGGACGTGCTGGCCACGCGCGGGCTGTCATTGGGCATGCGTCTCGAGAACTGGCCGCCCGAGAACATCGCCGAACTCAGTATTCGCTAAGGCCGGCGTGCGGATCCGGCATCAGGATCCGCACCGGCCGACCCACGCCATCTAACGATTTAACGATTATTTCGGGATCAGGACCATGCGTCACCGCAAAGCCGGAAGGCAACTGAATCGCACCAGCTCACACCGCGAGGCCATGTTCCGCAACATGGCTTCCTCGCTCTTCCGTCACGAGCTGATCAAGACCACACTGCCCAAGGCCAAGGAACTGCGTCGCGTCGCCGAGCCCTTGATCACCCTGGCCAAGACCGACTCCGTTCACACGCGCCGTCTGGCGTTCTCGCGTCTGCGCGACAAGGAAGCGGTCGGCAAGCTGTTCGTCGAGCTGGGACCGCGTTATCAGGGCCGTCCGGGCGGTTATCTGCGTATCCTCAAGTGCGGCTATCGTCACAGCGACGCCGCGCCCATGGCCTATGTCGAGCTGGTCGACCGTCCGGCGACGGCTGTGGCAGTCGAGGACGACGAGGATTGAGGTGCGTCCTGTCTGGAGTGGGGGACTCGGTAGAATGAGTCGACCCGGTTCCAGGATGCCTTAAAAAGCCGGGCTCGTGCTCGGCTTTTTTGTGTCTGCTCGAAACGCCTCTGGCTTCGATCCAGCGAGATCCGATTCATGTCTGCTCAGCCTGCTATCGACCGTATTCTGCTCGCCACGGACTTTGGCGCGGATCTTTATGTTGGGCAGATGCAGGCGCGTCTGCATGCGCTCGCGCCCGGTGTCCCCTGCGTGGGCCTCATGCAGGATCTGCCGCCTTTCAGGCCGGATCTGGCCGCTTATCTGCTCCCGGCGCTGTTGCGCGATCTGCCGCGCGACTCGCTCGTGCTCTGTGTCGTCGATCCGGGAGTTGGCGGTGAGCGTGCCGGATTGCTGGTCCGGGCCGATGGTCACTGGTTGATCGGGCCGGACAATGGGTTGTTTGCGCTGGTGGCACGGCGTGCCGGTGATGGGGCTGTGTGGCGGATCGGTTGGCAGCCGGAGCGGATGTCGGCGAGCTTCCACGGACGCGACTGGTTCGCGCCGGCCGCCGCGCGGCTGGTTCTGAGTGAGGATCTGGAGCTGACGCTACTGGCACCGGCTGACCTGGTCGGTGCCTACTGGCCGGACGAACGCGCGACCATCGTCTATGTCGACCATTTCGGCAATCTGATGACGGGCGTGCGTGCGTCCGGTGTTGGTGCCAAGGCTGTGTTGCGGGTTCGGGGGCAGCCGCTGCCCCGTGCCCGGACCTTCTGCGAGGTCGAGCCGGGACAGGCGTTCTGGTATGAGAACGCCCTAGGTTTGATCGAGATCGCGGTCAATCAGGGGCGTGCCGATCGGCAGCTTGCGCTGAGGGTGGGCGATTCGGTCGAATGTGGCTGATGGGGTAGGGCTTGACGCTCTCTCGCCCCTGACCAAGTAGAGAGCAGACGGTTTTGCAGTGAGAGAGCACAGCCTTCGGAGGGCTGTACTCTGCTCGAAACCTCTCAGTCCGCGTCCGGCTTGGCATGCTCGCGTGCGCGCCGTGTCAGCGGCGCATGGCCGGCCTCTTGCGCCTTGGCGCTCGTGGGCACGCGCCGTTTGCCGATGTTCTTGCGGTCGCGCAGACGCTCCTTCTTGCGCGGTTTCTCTTCCGCGGCGGCTGTGGACTTGCGCTTGCCGCTCGTCGCGGCCGGCTTGCTCGGTTTGTTGCGCTTTGTCGGTCCCTTGAAGCTGGCCTTGAGTCCTTCAATCTCGCGCGGCTCGAAGGTCAGGTTGAGATAGCGCGCGATGCTTTCCATCCGATTCCATTCGGGCGGGCCGACCAGCGAGATGGCCACGCCCGCCTCACCCGCGCGTCCGGTGCGTCCGGTACGATGCAGATAGTCGTCCCCCCGGCGCGGCAGGTCGAAATTGAACACCCGCTGCACGCCCGGTACATCAATGCCGCGCGCCGCCAGGTCGGTCGCGATGAGCGTATTCACACGCCCGCTGTGCAGCAGGCCCATGACGCGGTTGCGCTCACGTTGATCGAGTTCGCCATGCAGCACGGCAACCCGCTGCTGTTGGCCTTGGAGGAAGTTGCCCAGCGCCACGGCCCCCTCGCGGGTGTTGGTGAAGATCAGGGCCTTTTCATAGGTCTCATGGCGCAGCAACCACAGCAGTTGCTGTTGTTTGTGTTCCAGCCCATCGCTCAGCAACATGCAATGCGCGATGTCCGGATGCTGTTGGCGGACCGGATCGACATCGACCCGCTGCGGATCGCGCAGCAGACGCTCGGTGATCTGACTCAGACCCCGCTGCTCAAGCGTCGCCGAGAACAGCAGCGACTGGCGCTCGGGACGGCTGTAACGGATGATCGCCAGCACGTCGTCGGCAAAGCCCATGTCGAGCATGCGGTCGGCCTCGTCGAGCACGAGGAACTCCAGGTCGCGCAGGTTTGCCTGACCCGTCTCCAGGAATTCGAGCAGGCGTCCCGGTGTGGCCACCAGGATCTCGGGATTTTTGCGCAGGGTCGCGATCTGATGGGCTTTGGACTCGCCGCCGGTGATGACGCCGCTGGTCAGGCGCGTGTAGCTTCCCAGGCGCATGAAATGGATATGGATCTGACGCGCCAGCTCGCGGGTCGGCACCAGGATCAGGGCGCGGGTGCTGCCATCGTGGCGCGGCACGTCGATGAAGCGCTGCATGATCGGCAGCAGGAAGGCCGCCGTCTTGCCTGAGCCGGTGGCCGCTGAGACCAGCAGGTCGA
Organism: Allochromatium vinosum DSM 180; assembly: GCF_000025485.1. Lineage (NCBI taxonomy): Bacteria > Pseudomonadati > Pseudomonadota > Gammaproteobacteria > Chromatiales > Chromatiaceae > Allochromatium > Allochromatium vinosum. The sequence continues at coordinate 2,663,978 of NC_013851.1, read as the reverse complement.
CGCCGTCCATCGCCAGCGGGATCACCTGGGCCTGGACCGGGGTCGGGGTCGTATAGCCTTCGTTGGCCAAACCGCGCATGAGCGCGTCGGGAAGGAGGAATTCAGAGAAGTGTGTGTTCATGGGATGAAACATACCACCAAAGCGACGGTCGGGGTGCGAAATCCTGCACGATGGAGGTGACAGGGTGGCGCTTTGCGATTACAATGCCTGACTCTTAAGGCTGAGTGGCAGAGTGGTTATGCAGCGGCCTGCAAAGCCGTGTACCTCGGTTCGATTCCGGGCTCAGCCTCCATTTTTACTTGTCGCCATATTGGCGGCATTGCTGTTCATCCCCTTCGCCGCCCAAGCCAGTGAACGTATCCTGCGTGTCGTCGGCGACGAAAACTACCCCCCATATCTCTTTCTCAACGCCGACGGTCGTGAAGACGGCTTTCTCGTCGATCTCTGGCGACTCTGGGAACGCAAGACCGGCATCCGGGTCGAGCTGAAATCAGCCCAGTGGGACGAAGCGCAACGCATCCTGCTGCGCGGCGAGGCCGATGTCATCGAAGACATCTTCAAAACCCCGGCTCGCGAACCATTCTACGATTTCTCCGAACCCTATGCCGATCTGCCGGTCGCGATCTATCGCCACGTCTCGATCGGCGGCCTGACCAACCTGAATGCGCTGAGCGGCTTCCAGGTGGGCGTGATGCAGGGCGATGCCTGTATCGAATATCTCAAGGGGCGGGGTATCGATTTGCTCGTCGCATACCCGAACTATACCCAGATGATCCAGGCCGCCAAGGCGCATGACATCAAGGTCTTCTGCCTCGACGAGTATCCCGCTAATTTCTATCTCTACCAGCAGCAGGCGCATCGGCAGTTCGTCAAGGCCTTTGAGCTCTATCGAGGACAGTTCCGCCGGGCCGTGCGCAAAGGCGATCAGGCGACATTGCGCTTGGTCGAGCGGGGCATGGCGAGCATCTCCGCCGCCGAGATGGAGGCGTTGCGCCGCAAGTGGCTGAACGAGCCGATCGATTACGCCTTTTATGTCACACATGCGCTCGAAACGATCGCTGTGATGGCCCTGGTGCTTGCTGTGCTCGGCGTTTGGGTCTGGTCGCTGCGCCGTGCCGTGACGGTACGCACGGCCGAGTATGCGCGCGCCGAGCGTGCTTTGCGTGAGCGCGAGTGGCAGCTGCGTTCGGTGGGCGACAACCTTCCAAACGGTGTCGTCTTCCAATACGAAGTCATGGATGGTTGCCCCAGGTTCCGCTACATCAGCGCGGGTGTCGAGCGAACGCTCGGCTACAGGCCCGAGCAGATGACTCATGATGCAGGACCGCTCTTTGCGCTGATGTCGCCCGCTGTGTTGAAGGAATACACCAAGGCCGAGGCCAAAAGCGCTGAGACGCTCAGCGATTTTTCAGGGTTGCTGCCATTCGACCTGCCGGATGGGCGGCAACGCTGGCTTCTGGTCCACTCGCGCCCGCGCCGAACCGCAGAGGGCGCCGTGATCTGGGACGGCGTGGCTCTTGATGTCACCGACCAGCGGGAGGCTGAAGCGCGACTGATAGAGAGTGAGCAGCGTTTCCGCCGGCTCTTCGAGCAGAGCAAGCAGGCCATCACGCTGATCGAGGATGGATGTTTCGTCGATGCCAATCAGGCTGCTCTCGACATGCTGCGGCTGGAGAGCCGCGAGCAGTTCCTGGGACTCAAGCCATCGGATATCTCGCCCGAATACCAGCCGGATGGGCGCCTGAGCGCGGAGAAGGCGCAGGAGCTGCTCCATGTGGCTCGGGAGTCAGGATCGAGCCGCTTTGAGTGGGAACACGTGCGGGCCGATGGCGAACACTTTTTCGCCGATGTATTGCTGACCCCCATGGTCTTTGGTGAGTGTCAGCAGATACACGTCGTCTGGCAGGACATCACCGAGAAGAAGCATGCCGAAGCGGAACTCGCACGCTACCAGCGCGAACTCGAATCCCTGGTCGAGCAGCGTACGTCCGAGTTGCGCCACAGCAACGAACGCCTGGCGCATACGCAGTTTGCGATGGATCGGGTGGGTATCGGCATCTCCTGGAACAGCGTCGACACCGGGCATTTTCTCTATGTCAACGACGAACTCTGCCGTCAGCTCGGCTACACCTACGAAGAGCTCTTGTCACTGACAGTCAGTGACGTCAACCACGAATATCCGCCAGCGGCCGTGCGTCAGGTGGCCGACGAGCTGCGTGGGAGTTCGCGCTGTCTGCGGCTCGAGACTCGGCATTGGCGCAAGGATGGCTCCACCTACCCGGTTTCCACCACCATCTACCTGCACCAGGCTCCTGGCGAGGAGTGGTTCATCGCCTTTTTCGAGGACATCACGGCGCGCAAGCTTGTGGAGGCGGAGCTGTTGCGGGCCAAGGAGCAGGCGGAGGAGGCGACGCAGGCCAAGTCGAATTTTCTGGCCAACATGAGCCACGAGATCCGCACGCCGATGAACGCGATCATTGGCATGGCGCACCTGGCGTTGCAGACGCCGCTGGACGCGCGCCAGCGCGACTACATCGAGAAGGTGCACCGCTCGGCCGAGGCGCTGCTGGGGATTCTCAACGACATTCTGGACTTCTCCAAGATCGAGGCGGGCCGGCTCGACATCGAGCAGATCGATTTTCGGCTGGAGGACGTGATGGACAACCTGGCGAACCTGGTGGGACTGAAGGCCGAGGATAAGGGGCTGGAGCTAATGTTCGACCTGCCGCCCGAGGTTCCGACGGCGTTGATCGGTGATGCGCTGCGCCTGGGGCAGATTCTGACCAACCTGGGCAACAACGCGGTGAAGTTCACCGAGCCGGGTGGCGAGATACTGATTGGCGTGCGGGTGGAGGCCGAGGGGGCGGATTGGGTATGTCTGGGGTTTGAGGTGCGCGACACCGGGATCGGGATGACGCCGGAGCAGTGCGGACGGTTGTTTGAATCCTTCAGCCAGGCCGACATGTCGACGACGCGCCGCTACGGGGGCACGGGTCTGGGGCTGGCGATCTGCAAGTATCTGACAGAGCTGATGGGCGGCGAGATCGGTGTGGAGAGCGAACCGGGTGCGGGTACCTGCTTTCGGTTCAGCGTCCGGCTCGGGCGCCAGCGCGCGGCGCCGGAAGGCGCGTTGCATGTGGCGCGTGAGCTGCTGCCGCTGCGCGTGCTGGTGGTTGACGACAACGCCAGTGCGCGCGCGATCCTGACGCATATGCTCCAGCAGCTCGGGTTCGGCGCCGAGGCGGTCAGCAGCGGCGCGGAGGCGATCGCGCGGCTGCGCGCCGTCGAGACGCAGGCGCCGTTCGATCTGATGCTGCTGGACTGGAAGATGCCGGGACTCGATGGCGTGCAGACCATCCGCGCTCTGCGGGCCGAGGCGGCGGTCAGCCAGGTGCCGGCGCTGATCATGATCACGGCCTATGGACGCGAGGGGGTACGCCAGGCCAGCGCCGATCTGGGCGTGGCCGGCTTTTTGACCAAGCCGGTGGCTCCCTCGGCCCTGCTCAACACCCTCATGCACGCCATCGGCCACGAGGTCTCGGAACTGACGCGCGCGGCCAGCCGTCAGGAGGCCGCCAGCGAAGCCTGTGCCCGTCTGCGCGGCGCCCATGTGCTGCTGGTCGAGGACAACGAACTCAATCAGGAACTGGCGCTGGAGCTGCTGGTGAGCAACGGGCTGAGTGTCGAGATCGCCGCCAATGGCCAGGAAGCGCTCGACCGGCTCGCCGGTGAATCGCGCTTCGACGGCGTGCTCATGGACTGCCAGATGCCGGTGATGGACGGCTATACGGCCACGCGCGCCATCCGCCGGCGCCCGGAACTGGCCGGACTGCCGGTGATCGCCATGACCGCCAACGTCATGAGCGGCGATCGCGAGAAAGCGCTTGCGGCCGGCATGAACGATCACATCGGCAAGCCGATCAATGTGCGCGATATGTTCACCACCATGGCCAAGTGGATCCGACCCGCGCATCTGAAGACCGTGCCGGTGGTGGTCGAGACCTGGTCGGCCGACGTGGCGGACGGAGAGACCGGCGTACTGCCCGAACTGCCGGGGATCGACGTCCAGACCGGGTTGGCCATCAGTCAGAATAACCCTCGGCTCTATCGCAAGCTGTTGCGCCGCTTCCGCGACAGTCAGGGTGACTTCGCCGCGAGCTTCGAGGCCGCGCGGCGCGATCCGGATCCCGAGGCGGCCGTGCGCCGCGCCCACACACTCAAGGGTGTGGCCGGTAATATCGCGGCCCATGACGTCCAGGCGGCGGCTCAGGCGCTGGAGGCGGCCTGTCAGGCGGGCGAGTCCGATGAGCGCCTCGATGGACTGTTGGCCGAGACCCTGGCTTGCCTGGAACCCGTGCTGGCTGGGTTGGCACGGATCGATGGCGCCGAGTCGCTCGCGGCTGACGCGCGTCCTGTCGAGCCTGTCGGTTCCGTGGTCGATCGCGAAGCCCTGGAGTCGCTGTTGGCGCGGATGCGCGCTTTGCTGGCTGAAGACGATACCGAGTCCGTCGAGCTGCTCGATCCGCTGGAGTCGGTCTTGACCGGAACTGCCCATATGGACACCCTGGCGCGCCTCCGAGGCGTGATCGAGGACTATGCCTTCGAGGATGCCTTGGCGGTCCTGGCGGAACTGCAAGCGGCGCTCGACGCCTCGAACGCGTGAGGGCATCGGCTGAGAGTGGGACTCGCGCCCGTTCGTCCCCATCTGGATGACCCCTAGCCAAACAGCCACAGGTGGTCCAATTCAATGGAACAACACGTCCTCCCGACCGAACTCAATCTGCATCAGCAATCGCGCGTGCTGGAAATCGTCTTCGACGATGGCGCGCGCTTCCGGTTGCCGTGCGAGTATCTGCGCGTCTATTCACCCTCGGCCGAGGTGCGCGGCCATTCGCCGGCGACGGCCAAGCTCCAGGTCGGCAAGGAAGCGGTCAATATCCGCGATCTGGAGCCGATCGGACGCTATGCGGTGAAGATCCACTTCGACGATGGGCACAATTCGGGGCTGTACGACTGGGCCTATCTCTACAAGCTCGGTCGCGCCTGGCAGCCGTTCTGGTACGACTATCTGCGCCAACTCAAGGACGCCGGGCACGCGCGGCATGCGCCGGACCCGTTCGAGGCGCTTCAGGCGCGGGGGGAAGCGCCCTCGACGCTACCGCCGAGGGCGTGATGAGCGAAGGGATCAGCCCTTTCGGCGTCCAGCCACGCGCAGACGCAGCGCATTCAGACGGATGAAGCCGGTGGCATCCCCCTGATCATAGGCGCCGGCATCTTCCTCGAAAGTGGCGATCGAGGCATCGAACAGGCTGTTGGTCTCGGACTTGCGGCCGACGACCATGACATTGCCCTTGTAGAGTTTGAGCCGCACCTCGCCGTTGACGACCTTCTGCGTCTCGTCGATGGCTGCCTGCATCATCTTGCGCTCGGGCGTGAACCAGTAGCCGTTGTAGACCAGGCTGGCGTAGCGCGGCATCAGCTCGTCCTTCAGATGCGCCGCCTCGCGGTCGAGCGTGAGCGACTCGATGGCGCGATGGGCCTTGAGCAGGATGGTGCCGCCGGGCGTCTCGTAGCAGCCGCGCGACTTCATGCCGACATAGCGGTTCTCGACGATGTCGGAGCGCCCGATGCCATTGGCTCCGCCGATGCGGTTGAGTTCGGCCAGGAGTTCGGCCGGACTCAGACGCTTGCCGTCGATGGCCACCGGATCGCCCTGCTCGAAGCTGATCTCGATCGTGGTCGGCTCGTCGGGTGCCTGCTCGGGCGCGACCGACCAGCGCCACATGTCCGAACCCGGCTCGACCCAGGGATCTTCCAGGTCATAGCCTTCATAGGAGATATGCAGCAGGTTGGCGTCCATCGAGTAGGGCGACTTGGTGCCGTCGCGCTTCATCTCGACGGTGATGCCGCGACTCTCGGCATAGGCCATGAGCTTCTCGCGCGAGAGCAGATCCCATTCGCGCCAGGGCGCGATGATCTTGATCTCGGGGTTGAGCGCATAGGCGGTCAGCTCGAAGCGTACCTGATCGTTGCCCTTGCCGGTCGCGCCATGGGCGATGGCATCGGCGCCGGTCTCGGCAGCGATCTCGATCAGACGCTTGGCGATCAGCGGACGGGCGATCGAGGTGCCGAGCAGATACTCGCCCTCGTAGATCGTGTTGGCGCGAAACATCGGGAACACGAAATCGCTGACGAACTCTTCGCGCAGATCGTCGATGTAGATCTCTTTCACGCCGGCCGCCTGGGCCTTGGTGCGCGCCGGCTCCAGCTCCTCGCCCTGGCCGATGTCGGCGGTGAAGGTCACGACCTCACAGCCGTATTGCTCTTGCAGCCATTTCAGGATGACCGAGGTATCCAGTCCGCCGGAATAGGCCAGGACCACTTTCTTGATTGCGCCTTGCGCCATCGTCTCGCTCCAGATCTAGGGTAAAACGGCCCGTGCGGGCAAAGTCGATAGTATAGATCGGGAGCGCTTCGGAATGGGCGGCCGACTGAAGGGGGCGTCCGATTTAACCGCATCTTCACCAAGCCTCAACGGCCCGGTCATCAATCTTGGCGACCATAGCGCCCTGTCGTTTCACCAGAGGCGGATCAGGCGATGCCGGACGTCAAGCGCATGCATCCACTGAAATATCGCAGCATCTTCATCTCGGACGTGCATCTGGGCTTTCGCGGCTGTCAGGCGCGTTTTCTGCTCGATTTCCTGCAATCGACCCACTGCCGGCAGCTCTATCTGGTCGGGGACATCATCGACCTGTGGGCCATGAAGGGCGGCTTCCACTGGCCGGACGCGCACAATCAGGTGGTGCGCGCGGTGCTGGAGAAGGCGCGCACCGGCACCGAGGTCATCTATATCCCCGGCAACCACGACGCGCTTTTCCGCGATCATCTCGATACGCGGTTCGGTGACGTGCGGGTGTGCGACGAAGTGGTGCACACGACCGCCGACGGGCGGCGCTTCCTGGTGCTGCATGGCGACAAGTTCGATGGCGTCGTCCAGAACAGTCTGTGGCTGGCGCGGCTCGGCTCGCACGCCTATGACCAGTTGCTGGCGCTCAACGGTCTCATCAGTCGGGTGCGCCGGCTGTTTGGACTCAAATACTGGTCGCTGGCCGGCTATCTCAAGCAGCGGGTCAAGGATGCCGTCAGCTATATCGGCAACTACGAGCATGCCGTGGCCACCGAAGCCCGGCAGCGCGACCTGGACGGCATGATCTGCGGCCACATCCATCACGCCGAGATGCGCCGGATCGGGGATGTGACCTACTGCAACTGCGGCGACTGGGTCGAGAGCTGTACCGCGCTGGTCGAGCATCACGACGGGCGGCTGGAGCTGCTGCGCTGGACCGACGCCTATCCCGAATCGCTGTCGGCACCGATGCCGGAACCGGCGATCGTGCTGGCGCGCGCCGGCTAGCACCCGCGCGACAGTGGGCGGGGCCTGCCTTGGGGCGTCTCAGAGACGATCCAGCAGACGCGCCAGATCAATGCGCACCCGCACCTCATCCGGATCCATGTGGCGCTTGATGGCGAGTCCGGGCGACTGGGTGTCGCGGACCTGAGGCGGACTCAGGGGCACGCCGATCGGATCGGCGATGGCCACCGTCAGCGGACAATTGACACGCGCACCGCGCCGGACGACGACCGCCGTCTCTCCGCTCTGGAGTCTCACATAGCTTCCAGGCGGGTACATGCCCATTTGTTTGGCGAAGATGGCGCCGAGTTCACCGGAGTGATCGCGCATCTCCAGATAGAGATTGCGGACCGCCACATTGGGAGCCAGACCGCGCCGGCTCCGGCGCGGACTGATGCGCGCCACGAACAGATCGCTCATGCGCAGCAAATTCTGTAGCGCGTCGCGCACGGGCTTGCGATGCGGATAACCGCTGCCATCCGGCGTCTCGTGATGATCCGCGACCAGCGACAGCCAGGTCTCGTCGGTGACGCCCAGCCGCCGCAGCAGGTTGGCGCCCTCGGTCGGGTGCTGCTGGATGGCGAGACGCTGCTCGAAGTCCAGGGGTTGAGTCTGGGACGCGAGCCGGTCTTGCAGCGCACGCATGCCGATGTTCATCGTCAGGGCGGCATGGCTCAGCGCCTCGAGGCGTTCGCCCTGGATGTTGGCCAGTGGCCCCGTCAGCTGACAGGTGACGGCCGACAGCAGGGCATGGGTGGCGCTGTAGCCATGGCGCAGGTCATGGAGCATCTGCACCAGGACGAATAGACTGTCGTCGGGGCGCTCCTGAAGCGCCTGGGTCAGTCCGTCGGCGATGCGGACCAGATGCGTCTGGAAGTCCAGACCATTGGAGGAATCGATCCCCAGTTTCTGGAGCCGCCGATGCAGCGCCGGCCACAGTTCCGCTGGTTCGGACTTGGGCTGTGCCTGGTTGCGTTGACTGTCTGTCGTGGACATGATGCAGCCGGCCGCTGAGTGCTCGATCTAGAGACGCTGTTGGTTGCGGGCGAAGGCGACGAGCAGATCGAAGGCCAGTCCCGGATGCGCCCCGATGCTGGCCGGATCGAATCCATGCTCGAAAAAGGGGGCAAAGTTCGGGTGCTGGCGGATCTCTGCCTCGCTCACCTGCCGAAACCCCATGCTCCATTGCTCGAAGCTGCGCGCCTGGATCTCGCTGCGCTCCAGTTCGATCAGGCCGAAATGACGGGCATCGCGCTCAACACGGGCATAGGTCTCCTCGACCGGCCCGGCCTCACCCTCCAGAACCTGCAGGAAACAGCCCTCGGCATAGAGCAGCATGCCCGTGATGCCCAGACGGGCATTGTGGCGTGCGGAGCTTTCGAGGATCGACTCGAGTTCGTCGGGGTCAAACTCGTGACGGGCCGTGCTGATATAGATGACATGGATCAGGGACACTGTCGTTCTCCATGGCCTGACAGGCCGTTGGGCGCCAGATTGATGAGTGAAGGGAGGCGCCTGCTCGAATACATTGTCCACGACATTCATGGTCTGGTCGATCGGTCGATCCCGACTGTGGGCCGGCGAGTTCGAGCAGACAAAAGAATGGGGCCGAATGGCCCCGAAATCACAACAACAGTCAAAGCATGCTGGGCGTGTCCCGGTTGCGGGACGGTGGCCGGACGGTGCCGGCCACCCGTGCGCGGTTTCAGAGAATGTAGCCGCGTTCGTCGTGTTGCGAGAGATCCAGACCCATGGTCTCCTGTTCCTCGGTGACGCGCAGTCCGATGGTGGACTTGACCACCAGCAGGATCAGCAGACTGAGAACCCCGCCATAGATCAGTGTGGCCAGGACCGATACGACCTGGATGATCACCTGCGCGCCCATGGTCTCGATACCGTCGGCCAGCCCGGCGCCGCCCAGGATGGGGGCGGCGAAGACGCCGGTCAGGATGGCGCCGACGATACCGGCCACGCCATGCACGCCCCAGACGTCGAGCGAGTCGTCATAGCCGAATTTGCGCTTGATCTTGGTCGAGGCGATGAAGGCGAAGAAGGCGCCGGCGAAACCGATGACGATGGCGCCCATGGGACCGGCCGTGCCCGAGGCCGGGGTGATGGCGACCAGGCCGGCGACCGCGCCGGTGGCGATACCCAGCACCGAGGGTTTGCCGTGATTGATCCACTCGGCGAACATCCAGGTCAGGGCGGCGCTGGCGGTGGCCAGCTGGGTGACCGTCATCGCCATGCCGGCGGTGCCGTCGGCGGCCAGCTCCGAGCCGGCGTTGAATCCGAACCAGCCGACCCACAGCATGGAGGCGCCCATCACCGTCAGGCCCAGGTTGTGCGGCGGCATGGCGGTTCCGGGATAGCCCTTGCGCGGACCGAGCACGATCGCGGCCATGAGTGCGGCGATACCGGCGTTGATGTGCACCACGGTGCCGCCGGCGAAGTCGAGCGCCGCGCCGCCTTCCTCGGTCAGCCCCAGGATGGCGCCGAGATTGGCGATCCAGCCGCCGCCCCAGACCCAGTGCCAGATCGGCACATAGACCAGGGTCAGCCACAGCGCCATGAACACCAGCATGGCCGAGAACTTCATGCGCTCGGCAAAGGCGCCGACGATGAGCGCCGGGGTGATGATGGCGAAGGTCATCTGGAAGGTCATGTAGACCGACTCGGGGATGGTGCCCGCAACCGAGTCCACCGTCAGTCCGGAGAGGAAGAGCTTCTCGAAGCCGCCGATGAGGCTCTGCATCGAGCCGCCGTCAGTGTAGGCGAGGCTGTAGCCGTAGATGGCCCACAGCAGACTCATCATGGCGGTGATGGCAAAGCACTGCATGAGTACCGAGAGCACGTTCTTGGCGCGCACCAGACCGGCGTAGAACAGCGAGAGCCCAGGGATGGTCATGAACAGGACCAGCGCCGTGGCCGTCAGCATCCAGGCGGTGTCGCCGGTGTCGATCGTCGCCTCTTCCTGAGCGAGCGCCAGGAGCGGTGTGAGGGTCAGTCCGGCCGCCAGCAGCGGTCGGAGCAGTCGTGGCATCGGGGTCGAATGCATCTTAGGGATCTCCTGGGACATGGATCAGAGTGCGTCCGCGCCGGTTTCGCCGGTGCGGATACGGATGACCTGATCGAGTTCGAAGACGAAGATCTTGCCGTCGCCGATCTTGCCGGTGCGGGCGGCGTTGCTGATGGCCTCGATGACCTGGTCGACCATGGCGTCGTCGACGGCGATCTCGACCTTGATCTTCGGCAGGAAGTCCACGACGTATTCGGCGCCGCGGTAGAGTTCCGTGTGGCCCTTCTGTCGGCCGAAGCCCTTGACCTCGACGACCGTGATGCCCGAGACGCCGATGTCGCCGAGCGCCTCGCGCACGTCGTCGAGCTTGAAGGGTTTGATGACGGCTGAAACCAGTTTCATGGTGAGTGAGCTCCGAGTGCGGCCAGGGTCAGAGCCCTGGGCGATGGGGTTCGAGTCAAACGCGGTGTCGCGCTCAGAATTCCTTCAGCCAGCCGACCCAGACCTTGGCATCCTCGTCATAGACGTCACTGTCGCGTTCGATCTGGTCGTAGTTCAGACTGAAGGTGCCGAACTCCCCAGCCGAGCGGCTGATGGAAATTCCACCATGCGCATAGTCGCGAGCCTCGTGCTTGACGCCGTTGTATCGGAAATCGTAATAGCCACCGCGCAGGCTCAGGCCCAGGTCGAAGGGCAACTCGAAGTCGAGGCTGGCGTGGTAGTAGAGATCGCCTTCGATATAGTTGGCTTCATTGTTCATGACTCCCTTGGCATCGTCGGCCTGACCGTGGAACGTGTAGGCGACGCCGGCAGTGAGCCACTTGTAGGTTGCGCTCGCACCAATCTCGGCGAAATCTGCATCCTCACCATCCGGATAGGCGTAATAAGTGAGTGCGAGGTTGTAACTGAGATCATCGTTGATGGAACCGTCGAATCCAAGATAGAGGTCGAGTTCGTAATTCGGTTCATCGCCGCCGAAGTCGACGTTCGAAACCCAGGTGCCGGCTGAGAAACCGCTCTCGTGCGCATAATCCAGACCACCCTGGATGGCTGGCTGATCACCGGTCTGGGTCTGGCCGCGCCAGATGTAGTTGCTCACCGCACCGATGTTGGCGCTGACCGAGTGCGGCCCTTCGGCGAGTGCGGTCTGGGAAGCGCTCGCGCCCATGACCAGGAGGCCGGCTGCGGCGAGTGCGCTGATGCTCTGTGTCTTCATGGATGGTTCCTCGTGCTGGGTTGTTGCCTGATGGACTCGATCGGGGACGTTGCCGGCTCGGCTGGAAGGGCCGCATGAGCCTGTCGGTCCTGGATGCGTATCGGTAGCAAAGCAGAGAGCGTGCCATCAAGCATCCCAGCGAAGATCCGGCCGCCGGACGGGACGGCTCGGCATGGATATCCCCAAGAACTCAAAAGGTTTGGAGACGGTGTGGAGTCGCGTCTACACTTAAAGTGCTTTGTCTGTGCGCGGATGTGCTTCGGCCTCATGTGCGAAAATCACCACAGACAGATGCACCAAAATGAGGCGCATCGATTCGGCCGAGGTGGATGGATGCACGTTCGTGGAGCAAGCGCGAATGGAAGACGGTTCGCGAACACGACCCTATAATGCCCACTCAAAGTCTCTTCCGATCCGAGCTTCATTCCAACCCAATGCAAGGTCTCTAAACGATGTTGGATCCAAAACACTTCGACGATCTGTTCCAGCGCCTGTCTTCGGCCATGCCGAAGGGCTTGCAGGTCTTACAGGACGACGTCAACCGTAATCTGCGCGCCTCGCTGGAGGCTGGGCTGTCGCGGCTCGATCTGGTCACGCGCGAAGAGTTCGACGTGCAGTCGGCGGTGCTGGCGCGCACCCGCGAGAAGCTGGCCGCCCTGGAGTCGCAGGTCGCTGCCCTGGAGCAGTCGCTCGCCGCCCCAGGACGCCGTTCGGACTGAACCCAGGAGGGACGGGAGTTGGCCCTCTGCATCCTGCACAGCCGCGGGCGACTCGGAATCGAGGCGCCGCCGGTCACGGTCGAGGTTCAGCTCTCGGGCGGACTGCCGGCGATGTCCATCGTGGGTCTGCCCGAGATGGCGGTGCGCGAGAGCAAGGACCGGGTGCATGGCGCGCTCGTCAACAACAGCTTTCAGTTTCCCAACGGGCGGGTCACGATCAATCTTGCGCCGGCCGATCTGCCCAAGGAAGGCGGGCGTTTCGACTTGCCGATCGCGCTCGGAACCCTGGGGGCCACGGGTCAGCTCAGGACCGAGCGGCTCGAACACTATGAATGCATCGGCGAGCTGGCCCTGTCCGGCGCGTTGCGCCCGATCCAGGGCGTGCTGCCGATCGCCCTGGCCGCGCGCGCGGCTGGACGAGCGCTGATCCTGCCGCAGGCGAACGCGGCTGAGGCGGCCATCGTCGAGGGGCTGGAGGTGCGCCCGGCCGCGCATCTGCGCGAGGTGTGCGCACACCTCGATGGCGTCGAACCCCTGCCGATCCAGCGCGGTGACGATCGTTTCCAGATCCGGCCCGACTATCCGGATCTGGTCGATGTACGCGGTCAGGAGCACGGCAAACGCGGACTGGAGATCGCCGCCAGCGGCGGGCATTCGATCCTGATGTCCGGTCCGCCCGGAACCGGCAAGTCGATGCTGGCCATGCGCCTGCCCGGACTGCTGCCGCCATTGAGCGAGTCCGAGGCCCTGGAGGCGGCCGCGATCCGCTCGGTCGGCGGGCGTGACCCCTTCGATCCGGCGCGCTGGCTGGAACGTCCATTCCGCTCGCCGCATCACACCGCCTCGGCCGCCGCCCTGGTCGGCGGTGGCACCCAGCCGCGACCGGGCGAGATCTCCCTGGCCCATCATGGCGTGCTCTTTCTCGACGAATTGCCCGAATTCGATCGGCGGGTCTTGGAAGTGCTGCGTGAACCGCTGGAGTCGGGCTGGATCGACATCTCGCGCGCGGCGCGTCAGGTCCGCTTTCCGGCCCAGTTCCAGATGGTCGCGGCCATGAATCCCTGTCCCTGTGGCTATCTGGGCGACAGCACCGGGCGTTGCCGCTGTAGCCCCGAGCAGGTGGCACGGTATCGCCGGCGCCTGTCCGGTCCGCTGCTCGACCGCATCGACCTGCATGTCGAGGTCCTGCGTCTGGAGGTGGGCCAGCTCACCGGGCCGATGTCGCGCCTGAACGAGACCACGGCCCAGGTGCGTGCCCGCGTGAGCGCGGCGCGCGAACGCCAACTCGCGCGCGCCGGCAAAGCCAACGCGGCCCTGACCCCAGCCGAGATCGATCGCGACTGCGCACTCGACGCCGCCGGTCAACGGCTGGTCGAACAGGCTCTGACGCGGCTCGCGCTCTCGGCGCGCGCCTACCATCGTATCCTCAAGGTCGCCCGCACCATCGCCGACCTGGCCGGTGCCGAGGGCATCGACACGACCCATCTGAGCGAGGCCATCGGCTATCGTCGGCTCGACCGGGGCTTCGCGGCCCCGGCACGCTGACCCAGGCCCGTTTTCCGAATGCGGCTCGCGGCTTATCATGTGAACACGCACGGCCACGGCATGTCGTGCACGCGACCGTCGAGTCGATCACTGATCGTCATCCGTACCACCAGAGGGCGCCATGGACCGTCAACAAGCCGCGAATTTCATGCTCGACTGTCTGCGCAAGATGACGCAGAAGAATGGATCGGATCTCTTCATCTCCGCCGGATTCCCGCCGGCCTGCAAGATCCATGGACGCATGACGCCGATGAGCACTCAGGCGCTGTCCGGTGAGCAGACCAACATCCTGGTACGCTCGATCATGAACGACCGCCAGGTGCGCGACTTCGACGCGCACAAGGAATGCAACTTTGCCATCAGTCCCAAGGGTATCGGGCGTTTTCGCGTCAATGCCTTCGTGCAGCAGGGACTGTCGGGCGCGGTGCTGCGCACCATCAACGCCGGTATCCCGACTCTCGACGAGCTGAAGCTGCCGCCGGTGCTCAAGGAGGTGGTGATGAACAAGCGCGGCCTGGTGCTCATGGTCGGCGGCACCGGCTCGGGCAAGTCGACCTCGCTCGCCGCCATGCTCGGACACCGCAACGCCAACAGCTACGGCCACATCATCACCATCGAGGATCCGGTCGAATACGTGCACCCGCACGTCAACTGTCTGATCACGCAGCGCGAGGTCGGCGTCGATACCGAGAGCTGGGAGGCCGCGCTCGTCAATACCCTGCGTCAGGCGCCGGACGTGATCCTGATCGGCGAGATCCGCACCCGCGAGACCATGGAGCATGCGATCAACTTCGCCGAGACCGGCCATCTGTGTCTCTCGACCCTGCACGCCAACAGCGCCAACCAGGCGCTCGACCGCATCATCAACCTCTTCCCCGAGGAGCGGCGTGGTCAACTGCTGATGGATCTCTCGCTCAATCTCAATGCCATCATCTCGCAGCGTCTGCTGCCCTGCACCGATGGTGGGCGGGTCGCGGCCGTCGAGATCATGCTCAACTCGCCGCTGATCCAGGATCTGATCTTCAAGGGCGACGTCGGCGGCATCAAGGCGGTCATGAAGAAGTCGCGCGAACTCGGGATGCAGACCTTCGACATGGCGCTGTTCGATCTCTACGAAGCGGGCAAGATCAGCTACGAGGACGCCCTGCGCAATGCCGACTCCATGAACGGTCTGCGGTTGGCCATCAAGCTCGAGGGGCATGGGGCGCGCGAGAAGGATCACTTCAGCGGCACAGGTGCGCTGTCGATCATGAGCGACGAGGGCGATGAGGACGGCGGACCGGATTCGAGCCTCTTCGGCGACGCATCGCCCGTCTCGACCATCGAGGATCCGCCCTTCGACCCGGCACGTTTCAAGTCGGATCGATAACGGCGTGAGCCGCGACGACAGCCATTCCAGGAGCCGCTCATGGACATCAAGCCCTATCTCGAACTCATGGTCAAGCACAAGGCTTCGGACTTGTTCTTTGCCGCCGGCACCCAGGTCAAGATCAAGATCGAGGGCGTCATCCGCTCGGTCGGCGAGACGGTGCTGACGGCGGCGGCCTGTCGGGCGGCGGTCGAAGGCATCATGACCCCCGAGCAGATCGAGGAGCTGGAGCGCGAGCGCGAACTGGATTTCGCCATCGCGCTGGAGGGCAAGGCGCGTTTTCGCGTCAACGCCTATTTCCAGCGCGGGCAGCCGGCGATGGTGCTGCGTTACATCCGTGCCAATGTGCCGACGCTCGACGAGCTGAATGTGCCGTCGGTCCTCTCGCAGCTCATCATGCACAAGCGCGGGATCATCCTCATGGTCGGGGCCACCGGCTCGGGCAAGTCGACCACGCTCGCAGCCATGATCGACCACCGCAATCGCAACTCCACCGGACACATCGTCACCATCGAGGATCCGATCGAGTTCACCCACAAACACCAGCAGTGCATCATCAGCCAGCGTGAGATCGGCATCGACACCAAGAGCTATGCCAACGCGCTCAAGAGCGTGCTGCGCGAGGCGCCCGACGTGGTGCTGATCGGCGAGATCCGCAACCGCGAGACCATGGAGGCAGCGATCGAACTGGCCGGGACCGGGCATCTGGCGATCTCGACCCTGCATGCCAACAATGCGTATCAAGCGATGGAGCGCATCGTCAACATGTTCCCGCAGGAGATGCACAAGACGCTGTTCATGGACCTGTCGGCCTACATGCGCGCCATCCTGTCGCAGCGTCTGGTGCGTACCAAGGACGGCGCGCGCTGCGCGGCGATCGAGATCCTGGTCAACACGCCGCACATCGCCGATCTGATCCGCGACGGACGGGTCGACGCCATCAACGAAGCGATGCAGGAGAGCGGCGCAGGGGGGATGTGTACCTTCGACGATGCGCTACTGGCGCTCTACAACGCCGGTACCATCACGATGGAGGAGGCGCTGGCCAATGCCGACTCGGCGGCCAATCTGGAGGCCAGGATCCATTTCGGCTGAGACCAGGGTGACTGTTGCGGCATGTGTCGCCAGCGTTCTTGATACTACAATACCCAGCCACAGTTCGGCGAAAACCGGGGCCATCCGGCCCGTTCACTATCACAGGCTCCGGAGGCACGCATGTCTTTCGATATACCCAGACCACTCTACCGCTTCGCCCTGGTGATCGGCCTGCTGGCCATACTCTATCTGGCCCTGACGCCCGCCGAATCCGTGCCTGGACTCGGCTTTGACAAAGCCAATCATCTGCTGGCCTTTCTGGTGCTGGCCTGGCTGGCCGACGGCGGCTGGCCGGGACGCGAGCGGGCCTGGAAGCGTTGGGGGTGGTTGCTGTGCTATGGCGCGTTCATCGAGTCGATGCAATACGAACTGCCGTATCGCGACGCCTCCTGGTTCGATCTGCTGGCCGACCTGCTGGGGCTGGCGCTCTACTCGGGACTCAAGTGGCGCTTTCCCCAGTGGGGGATCTTTCCGCGCCTCCCACCGCAACCGCTTCCTCAAACCACTGGAGACGCGTGACGCCATGCCGGATTCACCCTTCGCGCTCGACGACGACTCAGCCTACCAACGCTGGCGCGAGCGCAAGCTCGAACAGTCGCCGACCGATCTCGGGGCGCTGATCGTCGAGGTCCGTGACCCACGCCAGCTCACCGACGCCGAGCGCACGGCCATCCTGGATCGCTGCCGCCGTGCCAACATGGCCATCTATGTCGGTGCCACGGGCGACGATCCCGACAAGGAGATCCCGCGCGCACTCGGCGCCGGCCTGGGTCTGCACCGGCTCGACCACAACCCAGGGGCCGACGAGGACGCCATCACGTCGCTGACGGTGCAGACCGACGCGCGTCATCGCGACTACATACCCTATTCGAACCGTCCCATTTCCTGGCATACAGACGGCTACTACAACAGCCCCGAACACCAGATACACGGCCTGCTGCTGCACTGCGTCCACCCGGCCGAGGAGGGCGGAGCGAACGATCTGCTCGACCACGAGATCGCCTACATCCTGCTGCGCGACCTCAGCCCCGAGTTCATCCGCGCCCTGATGCACCCGGAGTGCATGACCATCCCGGCCAACCATGTCGACGGCGAGGAAGTCCGACCCGACCAGCCCGGCCCGGTGTTCTCGGTGCGGGCCGACGGGCGGCTGCACATGCGCTATACCAATCGCGCTCGCAACATCCGCTGGCGCGACGATCCCGTCACCCGTGAAGCCGTCGCGACGCTCAAATCTCTGCTCGAAGGCGGCACACCCTGGAGTGTCAGCGGTCGACTGGAATCCGGCTGGGGACTGGTCAGTAACAACGTCCTGCATACCCGCAGCGGCTTCGCAGACGGCCCGGTGCCGCGCCTGCTCTATCGGGCGCGCTATTACGACCGTCTCCAGGAGACCTGAAACACTGGGAGCGCGGCTCACTTCATGCTCGTGCTCGCCACGCCGGCGGGTGCGCGGCACCAGCATGGCCAGTGCGCGGTGTCGATGCCTGGATGGCGCGTTCAGCCATCGGCTGTGTGCGTTGGGTCGTGCTCCATGCGCAGGTGTTGCAGCCGCTGGCGGGCGGTCGCGAAATCAAGGGATTTGATCGACTCGGCGATGGGGGCGTAGTCGAATCGCCGGGGAGTGTCGGCGAGCGCGTGCATGATCTCGCGGCTCAGATGCCGTGCGCGGCTATTTTGGGTCGCCAGCAGTGCGTCGAGTTCGTCCAGCCGTTCCAGGAGCTGAAATGCATCGCGGGGTGGGGGCAGGGCACGTCTGAGTTCGACGGGCGCGTCAGCCCATGTCTCAGGCGCCGCGATCCCGTCCGTCAGCGACCCTGTGCCCAGCGTATCGAGTGTAGACAGAGGACGTGTGACGGATGTCGCGACGTCCGGCGATGGGTGCGTCCCGTCGTCGCTCTGGTCGGTGTCGGGCGCGAGCGGTTTCAGACGTGCCGTGAACCAGAAGGTGCTGCCCTGACCGGCGACGCTCTCCACCCCGATCTCGCCGCCCATCAGCTCGGTCAGACGCTTGCAGATGCTCAGTCCCAGTCCGGTGCCGCCGTACTGGCGCGTGGTCGAGGCATCGGCCTGATGGAAGACGCCGAAGAGCCGCTCCAGTTGAGCCGGTGTCAGGCCGATGCCGGTATCCCGAACCGAGATCTTGATGAGTACGGACGTTTCGGTCTGCTCCTGACACGTGACACCAACCCACACGCCGCCAGTGTGGGTGAACTTGAGCGCGTTACCGACCAGATTGTTGAGCACCTGCAACAGTCGCAGCGGATCACCCTGCAACCGCTCGGGCACCTCGGGCGCCAGTTCGAACTCCAGGCTCAGTGGTTTCTTCTCGGCCTGGATCTCGAACAGGGCGTGCGTGGTATCGAGCACCTCCTGGAGCCGGAGTGGAATCGACTCCAGGCGCATCCGTCCGGCCTCGATCTTGGAATAGTCCAGGATGTCGTTCAGCACCCCGAGCAGAGCGGTCCCGGCGAGATGGATACGCTCCAGATAGTCGCGTTGCTGTGGCAGGAGCGTCGAGTCGAGCAACAAACTCGAGAGTCCGATCACGGCATGCATGGGGGTGCGGATCTCATGGCTCATATTGGCCAGGAATTCGCCCTTGGCCCGGTTGGCCGATTCGGCGGCGGCGCGCGCCTGTTCGAGCTCGTGCTGGTGACGCTTGCGCTCGGTGACGTCGCGCCCGTTGAGCACCAGACCGCCGACGGCCGGATTGTGGCTCAGGTTGGTGGCCAGGATCTCGATGTCGCGCCAGGTGCCGTCGGCGTGACGCATGGGCCATTCCGTGACCAGTGTGATGTCCGGGGCGGCGAGAACACGCGCGATGAAGCGGCTGGCACGCACCCGATCCTCCGGCTGGAGATAGTCGAGAAGCGAGACCCGCATCAGATCGCGCGGGGTGTGACCAAGCACCCGTTGAATGGAGTCGCTCGCGAAGCGCGCCCGCAGATCCGTGCCCGTCAGAATGATGAGATCCGAGGAGTGACGCGCGAGCGCGGCGAAACGGATCTCACTGGCCTGAACGGCGTGCTCGGTCTTCAGGCGCGCCAGCTCGCCGGCCGCGACCGCCTGGCGCAGCATGGCCAGGACGACCAGGATCGCCGCCACCAGGATCAGGATGCCGAGTTCCTTGCCGTCCCGGCTGAGGGTGTGGCCCGGCATCCAGTGGAACACGGTTGGAATGATGAGGGCGTAGACGGCGCCGATCGCCAGATAGGGCAGGATCGCCAGCCCCCATTCGGGACGCCCGGTGGTGAGGGCATATCCCGTCATGGCCGGGACGGAACCCGAGCGGTGATCGCGATATTCCAGATGAGCCGCCACCATGATCATGACCGTGGCGAGGTGGTAGAAGACATCGGTGAGCTGGCCGACACGATAGTCATGGCTGGCGGCTTCCTGGGCGAAGCGCAGGTCGGCCAGCAGAAAGAGGAGCAAGCCCGACATCAGCCACACTATTGGCGCGGTCGAGCGCTTGCGCCTGGGCCGCAACAGCCAGACCGCCATGCCGACCAGCAGCACCGTGTCGCCGACCGGATAGGCCAGGGCCAGCGCCAGGATTTGCAGATCGTCGGCGGCCGTGATGGCGTGCAGAGGGAAATACCAGACCAGGGTGGCCACGCCGATCGCGATCACGCTCAAATCGAGCCAGAAGAGCAGACGCTCACCGCGCTGCTCCAGTGGACGCGTGAAACTCAGGATCCCGGCGAGCACCAGCGGAAAAAAGGCCAGATAGCCCAGATCCGCCGGCGAGGGAAAGGGCTCGATGCCGAGCAGCGTCTCATGGACGAACCAGGTGATCTCGCCACTCAGATAGGCCAGCTCGCCCAGGGCGATCAGCCTCCAGCCGCGGCGTGTGACCGGCTCGACCCAGGGAGCACTCGCCGTGCGCCACAGCAGCATCAGGAGCGACAGGTGGAACAGGATGAAGGTCAGATTGGCGATCAGTCCGATCCGGTGTTCACCACCCCAGCGAAAATGCAGCCAGAATGGAAAGACGAGCACGAGCGTCAGGTTCAGTCCCAGCAGCCAGAGTCCTGGATCACCGAACGGAGTACCCGTGCCGGCCGACCCGGACTCGGTGTTCAGCGACGGTTCAGGCATGGCGCGATCGTTCGGGCATGGTCGGATCGGTCTCGAATCTCGACGCCTCCCTGGCGTGTCTTTTGGATAGAATGCCGTATTCTACTCCCTGGCCGCCTCGACCGCCGTCGATTCGCGATACGGTCATGCCTGTCGCGGGAGAAGGGAAATCAGAGCGTCCTGGGCGCATCCCAACCCGAGCCGTCGAACATCAATTGGACCGTTGCTGATGAAAAAGAACGCCCCGCCCAAGAGCGAGGGGACCGACTCCTCCAAGTCCGCCCCCTTCGACGGCTATGTCGTCTGCGTCGGTGCCTCGGCGGGCGGTCTCGATGCGCTGGAGAAGTTCTTCAAGGCCTGTCCGACCGACCTCGGGGCCGCCTTCGTGGTGGTACAGCATCTCTCGCCCGACCACAAGAGCATGATGAGCAATCTGCTCGCGCGTCACACCGAGATGCCGGTGACCATGGTCGAGGACGACATGGCGATGGACGCCAACCACGTCTATCTGATTCCGCCCGGCGCCATAATGCATGTGACCAGGGGGCACCTGCATCTGACGCCGAAGAATCCGCGCGGTCTGACGTTGCCGATCGACATCTTCTTCTCCTCGCTGGCCGACGTCTACGATCGGCACGCCGTCGGCATCATCCTCTCGGGCACGGGCACCGACGGCACGCGCGGCGCGGTCGCCATCAATGCCGCCGGCGGTTTCCTGATGGCGCAGGAGCCGGAATCGGCCAAGTTCGACGGCATGCCGCGCAGCGTGATCGCCACCGGGCTGGTCGATGCCATCCTGCCGGCCGAGGAGATCCCGGCGCGGCTGCTGGCCCACATCCGCAACATCCCCTACAAGGAGCCTGAGGTCGAGCCGCCGCGGCTGGTGCCGCGCGCCAACATGACCGCCGAGGAAGTGCTGGCAGCGCTGCTGCATCTGCTGCATCAGGTCGGCGGGATCGACTTCTCCGACTACAAGCCGACCACGGTCATGCGCCGCATCGACCGGCGGATGCAGGTGCGCCACACCCCGGAGCTGTATCAGTACTACGATCTGCTCGAACACGACCGCAACGAGATCGTCACGCTCAGACGCGAGATGCTGATCTCGGTCACGAGCTTCTTCCGCGATCCCGAGACCTTCAGCGTGCTGGCCGACACGGTGATCGGCCCCATGGTCGCCGATCGTCCGCCCAACGAGCCGATCCGGGTCTGGATCGCGGGCGTGGCCACGGGCGAGGAAGCCTACACCATCGGCATGCTCTTCATCGAAGCCTTCGAGCGCGAACGCCGCTGGCCGAACCTCAAGATCTTCGCCACCGACGTCGATCAATCCTGCGTCGAGACGGCCAGCGTCGGCCAGTATCCCGAGTCGGCCGCCGCCGAACTCTCGCCCGAGCGTCTGGAGCGCTTCTTCATCAAGCAGGGCGACCGTTTCGTCATCAAGAACGAACTGCGTCAGTGCATCGTCTTCGCCCGGCACAATCTGCTCGCCGATCCGCCCTTCACCAAGATGGATCTGGTGGTCTGCCGCAATACGCTCATCTATTTCAACTCGGCGGCTCAGGAACATGCCCTGCGCTCACTGCAATACGCCATCCGCGAGGGCGGGGTACTCCTGCTCGGCTCCAGCGAGTCGCTCTCATCGGTGACGGAGGGCTTGCAGACCATCAGCGCCAAGCACAAGCTGTTTCGGCGTGTCGGCGCCATTTCGCTGCCCTTCCTGGAGCGCAAGGGCGCGGCCCTGCTCACACCGCCAACCCTTGGCAAGGCGCCGCAGTTGGCCAAGACCCGCCATGGCGCCACGGAGAGCTCGATCGCCAACCTGGGCGTCACCGCACTGCTCTCGCTCTATGCCCCGCCGGCGATCGTGGTCAACCCGCAGCATGAAGCCATCCATCTGTTCGGCGACGTCAATGCCTATCTCCAGACCCGCGAGGGCGCGGCCAGTCTGGAGATCAGCCGGCTGCTGCCCGAAAAGCTCACGCCGGTGGCGGCCGCGCTGCTCTACAAGGCCACGCGCGACCGCTGTTCGATCATCTCGGATCTGATCGACGTGACGCTCAAGAGCGGCGAGCAGCGCACCATCCGGCTGTCGGCCCATCCGTTGCGCACCGACAGCGATGAGCGCCTGACGCTGCTGTGCTTCGAGGCGGCCCCGAACCAGGCGGTGGCCACCGCCGCCGAGCCGGTCGACGTCGACGCCGAGACCATGGCGCGCGTGGCGGTGCTCGAGCGCGAGCTGGGCGCCACCCGCGAGAGTCTCCAGGCGACCATCGAGGAACTGGAGACCTCCAACGAGGAGTTGCAGGCGACCAACGAGGAACTCATGGCCTCCAACGAGGAGCTGCAAAGCTCCAACGAGGAGTTGCAGTCGGTCAACGAGGAGATGAGCACCGTCAATGCGGAGTTTCAGGAAAAGATGCTGGTGCTCAACCGCGTCAACGCCGATCTCGACAGCATGGCCAGGGCTGCCGGCGTGGCCACCATCTTTCTCGACGCCGATCTGCACATCACGCGCTTCAGCCCGGACGCGACCCAGATCTTCAAGCTGCGCGAGTCCGACGCCGGACGTCCGCTGGGCGACATCTCGCATGTGTTGCGCTACCCGAGTCTGATCGAGGATCTGCGCCAGACCCTGGCCACCCAGCGCTCGGTCGAGACCGAAGTGGTGACGCTCGACGACAAGAAGACCTATCTGGTGCGCATCCTGCCGTATCTGATTCCCTCGACCACCATCAACGGTGTGGTGGCCACCTTCGTCGATGTGACCGCCTTCCACGATGCGCGCCGGCTGCAATCCATCCTCGATGCCCTGCCCGAACACGTCGCCGTGCTCGATCACAGCGGCTGCATCATCCTGGTCAATGCCGCCTGGCGGCGTTTTGCGCGCGCCAACGGCGACAAGGATCTCAAGCGCTCCGGACCTGGGGTGAACTATCTGGACATCTTCCAGCCGGGCGTAACCAAGGAGGATGGCTATGCCGAGGAGGCCTATCGCGGCCTGCGCGGTGTGCTCGAAGGTACCCTGCCGATCTTTTCGATGGAGTATCCCTGCCACGCCTCGGCCGAGGAACGCTGGTTCGTCATGAACGTGGCCCCCGTGATGAGTCAGGATATCGGCGTGGTGGTCAGTCACATCAACATCAGCGCCTGGCATCGGAGTCGCGCGGCTTGAAGCGGCGTCCGCTCGATTTCAACCAGCTGCGTGAGCGTGCCGAGCGGGCGATCGCTGAGGGGCAGGCCAGTCTGGCGCTGGACCAGGATGGCTCCAGGGTGCTGGAGCTCTCGCACCTGATCGAGGAGCTGCGGGTCTACCAAGCCGAATTGGAGATCCAGAACGATGAACTGATCCAGGCGCAGGATCACATCGCGCTCGCCATGGAACGCTATCGGCGCTTCTTCGCGTCTCTGCCCATGCCGGCCATCGTGGTCGACGCCAGCGGCTTCATCGTCGAGACCAATGAGCAGGCGTGCGAGGTACTGGGCATCAGCCGCCATGTCGCCTTGCAGCGCGGTTCGCTGTTCCAGCTCTTCGACTTCCCGAGTCGCACCCGGCTGCACAGTCTCATGCGCACAGTGCTCGATGTCGGTCCCTATCAGCTGGAGTCCATGGCCCTGAAAGCCGGCGGTGAGGGTGAGGCGTCCTTCGATGTGCATCTCATGCCGCTGAGCGAGAGCCGGTCGGATGGTCGGCAGATTCTGGTGGTCTTGGTCGATCGCAGTGCCGAGCAAGCCCTGCGCGCGCTCTCGCACGAGCTCATACAGGCCAAGCTGGCCGCCGAGCAGGCCAATGTGGCCAAGAGCGCCTTTTTGGCCAACATGGGGCATGAACTGCGCACCCCCATGAACGCGCTCATCGGGTTGTCGAACCTGTTGCTCGACGGCTCCGAGGCCATGACTCCGCACCAGCGTGACTATCTGCTCAAGATCCACGACTCGGCCGCCGCGCTTTCGAGCCTGCTCAACGACATCCTGGACTATTCCAAGGTTGAGTCCGGCTATCTGCGCCTGGAGTCCACGCCCCTGAATCTCGACAACATCCTCGACCGCACGCGCCAGCTCTACATGCCATGCGCCGAGGAGAAAGGGCTGGCGTTCTCCTGTGTGAGGGCGCCCGAAGTGCCGCCCGTACTCGCCGGCGACCCCTTGCGCATCCAGCAGGTGCTCGACCATCTGGTCGACAATGCCATCGAGTTCACCGAGCGCGGCAGTGTTCGGGTCGGGGTCGTGCTGGTCGC
Organism: Allochromatium vinosum DSM 180; assembly: GCF_000025485.1. NCBI lineage: Bacteria > Pseudomonadati > Pseudomonadota > Gammaproteobacteria > Chromatiales > Chromatiaceae > Allochromatium > Allochromatium vinosum. The sequence continues at coordinate 2,639,282 of NC_013851.1, read as the reverse complement.
CGCACCCGCGCGGGTGGCCTCCAAGACGGCGGCCGGCGAGCGCCTCGTGCTGCGCTTCTCGATCGAGGACACCGGCATCGGCTTGACGCCCGAGCAGTGTCAGGCGCTCTTTGCTCCCTTTCAGCAGGCCGATATGTCGGCCAGTCGCGTCCACGGCGGTACCGGCCTGGGCCTGAGTCTCTGCCAGCGTCTGGTCGAGCTGATGAGTGGCGAGATCGGGGTCGAGAGCCGGTTGGGTGAGGGCAGTACCTTCTGGTTCACGGTGCCGCTGCGTCTGGTCGACATCGCCGACTATGCCGCAAGCCGGGCGTCTCCGGCGACGGCACCCATCGCCGCGTCCGAACGGCCGTCGGAGCGGTGCGCGACGCCCCGGCGACTGGATCTGGACGCCCTGCATCCGAAGCTCCAGACCCTGGCCTGGATGCTTGACAATCGGCAGAGTCGGGCGCGCCGGCTCAGCCGCGAGATCGAATCCTGGCTACAGGATTCCGCGCTACAGGCCGACTACGCACCGATCGCCGCCGCGATCGCCCGACTCGACTTCGAGCAGGCCCTGGCCGGGGTGCGGCGTCTGGCGCAAAAACAGAGTTGGAATCTGCCATGAAAGAACACGACCTTCCACGCCTCCTCATCGTCGACGACACGCCGACCAACATCGAGATCCTGCTCGGGATGCTGGAAGACAGCTACGACACCAGTTTTGCCACCTCCGGGCGTCAGGCGCTGGATCTGCTCGCCAAGACCGCCGTGCCGGACCTGATCCTGCTCGACGTCATGATGCCCGAGATGGATGGCTATGAGGTCTGCGCGGCGCTCAAGTCCGATCCGGCCACGCGCGAGATCCCGGTGATCTTCGTCACCGCGCGCACCGACTCCGAGAGCGAGACACGCGCCTTGACGGCCGGTGGCGTGGACTTCGTGCACAAGCCGGTCAACAGGGCGGTCCTGCGCGCGCGTGTCGCGCTGCATCTGGAGCTGGAGCGGCGCGCGCGTGAGCTGCGCGCCGCCAATGCCGAGCTGATACGTCATCGCGATCACCTGGAGGATCTGGTCCATGAGCGGGTGCGCGAACTGGCGCTGGCGCGCGACGAGGCCGAGAGTGCCAATCGCGCCAAGAGCGTCTTCCTGACCAATGTCGGACACGAGTTCCTCACGCCCCTGCATCAGATCATGGGGCTGGCCTATCTGGCCAGGCGCGACAGCCAGGACGACAATGCCAAGACACGTATCGACCATCTCGAACGCGCCTCACAGCGTCTGTTCCATATCATCAATGATCTGCTGACACTCAGTCGGGCCGAATCCGATCGGCTCGAACTCAAGTCTTCCGACTTCGATCTTCAGGCGCTGTGCGCGCGCGTCATGGGGCGCTTCGAGGCGCCCGCCCGTTCCAAGGGCATCGAGCTGGCGCAGGTGATCGAGGACGGCGTGCCGCTGTGTCTGCGAGGCGATGCAGCGCATCTCGAACAGATGCTCGACGCCTTGCTGAGCAATGCCGTCAAGTTCTCCGAACAGGGGCGGGTCCGGCTCATGGTCGCGCCGGTCGAGTCGCGCGAAAAGGCGGTGACACTGCGCTTCAGCGTCGAGGACCAGGGGATCGGTCTGTCACCCGAGGCGCGCGCCAATCTGTTCGAGCCCTTCCGCCAGGGCGATGGGTCCATGACCCGCCGATACGAGGGGGTCGGACTGGGACTGGCGCTCACCAAGCGTCTGGTCTCGCTCATGGGCGGTGAGATCGGGGTCGAGAGCACGCTCGGCGAGGGGAGTGTGTTCTGGTTCAGTCTGCGCCTGCCCATCGGCGAGGTCGTGCCGGTGGAGACGGGGCAGGGCGCGGACGCGGTCGACGAGGCCATGCTGCGCAAGGCCATCGACGATCTGGTGTGCCTGCTCGAACAGTGCGACGTGACCGCGCACAGTCTGTATTTCGATGCGCCCAGTCTCTATGAACCCGTGCTGAAGGGGCGCCAGGAGGCGTTTCGCAGAGCACTGGTCGGTTACGACTTCGAGCAGGCGCTGGCCGTGTTGCGGGGGTCAGACGGTTGATCGGTCGCTCAGTGCGAGCGACCGCCAACGGGGCGGGTGAGGTGTGCCGCCTCCCGGCTCACTTCATGCGCCGCACCGCCTGCCGCAGGTTGGACATGGGCAACTCGGCCACACCCCACCAGGCATCCGAGCGTTCCTGGAAGGCCATCATGGAATCATAGAGCCGCTTGAAGACCGGATTCTTTTCGGCTTCCTCGGCATAGACCTGATGCGCAGTCTCGTACGCCTTGAGCAGCACGTCGTCGGGGAAGCGGCGCAACTCGGCACCTCCGGCGATCAGGCGTTGCAGCGCGGGCGGATTCTTGGCGTCGTAGCGGGCGAGCATCTCCAGGTGTGCCTCATTGGCGGCGACCTCGAAGGCGGCCTGATAGCTCGGCGGCAACGCGGCCCACTGATCCTTGTTCACATAGAACACCAGATGGGTGCCGGTCTCCCACCAGCCGGGGTAGTAGTAATACTTGGCGACCTTGTGGAAGCCGAGCTTCTCGTCGTCATAGGGCACGGTCCATTCAGCCGCGTCGATGGCGCCGCGCTCCAGCGAGGGATAGATCTCACCGCCGGGCAGTGACTGGGGCACGGCACCCAGACGCGAGAAGATCTCGGCGCCGAAACCGGGAATGCGGATCTTGAGTCCCTTGAGATCCTCCAGCGACTTGATCTCACGGCGATACCAGCCGCCCATCTGGGCGCCCGTGCTGCCGCCGGGGAAGTTGAGGATGTCGTACTCGGCGAACATCTCGCGCAGCAGCCCCATGCCCTCGTCGGCCATCACCCAGGAGGTGAGCTGGCGCGTGTTCAGCCCGAAGGGCAGGGTGGTCTCGGCCGCCAGCGCCTTGTTCTTGCCGTAGTAGTAATAGGACGCGGTGTGGCCGCACTCGACCGTGTTTTGCTGCACGGCATCGAGCACGCCGAACGCGGGCACCAGCTCGCCGCCGGCGAAGACGCGGATCTCGAAGCGCCCGTCGGTCAGCTCAGCGACCCGCCTGGACAGGGTCTCGGCGCCGCCGTAGATGGTGTCCAGACTCTTTGGGAAGCTCGACGCCAGACGCCATTTGATGGTCGGCCCCTCGGCGCGCGCCGGGAGCGAGACACTGGCGCCGGCGGCGAGTGCGCCGACACCGGCGGTCTTCAGGAAATCGCGTCGTTGCATGGCTGTGTCCTCACCAGATCGTTGTCGTTGGTCAGTTGTGAGAGGGTGACTCGGAGCGTCCGGCGACATCCGAGAGTTCGCGGTCGGCACGCTGACCGATGATCCGCACCAGCGGTCCGAGCGTCAGTCCCTGGACCAGGATCGAGAAGACGACCACGACATAGGTCACACTCACCAGGATGTCGCGCGTCTCGCCATCCGGCAGCGAGAGTGCCAGCGCGATCGAGATTCCGCCGCGCAGTCCGGCCCAGGTCAGCAGGGTGACGGTACCGGGCGCGAAGTCACGCATCCGGCGCATCAGGCCGATCGGCAGACCCACGCTCAGGGCGCGTGCGACCAGCACCAGCGGAATCGCCAGCATCCCGGCCAGCAGCGGACCGCCGCTCAGTTCCAGCACCAGCACTTCGAGTCCGATCAGCACGAAGAGCACGGCGTTGAGGATCTCGTCGACCAACTCCCAGAAGTCGTCCAGGTGCTGGCGGGTCTTGTCCGACATCAGGTGCCGGCGCCCATGATTGCCGATCATCAGGCCCGCGACCACGATGGCGATCGGCGCCGACAGATGCCACTGCTCGGCCAGGGCGTAGCCGCCGGTGGCCAGGGCCAGGGTGAGCAGGATCTCGACCTGATAGTCGTCGACGCGGCTCAGCATCAGCAGCACCAGACCGCCGCTCAGGATGCCCAGCAGCGCGCCGCCGATGACCTCGTACCCCAGCATCCCGAGCGCGCCGAACAGGCTCGGTTCGCGTTCGCCGGTGGCGATCCCGATCAGGGTCAGAAACAGCACCACGGCCACGCCGTCATTGAACAGCGATTCACCCGTGATCTTGGTGTTGAGCGACTCGGGTGCGCCGGCGTTCTTGAGGATACCGAGCACCGCGATCGGATCGGTCGGCGAGATCAGGGCGCCGAACAGCAGGCAGTAGATGAAGGGCACGTCCAGCCCGAGCAGCCGGAACAGCAGCCAGCCGCCCACCCCGATCAGCAGGGTCGCGACGACGACACTCGCGCTCGCCAGTGTGGCGATCACCCCTTTGTGGCGTGCCAGATCGTGCAGATCGACATGGAGCGCGCCGGCGAAGAGCAGGAAGCCGAGCATCCCGTGCAGCACGGTGTCCTCGAAGTCGACGTCTTCGAGCAACTGCTTCAGGGCCGTCTGCCATTCGCTGTCGAGTGGAGCGATCAGCAGTCCGAGCGAGAGCAGGAGCGCAATCAGCATCAGGCCGATGGAGGTCGGCAGCCGGATGAAGCGATGGTTGATCCAACTGAAGGCCGCTGCCAGGCTCAGCAGGATGGCGAGGATGTCGAACGGGTGCATCGGCGCCTCCGGGAGCGATCGCTGGTCAGGGCTTCAGCGTTGAAGCCTCGACTCAGAGACGCGATTCAATAGCGTCCACCGCTCTTGAGCAGATAGTTGCGCATCTCGGCGCTCTCCAGGTTCATGCGCATCAGGTTGCTGTGGGTGATGCGGAACATGGCGCGCATGATCTTGAAGACCAGACGCGGGTGGGTCTCGATCAGGGCGTCGAAGTCTTCCGGCTCCAGGGTCAGGACGGTGACGGGTTCCTCGGCGCGCAGGGCGGCGCGGCGTGGTTTGCCGTCGACGAAGGCGCGGGTGCCGGCGCATTCGCCGGGGCGCATCTGGTAGACGGTCTCCTCCTTGCCGCCGACGGATTTGCAGACGCAGAGCCGACCGCGTGCCAGTACGAAGAGCGTGCGTCGATCCTGGTCCTCGTCGACCAGCGTCTCGCCGGCCTGGAGTGAGATGACGCCCATGCGCTCGGCGAGCGCCTGGCATTCGTCGGCGTCCAGTTCCCCGCCCAGTGTCGAGCCGGCGAGGGCTTGTGCTTTGTCGATGTCGGTCATGGGTGTGGCTCCTGAATCGGCGAAATGGCGTCTATCATACCGGACACGGTTCAATGGCCGATAGGCCCGATCCCGGTGGGCGATGCGGGATGGAGCGGGCCGCTGCCGGATCAGGCACGGGCCGGTCCCCGCGAACCGGCCCGTGACTCAGACCGCGATCAGCCCTTGGCCGCGCCCGCGTCGTCGTCCTTCTTCTCGGGGAAGAGGAACGAGGCCACCACACCCAGCGCCAGCACGCCGAGCACCACCATCAGACTGGCTCCGGGCGAGATGTGCAGACCTGTGTCGCCAATGGCGTGGTTCCAGGACTGCAACGCCATCTTGCCGGCGATGTAGAACAGCAGCACGATGACCGCCTTCTCCAGATGCACCAGATAGCGCGTCAGGGCCGCGAGCACGAAATACAGACTGCGCAGGCCCAGGATGGCAAAGATCATGGCCGCATAGACCAGCAGCGGTTCCTGCGTCACGGCGATGACGGCCGGCACCGAGTCGAACGAGAAGGCCAGGTCCGAGGTCTCGATCGTCGCCAGACACAGGAAGGCCGGCGTGGCATAGAGCGCGCCCATGCGCGTGACCGACTTTTGGCGCTCGGCCTCCTCGCGTCCGACGAACAACTCCTCGTGCCTGACGAAGAAGCGGTCCAGATGCAGCCGGGTGTAGATCGGCATCATCTTGCCGGTCAGACGCACGCTCCAGTGATCCGAATAATCCTCGATCGCTTCCCCATCGCCACGGCTCTTGAGCATCTGCACGCCGCTCCAGGCCACCAGGATGGCGAAGACGAAGCCGACCCAGGGACTGGCCATGAACAGACTGGTGCCGATCAGCACGAAGATGGCGCGGAACACCAGCGCGCCGATGATGCCCCAGTAGAGGATGCGGTGTTGCAGCCCCGAGCGGATGCCGAAGGAGGCGAAGATGGCCATGAAGACCATGAGATTGTCGACCGAGAGGCTCTTTTCGAGCACATAGCCGGCCAGATAGAGATCGGCCCACTCCTTGCTGAAACGTCCCCACAGATAGCCGTAGAAGCCGAGCGCGAGCACGATCCAGAACACCGACCACTTGGCGGCATCGGCGACGCTGATCTCATCGGTCTTGCGATGTGCGAAGAGATCCAGATAGATGGAGACGGCGACCACGGTGACGAAGATGGCGATGGCTTCCATCGGAAAGCCGAAATGTTCCATACAGGTAGACTCCAGGGTTGAGGTTGATTGATCGATCGAAACGAGAAACCGCCGCGAAGAGCGGCGGTCCGTGGCGCTTGTGGACCACTCGGGGAGCGGTTCGTTCAAGGGCGTCGAGCATAGGCGAGATTGCCGGTTCGCTCCAGTCCCGCCGGCGTGTCGGACACAGACATCCGTCAAACGTTCGACATGGGCGCAAGCCATAATCTTCATGGAGCGATCTTGCGTCGCGTTTCGACGCAACCCGCTACGCCTGGGTTACTCTGAATCACTCCATCCCCTTCGTTTTTCGCGCTGGAGGCGCTTTCCACCATGAACCGACTCGAAGCACTCAAGAGCATGACCACCGTGGTCGCCGACACCGGCGACTTTCAGGCCATCATCGACTACCGGCCTCAGGACGCCACCACCAATCCCTCGCTGCTCTACAAGGCGGCGCAGATGCCGGCCTATCGCGAGCTGGTCGAGGACGCGGTGCTCCATGGCACCCGGCACGGCGGCGGCGACAGTCAGGCTCAGGCGCGTCTGACCATGGACAAGCTGGCGGTCAACTTCGGCACCGAGATCCTGAACGTCGTCCCCGGCCGGGTCTCGACCGAGATCGACGCACGGCTCTCGTTCGACACCGAAGGCACGGTGCGTCGCGCCGAGGCGCTGGTCGAGCTCTACGAGCAGGCCGGGATCGACGCCCGGGAGCGGGTGCTGTTCAAGATCGCCTCGACCTGGGAGGGGATTCGCGCCGCCGAACGGCTGGAGCGTCAGGGGATTCATTGCAATCTGACCCTGCTGTTCGGTTTCGCCCAGGCCGTGGCCTGTGCCGAGGCCGGTGTCACGCTCATCTCGCCCTTCGTCGGGCGCATCCTCGACTGGTACAAGAAGGCCGAGAACGTCGCCGGCTATCCGGCCGACGAAGATCCCGGTGTGCGCTCGGTCACGCGCATCTACAACTACTACAAGCGTCACGACTATCCGACCGTGGTCATGGGTGCGAGCTTCCGCAATCTCGACGAGATCCTGGAGCTGGCTGGCTGCGACTATCTGACCATCTCCCCGGCGCTGCTCGGCGAGCTGGCCTCGACCGAGGGCGAGGTGTCGCGCCGGCTCGATCCGGACCGGGCGCGGGCGCTCGACATCCCCAGGGTCGGCTATGACGAGATCGGTTTCCGCTGGGAGCTGAACGAGGACGCCATGGCCACCGAGAAGCTCGCCGAGGGCATCCGGCTCTTCACTGCCGACACGCTCAAGCTCGAACGCTTCGCGCGCGAGATCAACCAGAGCGCCTAACCCGGCACGCCGATCCCCCACAGCCACAACCCGAGATTGAGCGTCACGAAGGCCAGCAGCGTCGTGATCACCAGCGCCGTGGCCGGAATCTCGCCCTGGTCATAGCGCTGGGCGATCAGCGGGAAGATCGTCACCATCGGCAGTCCCGCCAGAATCAGGGCGGCCTGACCGAGCGTCGGATCGAGCGTCGGCACCAGCATCAGCATCCCGAAGGCCACGAGCGGATGGACCACCAGCTTGCCGGTGGCGATCGCCGTCGCCGGGCCGAGCGCGCCCCGCACCCGCTGTCCGGCCAGACTGCCGCCGATGGCAAACAGCGCCACCACCGCCGCCGAGCCGGCCAGCAGCTCGATGGTGCGCCCGATCGCCACCGGCAGGTGCCAGCCGAGCGCCGAGAACGCCAGTCCGGCCGCGATCGCCAGCAGGATCGGATTGGTACCGACCGTGCGCAGCACCCGCCCCAGCGTCCGCAGCATGCTGCCGCGTCCGCGCTCGCGATGGAACTCGGTCAGGATCAGGGTCAGCGGCAGGATGATCAGCACCTCGGTCAGAATGGCCATGACCACCGCGATCAGAGCCGAGTCGCCCAGCAACTGCGCCACTAGCGGATAGCCGATATAGCTGCTGTTGGACATCGACAGCCCCATGCCGAAGAAGGCGTTGTCGAGCGGCGAGGTCCGCCGCGCGATGGAGGCGACCAGTACACCGATCCCATAGGTGATCAGCGAGGCGCTGACATAGACCAGCAGGAAGTCCGGCACCAGGATGCTGTCGAGCGAGCGTTTGGAGAGCGTGTCGAACAGCAGCGCGGGCAGGGCGAACAGCAGGGCATAGCGGCTCATGGCCACCGCGCCCTCGCGCGGCATCCAGGCCCGGCGCACGGCGGCGAAACCGAGTGCGATCAACAGAAAGATGGGAGCCGTGACGGCAAGGATAGCGAGCAAGACGGGTTTCCTGAAAGAGGGGGACTTGGAGGGGCGGATGGTTGCCTGGATCGCAGTCTAAACCAGGCATCGCCGCCCCGGTAGTTGCCGCCCAACGCATCCGATCCGGATGTCCTGGGTTTATAGCAATTGACAATTGTCATTGATAACACGATTTTTATTTTTTTCACCACCTTGATGAATTCAATCCAGGGGTGCTCTAATTTCCATACTCTTTGGAGGAGATCAGGCCGCCACGACCCGGCGTGACGCGCGTGGCGCCAATGACAACGAAAAAAATAGAGGCACCAAGATGGCTACCACCGACACCTTCTATGAGGCGATGCGCCGGCAGGGGATCAGCCGGCGCGGGTTCCTCCAGTTCTGCACCATCACCGCCGCGACCCTGGGTCTGGCGCCCGGCTTCGCGGGCCGCATCGCCGAGGCCATGGAGACCAAGCCGCGCATCCCGGTGCTCTGGCTGCACGGTCTGGAATGCACCTGCTGCTCGGAGTCCTTCATCCGCTCGGCCCATCCGCTGGCCTCGGACGTCGTGCTGTCGATGATCTCGCTCGACTACAACGACACGCTCATGGCCGCCGCCGGGCATCAGGCCGAGGCGATCCTCGATGAGATCCGCCATCAGTACAAAGGCCGCTACATCCTGGCTGTCGAGGGCAATCCGCCGCTGGGTCAGGACGGCATGAGCTGCATCATCGGCGGGCGTCCCTTCCTCGATCAGTTGCGCGAGGTCGCGAGCGACTGTCAGGCCGTCATCGCCTGGGGTACCTGCGCCTCCTGGGGCTGCGTGCAGGCCGCGCATCCGAATCCGACTCAGGCCGTCTCGATCGACAAGGTCATCCACGACAAGCCCATCATCAAGGTGCCCGGCTGTCCGCCGATCGCCGAGGTCATGACCGGCGTCATCGCCTACATGCTGACCTTCGAGCGTCTGCCGGAACTCGATCGCCAGGGGCGGCCGAAGATGTTCTACGGCCAGCGCATCCACGACAAATGCTACCGCCGTCCGCACTTCGACGCCGGTCAGTTCGTCGAGTCCTGGGACGACGAGGGCGCGCGCAAGGGCTACTGTCTCTACAAGATGGGCTGCAAGGGACCGACCACCTACAACGCCTGTTCGACCGTGCGCTGGAACGACGGGGTCTCCTTCCCGATCCAGTCGGGTCATGGCTGCATCGGCTGCTCGGAGGAGGACTTCTGGGACAAGGGCAGCTTCTACGACCATGTCACCGACACCCGCGTCTTCGGCATCGAGGCCAATGCCGATGCGGTCGGAATCGCGGCCGCCGGCACGGTCGGCGCGGCCATCACCGCGCATGCGGCGGCGAGCGCCGTCCATCGCATCAAACAGCGCGCGGGCGCTCAGCACACCGAGGATGAACAGGCATGAGCGTTCAGACCCCCAACGGCTTCCAACTCGACACAGCCGGACGGCGCGTCGTCGTCGACCCCGTGACCCGCATCGAGGGTCACATGCGCTGCGAGGTCAATCTCGACGAGCAGAACGTCATCCGCAATGCCGTCTCGACCGGCACCATGTGGCGCGGTCTGGAGGTGATCCTGCGCGGTCGCGATCCGCGCGACGCCTGGGCCTTCACCCAGCGTATCTGCGGTGTTTGCACCGGCACCCACGCCCTGACCTCGGTGCGCGCCATCGAGGATGCGCTCGACATCCAGATCCCGGAGAACGCCAACTCCATCCGCAACATCATGCAGTTGACGCTCTACGCGCACGACCATCTGGTGCACTTTTACCATCTGCATGCGCTCGACTGGGTGGACGTGGTTTCGGCGCTCAAGGCCGATCCCAAGGCGACCTCGGCGCTGGCGCAGTCGATCTCGGACTGGCCACTGTCCTCGCCCGGCTATTTCCGCGACGTGCAGACCCGGATCAAGCGCTTTGTCGAGTCCGGTCAGCTCGGTCCCTTCACCAACGGCTACTGGGGCAATCCGGCCTACCGGCTGCCGCCCGAGGCCAATCTGCTGGCCGTCACCCACTATCTGGAGGCGCTCGACTTCCAGAAAGAGATCGTCAAGATCCACACCATCTACGGCGGCAAGAACCCGCATCCGAACTGGCTGGTCGGCGGCGTGCCCTGCGCCATCAACATCCATGACGCGGGCGCGGTGGGCGCGGTCAACATGGAGCGGCTGAATCTGGTCTCCTCGATCATCGACCGCACCATCGAGTTCATCGACAAGGTCTATCTGCCGGACCTCATGGCCATCGCTTCTTACTACAAGGACTGGACCCACGGCGGGGGCTTGAGCAGTCAGGCGGTGCTGTCCTATGGCGACATCCCCGAGCGCGCCAACGACGATTCGTCCGACAACCAATGCCTGCCGCGCGGCGCGATCATCAACGGCAAGCTCGAAGAGGTCCACGAGGTCGATCTGCGCGATCCCGAGCAGATCCAGGAGTTCGTCGCCCATTCCTGGTTCAAGTACAAAGACGAGTCCAAGGGACTGCACCCCTGGGACGGCGTGACCGAGCCGAACTTCGTCCTGGGTCCGAACACCAAGGGCAGCCAGACCCGGATCGAGGCCATCGACGAGAACGCCAAATACAGTTGGATCAAGGCTCCGCGCTGGCGCGGTCACGCGATGGAGGTCGGGCCGCTGGCACGCTACATCATCGGCTATGCCAAGGGCATCCCGGAGTTCAAGGAGCCGGTCGAGAAGGTGCTGACCGACTTGCAGCTTCCGGTCTCGGCGCTGTTCTCGACGCTCGGGCGCACGGCAGCGCGCGGGCTGGAGGCGTCCTGGGCGGCGCACAAGCTGCGCCATTTCCAGGACAAACTGGTGGCCAATCTCAAGGCCGGCGACAGCGCGACCGCCAATCCCGACAAATGGGAGCCGCGAACCTGGCCGAAACTGACCAAGGGTGTCGGCACCACCGAGGCTCCACGCGGTGCGCTCGGGCACTGGGTGGTGATCGAGAAGGGCAAGATCGCCAACTATCAGGCCGTGGTGCCGACGACCTGGAACGGCTCGCCGCGCGATCCGGCGGGCAACATCGGCGCTTTCGAGGCCGCGCTCCTGAACACGCCAGTGGCGGTTCCCGATCAGCCGCTGGAGATCCTGCGCACGCTGCACAGCTTCGATCCCTGTCTGGCCTGCTCGACGCACATCATGAGCCCGGACGGCGAGGAGCTGACGCGGGTCAAGGTCCGCTGATTGGAGGAACAGGCTATGTCTATGTACACCGGCGTCCCAACGGTCAAGCGCACGGCCGTCTATGTCTACCAAACCCCGGTGCGGATCTGGCACTGGGTCAATGCGCTCGCGATCACGGTCCTGGC
>NC_013851.1:0-110000 GCF_000025485.1 Allochromatium vinosum DSM 180 | reverse complement strand
GTAAAGACGAGTGGTGCTTCGAGATCGGCTTCGGCGTTCATCGGTTTCTCCGCAAGAACCCGGACTTTTCGGACCCGGGTCAAAGACAGGACCGGGCGTCCAGTGATGCTGACGCCCGGTAGCGACTGAATCTGGGTTTCCTTGGTCTCGAATTCCAAACAGGCTCGAATCCGACCCAGACTGAAACTGTTCAGGGACGAAACATGCGTCTGTTACGGGCGATGTTCAAGCCGGGCGGAGCGGTGACTTGCGTCGGTTCGGGTGCATCGACCCGATCAGCGAGCGGCAGATCGCGGAGGATATTCCGCGAACCGCCACACACCTCAAGGCAACATGGCCAGGGCTTCCAGACCGAGCGTCTCGTCGAATCCGAACATGAGGTTCATGTTCTGCACCGCCTGTCCGGCCGCACCCTTGACCAGATTGTCGATCACCGACTGCACGATGACGATGTCGCCCTGGCGTGCCACGGCGATCCGGCAGTCATTGGAGCCGCGCACCGAGCGGGTGTCCGGGCTGCCGCTTACCATGAAATCGACGAAGGGTTCGTCGGCATAGCGCGACTGGTACAGGGCGGCGAGATCCAGGCCGTCATCGGTCAGGCGTGCGTAGAGCGTAGCCTCGATGCCGCGAATCATGGGCACCAGATGCGGGACGAAAGTCAGGCCGACCTCGATCCCGGCGAAGGTCTGGAGATTCTGGGTGATCTCGGGCAGATGACGATGGCCGCTCACCGAATAGGCTTTGAAGCTTTCGCCGACCTCGGCCATCAGCAGACTGGTCTCGGCCTTGCGACCGGCACCGCTCACGCCCGACTTGGCGTCCGCGATCAGCCAGGACGGATCGACTGCGCGCCGTTCGAGCAGCGGCAGAAAGCCCAGGGTCACAGCCGTCGGATAGCAGCCGGGATTGGCGATCAGCCGCGCGCGACGAATCGCGTCACGATTGACTTCGGGCAGGCCATAGACGGTCTCTGCGAGCAGATCCGGGCACTGATGCGGCATCCCGTACCAGCGTTCCCAGAGTGCGGGGTCTTTCAAGCGGAAATCGGCGGCCAGATCGATGACGCGCGTGCCGCGTTCGAGCAGCTCGGGCACGGACTGCATCGCCGTGCCGTTGGGCGTGGCGAAGAAGACCAGATCGCACTCGGCCAGGGCGCCGGTATCCGGTTCGCTGAAGCACAGATCCAGCCGGCCGCGCAGGTGCGGAAACATCTCGGCCACCGGCAGACCGGATTCGCTGCGCGAGGTGATGACGGCAGGCGCAGCCTGAGGATGACGCGCCAGCAGACGCAGCAGCTCGGCTCCGGTATAGCCCGTGCCGCCGACGATTCCGACTCGGATCATGCGCGAAGGACTCCGCTGTCGATCAGGAGCAACCGCCGCCCGAGGACGAGCCGCAACTGCCGCAGCCGCCGCCCATCTGGGGCAGGTTGTTGAAGATGAAGGTGGCGTTGCCGTCGCCCTGATCGACGAAATCGATCTCGACGCCGCGCAGATATTCGAGCGTGCCGTCGTCGACGACGACCTTGAAGCCGTCGAAGGACAGAACGCCGTCGTCCTCGTTGATGACGTCGGTGAAGGTCATGCCGAAGCTGACGCCGCTACAGCCGCCGGCAGTGGCGAAGACGCGCACGCCCTGCACGCTGTCGTCGACCTGCTGGAACAGATCGCTCATCTTGGCCTGAGCCGGGCCGGTCAGTGTCAGGTCCGCTTCGGTGATCGCCAGGGACATGGGTGGAATCCTCTCGAAAACTCGAAAATACGTGGGATATCACGCGAAAAATCAGCGCGGGAGCGTAGCAGAAAGCCGACCGGGAATGCCAGCGTAAAATGCACGGTATTAGAGATCGAGCCGTGATTGTGATTGGAGCATGGCCAGATGGCGTTCGGCATCGACCAGGTGCTGTCCCCAATGCTGCCTGTAGCCCAACGCCCAGGCCGTGACCGCACGGTCCGGGTCCAACTCGAACAGCGTCAGACCCTGCTTGAGTTCGCAATAGATGTCGGTGAGATCGTCGGCGAGGCTGCCGGTCATGGCGGTCATGCCGTCGGCCACCGAGTCGAATTCGAGCCAGTAGGGATCGCAGTCGGCCAGCAGGTGGCGCAGTTGACTGAAGAGTTCGAAACGCGCATCCAGATCGACAGGCTCCGGCCGATCGCCGGGCGGCGGTTCGGCGGCCACGAGCGAGCTGACGCCGGCATGCAGTCGCGGCAACAACTCGGCGATCCGCGCCAGCCAGAGACCGCGCTTGGTCGCGCGTGTCTCGATGAGTTCGCAATAACGCCTGGCGAGTCTGGCCAGATCATGATCGAAGCCAGTCTCCAGAACCCGAGTGGGAGATGTGATGGCGTCCATGCGAAGGAGTGTAGTCGAGAAAAAACGACTTGGCCGGAACGACGTTCGCGGCTTGCCGTTCCATGGCTTCGAATCACCGTCGCGGCGACGTCGGCTCAGAGCCTGACCATCTCGAAATCGTCCTTGCCGACGCCGCATTCGGGGCACTTCCAGTCAGATGGGACGTCTTCCCATTTGGTGCCGGGCGCGATACCGTCATCCGGCCAACCCTGGGCTTCATCGTAGATCAGCCCGCAAACGAGACATTGATAGGTATTCATGTACGGTTACAGCTTCCTGAGTCTGGGTAAATTCGGCGCCTGCCCGACCGATAGGCCGGCGAAGCGCACGATGATCTGGCGGACAGAATCGGGGCGTGGTCGAGCAGTTCAAGCCACGGCTGAAGCCTGGGGTACGCCATGACGGAGGCCCAACGACCCGATCGACCGCTGGTGCTCTGTGTCGGCGGACATGATCCGAGCGGCGGGGCCGGCATCCTCGCCGATGCCGAGGTGGTGCAGGCGGCGCGCGCTTTTCCGCTGACCGTGATCACGGCGCTGACCGAGCAGGATACCTGCGGACTGGCTCAGATCCATCCGCAGCCGCCTGAGCAGATCGAGGCGCACTGCCGACGCCTGCTGAGCGACAGTCCGCCCAGCGCACTCAAGATCGGTCTGATCGGCGGCGCTGACATCGCCCGGATGCTGGCCCGATTCATCGACACGCTCGCGACGGCTGAGCGTGCGCGCGTTCCGGTCGTGCTGGATACGGTACTGGCGACAGGTGCCGGCCAGTCGGTCGCCGATGCCGCGTTGCGCGAGGCCGTGCGTGAGGCGCTCATTCCACGTTGCACGCTGGTCACGCCCAATCTGCCCGAGGCGCGCGCCCTGACCGGCGCCGATGCGCCCGAAGACTGTGCCGAGCGTCTGCTCGCGGCCGGCGCGCCCTGGGTACTGATCACCGGCACCCATGACGCGACCGAGGCTGTCACCAACCGATTGTTCGGCTCGAACGGCGAACGCCACGCCTGGGACTGGCCACGTCTGCCCGGCGAGTACCACGGCTCGGGCTGTACCCTGGCCAGTGCCATCGCCGCGCGTCTGGCGCATGGAATGACGCTGATACAGGCCGTCGAGTCGGCTCAGGCCTATACCTGGACGGCGCTCGAACGGGCCTTGCGCACGGGGCGCTGTCAACTGACACCCAACCGGCTCTACAGCCAAGCGTCGGCCGATTGAACACACAGAATCAACACAATCGAAACAGTCGCATGTCGAACACATCTCTCCGAGGTCTTTATGCCATCACGCCCGATGCGCCGCTGACGATCGCGACGCTCGTCGATCAGGTCGATGCGGCCATCGACGGCGGGGCGCGTGTGATCCAGTATCGCGACAAGACCTACGAACGCGACGAGCGTCGCCGGCGCGCCGCCGCCCTGCTCGCCCGTTGCCGCGCGGCCGGTGTGCCGCTCATCATCAATGACGATCTCGATCTGGCGGTCGAGCTGGGTGCCGACGGCGTACATCTCGGCCGCGACGATCCGGACCCGCGCGCCGCACGTGAACGGCTCAGCGAGACCGCCATCATCGGCGTCTCCTGCTACGACCAGCTCGCACTGGCCGAAGCGGCTGCTGCTAACGGCGCGAGTTACGTCGCCTTCGGCAGCTTCTTCCCCTCGACGACCAAACCCAAGGCCGTGCGCCCCGATCCCGGCCTGCTGACCGAGGCCCGTCGGCGGGTTACGTTGCCATTGGTTGCGATCGGCGGCATCACGCCACACAATGGCGGGCCTTTGATCGCGGCGGGGGCCGACATGCTCGCGGTCGTCACGGGCGTCTTCGCCCAAGCCGACATCACCGCCGCCGCCCGTGCCTATACCAACCTGTTTCCGAAGGAGACCCATTGAGATGAGCCGATCCCACGACCTCTTCGCCGCCGCGCAGCGTCACATCCCCGGCGGCGTCAACTCGCCGGTGCGGGCGTTCCGCGGAGTGGGCGGCGACCCGGTGTTCTTCGAGAGCGCCTCCGGTCCCCATGCCATCGATGCCGACGGCAAGTGTTATATCGACTATGTCGGCTCCTGGGGTCCGATGATCCTCGGTCACGCCCACCCCGAGGTGCTGGCCGCCGTGCGCGAGCGGCTCGACAAGGGGCTGTCGTTCGGCGCACCGACCGAACTCGAGACCGTCATGGCCGACAAGGTCTGCGAGCTGGTGCCGAGCATGGACATGGTGCGCATGGTCAGCTCGGGCACCGAGGCGACCATGAGCGCGCTGCGTCTGGCGCGCGGCTATACCGGGCGCGACAAGATCGTCAAGTTCGAGGGCTGCTACCACGGGCACGCCGACTCGCTGCTGGTCAAGGCCGGCTCGGGCGCGCTGACCTTCGGTGAACCCAGCTCACCCGGTGTCCCCGCGGCGCTGGCTGAACTGACCATCACCCTGCGCTACAACGATATCGATCAGGTGCGCGAGACCTTCGCCGAGATCGGCTCCGAGATCGCCTGCATCATCGTCGAGCCGGTCGCCGGCAACATGAACTGCATCCCGCCCGTGCCCGGCTTCCTGGAAGGTCTGCGCGAGGTCTGTGACCAGTACGGTTCGGTGCTGATCTTCGACGAAGTCATGACCGGCTTCCGCGTCGCGCTCGGCGGCGCTCAGGCGCATTTCGGCATCAAGCCCGACCTGACCGCGCTCGGCAAGGTCATCGGCGGCGGCATGCCGGTCGGCGCCTTCGGCGGCAAGCAGGAAATCATGTCGCGTCTGTCGCCGCTCGGTCCGGTCTATCAGGCCGGCACCCTGTCGGGCAACCCGATCGCCATGGCCGCCGGGCTCAAGACCCTGGAGCTGATCTCGGCGCCCGGTTTCTACGACCAGCTTGCGGCCAAGGTGACGACCCTGATGACCGGCCTCAAGGAGCGTGCGGCGGTGGCGGGCATTGCGCTGACCACCAACCAGGCCGGCGGCATGTTCGGGATCTTCTTCACCGATCAGCAGGTGACGAACTACGAGCAGGCCACCGCCTGCAATCAGGATCAGTTCAAGGCCTTCTTCCACGGCATGCTGGAGCGCGGCGTCTATCTGGCGCCCTCGGCGTTCGAGGCGGGCTTCGTCTCCATCATGCATACGGATGAGCACATCCAAGCGACGCTCGACGCCGCCGCCGACACCTTCGCGGCCATCGCTGCGCGCTGATTGGAGCGTCGCGAGCCGTTCGGTCAAGCGCTATCCCATTAAGGTGTCCCTTGGGATAGCCATGTCCCAGGGGCACTCCATCACTGTTGGGCCACCATCGGAGAACGAAAAATGGGCTACCAAACCCTCTATGACCGCTCGATGCAGGATCCATCGGCCTTCTGGGCCGAGGCCGCCGAGCTGATCGACTGGGATCGACCCTGGGACCGGGTGCTGGACGACTCCAACCCGCCCTTCTACCGCTGGTTCAAGGGCGGCCGGCTCAATACCTGTTACAACGCCGTCGACCGCCACGTGAAGGCCGGACGCGGCGATCAGCCGGCCATCATCCACGACAGCCCGGTCACGGATTCCAAGACCGTCATCACCTATGCCGAGTTGCAGGATCAGGTCGCGCGTTTCGCCGGGGTGCTGAAGTCGCTGGGCGTCGAAAAGGGCGAACGGGTCATCATCTATATGCCGATGGTGCCCGAGGCGCTGGTGGCCATGCTCGGCTGCGCGCGCATCGGCGCCATCCATTCGGTGGTCTTCGGCGGTTTCTCGGCGCACGAGCTGGCCACCCGCATCGACGACGCCAAACCCAAGGTCATGGTCGCCGGCTCGTGCGGCATCGAGACCAACCGCATCGTTCACTACAAACCGCTGCTGGACTCGGCCATCGATCAGGCTGCGCACAAGCCGGAACACTGCGTCATCCTGCAACGTCCGCAGGAACTGGGTGTGCTGATCGAGGGGCGCGACCTGAGCTGGGCGGAGGCCATGGCCGGCGCCGAACCCGCCGACTGCGTCCCGGTCGAGGCCACGGACCCGCTCTACATCCTTTACACCTCGGGCACCACGGGTCAGCCCAAGGGCGTGGTGCGCGACAACGGCGGTCATGCGGTTGCCCTGGCCTGGAGCATGCGCCATATCTACGACGTCGAGCCGGGCGAAGTCTTCTGGGCCGCCTCGGACGTCGGCTGGGTGGTCGGGCACTCCTATATCGTCTATGCACCGCTGCTGGCCGGCTGCACCACCATCGTCTACGAGGGCAAGCCGGTCGGCACGCCCGATGCCGGCGCCTTCTGGCGCGTGATCCAGGAGCATCAGGTCTCGGTGCTCTTCACCGCGCCCACCGCCTTCCGCGCCATCAAGCGCGAAGACCCCAGGGCCGAGCATCTCAAGCGCTATGATCTCGGACGCTTCCGTTCGCTCTTCCTGGCCGGTGAGCGCTGCGATCCGGATACGCTCGAATGGGCGCAGCGCACGCTCGGCGTGCCCGTGATCGATCACTGGTGGCAGACCGAGACCGGCTGGGCCATCGCCGCCAACTGTCTGGGCATCGAGCCGCTGCCGGTCAAGCCCGGCTCGCCGACTCGCGCCGTGCCCGGCTACGACGTGCGCGTGCTCGACGACGAGGGCGAGCCGGTCAAGTCGGGCGCATCCTGATCAAGCTGCCCATGCCGCCCGGCTGTCTGCAAACGCTCTGGGGCAATGACGCGCGTTTCGTGCAGTCCTATCTCTCGACCCAGCCCGGCTACTATCTGACCGGGGATGCCGGCTACATGGACGAGGACGGTTACATCTTCGTCATGAGCCGCATCGACGACATCATCAATGTCGCCGGGCATCGATTGTCGACAGGCGGCATGGAAGCGGCGCTGGCCTCGCATCCGGATGTCGCCGAGTGCGCCGTCATCGGCGCGGCGGATCAGCTCAAGGGCGAGCTGCCAGTGGGGCTGGTGGTGCTCAAATCGGGTGTCGAGCGCGACAAGACGATGCTGATCAAGGAGCTGGTCGATCTGGTGCGCGATCAGATCGGCCCGGTCGCGGCCTTCAAGATGGTGGCCATCGTCGACCGTCTGCCCAAGACCCGCTCGGGCAAGATCCTGCGCGGCACCATGAAGGCCATCGCCGACGGCAAGGACTACAACCTGCCGGCGACCATCGATGATCCGGCCATCCTCGATGAGATCCAGAAGGCGCTGGAAGCCATCGGGTACGCCAAGCATTGATCGCGCTGTCCCCGCGTCTCTTGTGCCTCAGAGCGCAGGAGCGCGGGGAAAAGCCTGGCGCGATCAGAACGGCTGATCATGCTCAATGGCTTGGGTCAGAACATCAGTCGTTTAGCGCCTCCTGCCCCGACTTCCCGCAAGTCCGCAACAGCCTTCAGAAACCGGTTCCGCGCCGCCTTGTCGGTCAGGCCCAGCGTGTAGAGCGCCTGTCCGACCTCCGTCGCCAGATACCCGCCGCCCGGCTGTACCTTGCACTGTGCACGTACCTGAGCAAGCAGCGCCTTGTGCGATGGTGTCGATTGATTGGGCGGTGCTGCCTCTTTTGGTTTCACCCTTGGTGCAGCCGCTGTAGACGTTACTGAGGACGCAGGCACCGTCGGCGTCACGCCTTCGACCGGCGTCTTGGGGGTGGCGGTTGCCGCTCTGGCCTGGGCCTGGGCGCGATTGACCGCCGGCAAGAGCAGCGTCGGCAACTGGGTGTGAGCCGCCACCGCCTCATTCTCGGCATAGGCGACCCAAACCCGACAGCCGCGCGCCCGTACGGCCTCAGCGGCTCCGATCAGCCACTCGTCACGCGAGACGACCACCACCAGATCCGGCCCCTGACGATGCTGCTCCATGTTCGCTCCCAGCTCCAGGATCACGGCCAGATCCGCCGCCTCCGGCTTTCTCTGCACGCGCAACGCCAGGATCCGATCCTCATGCACCGCCTCATTGGCCAACGCCGTCAGCCAGCGCGGCACCGTGTGACCATGATCATTGCCGGCCAGCACCACAC
Organism: Allochromatium vinosum DSM 180; assembly: GCF_000025485.1. Classification (NCBI taxonomy): domain Bacteria; kingdom Pseudomonadati; phylum Pseudomonadota; class Gammaproteobacteria; order Chromatiales; family Chromatiaceae; genus Allochromatium; species Allochromatium vinosum. The sequence continues at coordinate 101,694 of NC_013851.1, read as the reverse complement.
GCGAGACCTCCAGCCCCCAATCGTGACGAACGCTCGCCAGCAGATCGTGCGCGATGGCCGGTGACTGGTTGTCGCCGTCGATGTAGAGGGCGACGGAGCGGGGTGGTTGGAGCGGGGCCATGATCTCGATGGCCGGTGCGCACCCTTCGGGCCGCTCGGCGAGCTTGCCCGCCGACTCGCCAGCCACGACAGGCGTGGACACTCTCTCATCCGGAGGCGATCCCTCATCTTCGAAGCCGGGCGAAGGCTCGGCCTCGGCGTTGACCTCATCCGCCGGCCACAGTGCGATATCCATCGATGTCTCCGTCATGGTTCAGGCTCCTCGAACTGATCCGGCGCCGCCCGCCAGACGAGCGACACGCCCAACAGCACGCTCAACGCCGCTGTCTCCGGCACCCGATCCAGCCGGATCAGATGCGCCGGACAATCGCAGTCGCTCGCTCCGAAGCGCGCCAGAGGCCAGGAGGCGCCCGGCAGCGTACCGAGTGCGCGTGCCCAGACATGCTCGCGCCGTTCCAGTCCCCGTGCAACCCAGCAGCCCGCCACCCGACAGTGCGGGCGCAGATAGTCCAAATGCCAATGCGGACGCGCCGCCAGTCGCCCGTGATGGCGACAGCGCGCCGCCAGTCCGCCCGGACCCAGCGCACTGCCAACATAGAGCAGCTCTCCGCCGGCGAGCGTGAGGGTGCCGAGTCGCCCGATGAGCACCGGCCCCGATTGCTCAGGGATCAGCCGAACCAGATAGGTGCCATGGTCATCGCTCAATCAGGCACTCTCCTGCTCCAGCTTCCGGCGACAGCGTTCCGTGGCCTCCTCCCAGCTCTCTCCAGGCTGGGCATGCTGTTCGATGTAGGCGCGCGAGAGCTTCGGCTTGGCGGACTTGGCCGGGGACTGGGGCTTGGCCTCGGCCTCGGACGTCTGCCCGGCCTTGGGACCAAAGGTGAAGGTCAGAGCGTGAACAACACGACCGCGCTTATGCTGTTCCCACTTCACGTAGAGATCACTGTGGGCGTTGATCTGGTCGATGGCCGGATTCAGGACACGGGCCTTGAGGTCGCGGATATTAGGGTACTTGTCGCCAAGCTCGAAGCGTTCACGCAACCAATCGATCTCGACCGTGCGCGTCCCCGACTCGCGCCACTGAATCAACAACTCGTACAGCCGGATGGCGTAGATCGACGTCATGGGTGCAACGTGCTCCAGACGGTAACTGGAGAATTTGCGCTTGAGCTGGCTCAGGAACGGCAGGATGGCCGGAGCAAAGATCAGCTCGATGGATCCACGGCTCGGTAGATAGCGGATGCTGGCCACCCAGCGCGTTCGCAGTTGCGAGACATCGGGGCGATCCGGATCCGGATCACAGATGACTACGGATCGCTCATAGAGGCGCTCGGCAACATTGATCAACAGTTCGTAAGCCTGATCACGCGGGAGGCTGTAAGAATCTGCGATCTCGCTCGCCGTGATTGTGTGACAAATTCCGGGTTCCAGAATCGCCCGACTGTCGATCCGCGCAATCGTCAGGAGCAACAGCCGTTGCTCAGACAAACTGAGCATGTAGGTTGCCTCGATCAGGTGGTTGTGCTTGGTGACAATCAGAGCGCTTGACCGTGGCATCGTTTTATAATGAGACACATATTTTAAACGTGCCACATAATACACGGCATTTGTCTCACTGAAACGCTGAATTTGTCACATCAAGACCCGGAATTTGTCTCAGAATACTCGGAATTCGTCACTTAAAAACGCAAAAATACATTAAAAATCAATATTTTTTCACCTTAAAACAAGATAAAAAACATCAGAACAGAAAAGACGCTGCCAGCTTCCAAAATGCACACTCAGCACCTATCGATCACGACGAGAAAAAGCCGTCTCACGCGGCCTTTGATGGTCGCGGATCATCCGGGATCCGGTCGAAACAAGACCGACACCCTCAAGCCAGCCCCGACCAATTCGCGCTTTATTGTCGACAATCCATCTTGACATTATCGATGAATCGACTATTTTAGCGTGCACCGACCCGATGACTGTCGACATATTTACCATGACACTCGCGGCCCTGGACCTCGAAGACGCTCCCTCGCTCACCATCGCCGATCGCCTGTTCGACCAACTGCGTCAGGCCATCGTCGAGGGCGAGATCCCGGCGGGCAGCAAGATCAGCGAACCGGCGCTGGCAGCGCGTTACGGCGTCAGCCGCGGATCGCTGCGCGAGGCGCTGCAACGGCTCGAAGCCATCAAGCTCATCGAACGGCGCGCCAATGTCGGCGCCCGCGTCGTCCAGCTCAGCAGCACCGAGTTGCTGGAAATCTATAGTGTGCGCGAGGGACTGGAAGCCATGGCCGCGCGTCTGGCCGCCGAGCGCATGTCGGACGCCGGCATCGCCGAACTCAAGGCTCTGCTCGAACGCCACCGCCAGGAACTCGCGCACGAGGACTGGCAACGCTACTTCCAGCAGGAAGGCGATCTCGACTTCCATTTCCGCATCGCCCGGGGCAGCGGCAACCGCCGTCTGATCGAGATCCTGTGCAACGATCTCTATCACCTCACGCGCCTGTACCGCTGCCAGTTTGGCATGAAGAGCCATCGCACCCGCGAGGCGCTGCGCGAACATGAATTGATCGTCGAGGCCATCGCCGCGCGCGACGGCGAGCTGGCCGAGTGGCTGATGCGCCGTCATATCCGCGCCTCGCGCCAGGCCACCGAGCAGCAACTGGCCCTGAGCACGGCCGGCCACCCGCCGTCGGCAATCAATGGGCCACGGGTTCGCCGTCCGCGACGCCCGACCACACGGCCCCCGGCCACCCCGAACTGAACGACCCGAGTCCATCCGGCTCCACCAACCGAGACGAGCACAGACCATGACCCAAGCCATGACACCCGGCGCCAAGCTGCGCCTCGCGGTCCAGGAAGAACGCCCCTTGCAAGTGGTGGGCGCCATCAACGCCTATCACGCCCGCATGGCCGAGCGCACCGGCTATCGCGCCCTCTATCTGTCCGGCGGCGGTGTCGCGGCCGGTTCCTACGGCATCCCGGATCTGGGCATGACCAGTCTGGACAATGTGCTGGAGGACGTCAGCCGCATCACCTATATCACCGACCTGCCGCTGCTGGTCGATGCCGACACCGGCTGGGGCGGGGCCTTCAACATCGCCCGCACCGTCAAGCAACTGATCCGCGCCGGGGCGGCTGGCTGCCACATCGAGGATCAGGTCGCGGCCAAGCGCTGCGGACACCGTCCCGGCAAGGCGATCGTCTCGCAGGCCGAGATGGTCGACCGCATCAAGGCCGCCGTGGATGCGCGCACCGATGACTTCGTCATCATGGCCCGCACCGATGCGCTCGCCGTCGAGGGACTGGACGCGGCCATCGAGCGCGCTCAAGCCTGCGTCGAGGCCGGCGCTGACATGATCTTCCCCGAGGCCATGACCGAGCTGGCGCAGTACGAGCGCTTCACCGCCGCTGTCCAGGTGCCGGTGCTGGCCAACATCACCGAGTTCGGCGCCACGCCGCTGTTCACCACCACTGAGCTGGGCGCCGTGGGCGTGTCGCTGGTGCTCTACCCGCTGTCGGCCTTCCGCGCCATGAACAAGGCCGCGCTCAACGTCTATCAGGCGCTCCGCCGTGATGGCACCCAGGCCAATGTCGTCGACACCATGCAGACGCGCATGGAGCTCTACGACTATCTCGATTACCACCACTTCGAGCAGAAACTCGACGCGCTGTTCGCGCAGGAACGCTCCGGCGAATAAGACCGTTCTAGAAAAACAAGCGAGGAAACGATGACCGAGACCCACCAGCCCAAGCCGAAGAAGTCGGTCGCCCTCTCCGGCACCGTCGCCGGCAACACCGCCATCTGCACCGTCGGCCTCACCGGCAACGACCTGCACTATCGCGGCTATGACATCCTCGACTTCGCCGATCAGGCCGAGTTCGAGGAGGTCGCGCACCTGCTCATCCACGAGCGTCTGCCGACCCGCGCCGAACTGGAGGCGTACAAGCGCAAGCTCAAATCCATGCGCGGTCTGCCGGCGGCGGTCAAGACCGCGCTGGAACAGATCCCGGCCTCCTCGGCGCATCCGATGGACGTGCTGCGTATCGGCTGTTCGCTGCTCGGCACGCTGGAGCCGGAGAAGGACGATATGTCCGTGGTCGGCGCGCGCGAGATCGGTGATCGGCTCATCGCCAGTTTCGGCTCGATGCTGCTGTACTGGTATCACTTCGCGCATCACGGCCGGCGCATCGAGGTCGAGACCGACGACGACACCATCGGCGGTCACTTCCTGCACCTGCTGCATGGCGAGAAGCCGTCCGAGGAATGGGTGCGCGCCATGCACACCTCGCTCATCCTCTACGCCGAGCACGAGTTCAACGCCTCGACCTTCACCGCGCGCGTGATCGCCGGCACCAACTCGGATATGTACTCGGCCATCAGCGGCGCCATCGGCGCGCTGCGCGGTCCCAAGCACGGCGGGGCCAACGAGGTCGCCTGCGAGATCCAGGAACGCTACGCTACGGCGGATGAGGCCGAGGCCGACATCCGCGAGCGGGTGGCGCGCAAGGAGATCATCATTGGCTTCGGTCATCCGGTCTACACGATCTCGGACCCGCGCAACAAGGTCATCAAGGCCGTCGCCGAGCGTCTGTCGAACACCAACGGCGACCGGCGCATGTTCGACGTCGCCGACCGGCTCGAAAGCGTCATGTGGGAGCTCAAGAAGATGTTCCCCAACCTCGACTGGTTCTCGGCCGTGTCCTATGCGCAGATGGGCGTACCGACCCCGCTGTTCACGCCGATCTTCGTCATCTCGCGCACCACGGGTTGGGTCGCGCATGTGATCGAGCAACGCCAGGACGGCAAGATCATCCGCCCGAGCGCCAACTATGTCGGGCCGGAAAATCTGAGCTGGGTGCCGATCGAGGCACGCTGATCGGGCGCCGTGCTGCCTGGTCGAGTGGGTTCGCCGACCCGCTCGTCAGGCACGCCGGTGAGCATCGTGACGGTCATCGCTCATGCGGATGGATATGCACCGCCAGCCACAGACAGGGCGGCTCGCGCGAGGTGTCCAATACCTGATGCGGCGTATGGGCCGGGATCAGGAGATGATCGCCCGCCCGGAGTTCGACTTCATCGCCCGCGATCCACAGCCGCGCCTCACCCTGAAGCAGGCAGACCCACTCGTCCTGCTCCTGATCGTAGAGCACGGATTCGGGCTGGTCGCTGCTCAGAATGCGCTCGATGCGCACATCCCGAAAGACCACCAGTTCCTCGAAGAACTCGCCGCTGGTGAGCGTCGGAAGGTCGGCGAAGAGATTGTGCACGATCCGCCCGGCGCTCTTCACAGGCTCGCGTGCTCCAGGATCTCCTGCCCCATCAACACACAGGAATCCTCGAGTCGATAGTAGATCAGGCGCATTCGGTACTGCCCCTTCAGGATCATGCCTCGCACTTCCAGTACCTGGAACTGTTGTTTCGGATTGGCCGGGTTGCGCAAGGGGGCTTTTTCCACGACGTCGGGTTCGATGAAGATCCGGTCATCGCCACCGACATGGAAGTCCAGCAGACGCTGGGCCTGTTCGCGGGCCTCTTGAGCACAGACGGGCTGACTGGTCTGAGCCAGTGCACCGGCTGTCCAGCCGAGCATCAGGATCGAAAGGGCCAGCAGCCAACGGACAGGAGCGATCATCTTGGACATAGCCGAGTACTCGATCAGTTTGGAGTCAACCTGGGTTGAACTGGCCGGCCAAGCCGATCCCCTCATTGGGGCGCCGACTCGATGAATCGCCCGTCGACAAAAACCATTTTTTGCTCGAAGCCCTGGCTTCCGAACGGCAATGCAACTGATTGCCCATCGATCACGGCGTTCGATTGGCCGGAAAAGTGACCGATCAGCCCCCAGTTTTCCGGTCGGATGGCATCGGCGGGACGCGCCGGCGGATGATAGGAAAAGACGTTGACTTCAAGGCGCATCCTCCCGTCGCCGAGGGCGATGATGAGCTCTGGGAGACCGTCGGCATCGAAATCATGCGTGCCGGCCTGCACGAAACAGCTTCCGGCCACTTCACCGCCGCCGGAAACAGACCTGTCGCCATCGATGCATGTGCCATCGAACTCGACCGGCAGATTGCTCGCTACGCTCAGTGCCTCGAACACCACCCTGTAGTCCATGCCGGCTTGGGTGGCTCTCTTGATGATCAAGGTGTCCGGTTTGACGGCTGTGTCGAACTCGAGGTCGAGCACGGATTCCGCAAAGATGTTTTCAGGGTGATTCCAGGTAATGGTGCGCTCAAGGCCGGTCAGTAATGCATCGGAAGCGGCGACCGGAAAGGCCAGGCCGGTCAGGCTGACCGCCAGCGCGTAACGTCGTCTCAGGCTTGGGCTTATCTTCATTGCACGCTCCCAGTCATCGATTTCAGGCTGTGACTCGCACCGACGCTCAGTCACCCGTCGGCTCCTGGAACAGTGGACGCGGATGCGTGAGCACGAAACCGGCCACGTCCCACGCCTCTTCATCGCTGAGCGAGTCATCGGCGCCTAACGGCATCTTGTGCTTGATGAACCCGGCGGCCGTGGCCTGACGGTTCATCCCCGCGCCGGTGTTGAACGAACGCGGCCCCCACAGAGGCGGGAAAAGATAGCGTCCATCGGCGTCCAGCGTGCCGCTCCCGTCGGCTCCATGACAGGCCAGACACCTGGCCTGGTAGAGCGCCTCCCCATGCACCCCATCCGGTTCGCGCTCCAGCGTCAGCGTCGGGATGCCATGTCCCGCTACGACAGCGCCCACGGGCACGCCCTGCGACAGCCAGCTCATGTAGGCCAGCATGTCGATCAGGGCGGGGTGATCGAGCGCGAGCGCTCGACCGTTGAGACTGCGCTCGAAACAATCGCCGATGCGCTGTTCGAGCGTGATGAGGCGGCCATGTCGGGCGCTGTACTGCGGAAAGCGTCCGACGACGCCGACGAAGGGGGCCGCATTGGCTTCGGTGCCGACCTCCCCGTCTCGGCCGGGATGGCAGTGTCGGCAGGCCAGTCCATTGCCAACGAAGTCGGGCAACTGAGCCGGCGTATCCGACAGATAGCGCCGACCACGGACGATGCTCTCACCGAGTGCGCCGTCAGGGAGCAGCGCGGCCGCCGGAACCGTCAGAGCGACGGTCGGCGGCTCTTCGGCGTGGGCCACCAGACCGACGGCGAGCAGCCACGCGGCGGCGATCGGACTCGCGGTATGCACCCTTACATCACCGCGCATTGGTTTCTTTGTGGTTTTCGTGGGGTTTCGACATGGCCTGACTCCTCGTCCATCGCCTGGAGATTGTCGCGCCTCCGCACGACGGCGACGCGACACCGCCTCACCTTGGAGCCGCTGAGCGGGCGCACGGGCGAGACTGTTGCTTCAAGTATAGATCCCGACTGTGGCGTGTCGTCTGCTGTCCCGCTGAAATCACCGCCTCAAGCCGCTTGCTGGAGTCCTGCGGCGCGGTTCAGGTAGGGCGTGCATTCACGGCGCTCGCCTGGCTCGCGGAAGTAACACCGCTCAGCGCGCTCGGCCTGCTTGCTGGCATTGAAGCTGTCGATGGGCCGGTGATAGTCCATGACGCGCGCCCATGTTCCACATTATGTTCGCTCAGTATCATCCAGCCGAATGGTGTATCGACTCATGCCCTAGCTCCTCGTCTCCAGATGTCGAATCGTTTGATCACGGATCAGCGCACCAACATTGAATCGGGAAGCGGATATACCCAGCCGACAATGGATCCACCCTCGGGATTATCGACCCGATCTTGGGCGACGTCGAGCAGGCTATAGCGTTCGCCTATACGCACGATTCGGATACGCCTGGCATGGTACTCCGGATCGCTCCAGGGACGGTTGTCGTAGTTCTGCTCGGCCAGTGCGACCCAGCCCTGTTCGAGATCGGTGTCGACCACAACGGCGACATGCCCGGCGCGCCACTCCGGGTCGTTGGGATCGGCGGCATAGATCACCAGATCACCGCGTTCGGGGGCGCGGCGGGCGTGTCCGTTGAGCGACCGACCGAGCGGAATGACCGCCTGATCGGACAGACGCCGGCCCTCGGTGAGGCGCAGGATGTCGGCGGCCGTCGGCACGTCGCCGAAGGTCAGGCCGAGCGTCTGGATCCACCAGCGCCGCGCATACTCGACGCACTGATAGGCCAGACCGGAATATTCCAGCGGCTCGGGGTGCTCGCCCGAGCGGGCGATCCAGATCCGGCCAGAGTCGGGATCGACAAAGCTCGATTCGAGCCGCACGCAGAGCGAGGCACAGTTGGAGCGGGCCTCGACGCCGTTGGCGCGACCCAGCGGTGTGCCGAAGTCGGTGACACAAGGACCATCGCACGCGCGCCGGGCGGCCTGGAAGCGTTCCAGGCTCAGGGCTTCGCTGACGGGTGGCGGAACCAGCCTCTCGGCGCCGTCGGTATGTGGCAGATACTCGACCGTGGAGGCTGGCGGTGGGCGCATCAGCCAGTCGGTCAGATTCAGCGTCCAGACGAACACAACGACGGCTACCAGGATAGTGGCGAGGATGGGTATTAGCCGTCGGCGCCAAGAGCGATCAGGGGCGGATATCATGTGCGCGTTCGGTCTCGATCAGGGGTAGTAGGTTGTATCCTGGCCGATGGCAGTTCCGGTGCAAGGGATCGAGCAAAGCCGCGCCGACGGCGACTATGGCGCGTTCTGAGTGCCGGCGAAGCATTCACCTTCCCCAAAGCCTGAAATACTCGAAGCAACGAAGCCTACACCTCGAAGACGGCCAACTGGGCCAGCGAGATCAAACAAATTGGCGGCGCGAAGATCATCAGCCACGGTGTCACCGTCGATCGTGATCTCAACGGCGCGCTTCTGGCCGTTACGGCTAATGGGCGAACCGAACGACAGGCCACTCTATCAGAGTCACACCCATCGGGAGGGTGGGCGTGGTGGATGAACGGCCGCCTCTGGACATCGAAGGAACATCCATCCGGATCGACAGCCTCGACGCCTGGAATGAGCACCCGATTCCGGATATCAAGTCAGTACGCAAGAGCGAAGAGTCAACCATGCTCAATCCCTGTCTCTGCGGCTCCGGCCGCCCTTTCGACGACTGCTGCGGTCCTCATCTGTCCGCCCGTACCATCGCACCGACAGCCGAGGCCCTGATGCGCTCGCGCTACAGCGCCTTTGCCACCGGGCAGGCTGACTATCTGCTCGCCACCTGGCATCCGACAACCCGTCCGGCCACGCTGACCCTGGAGCCGGGACTTCGCTGGCTCGGTCTCAAGATCCTGAGCACCGAAGCCGGAGGCGCAACGGACCAGGAGGGCTGGGTGACGTTCGTGGCCCGCTCCAAGCTCCAGGGCCGTGCCCAGCGCCTCCAGGAGCGCAGTCGCTTCGTGCGCGAGCACGGGCGCTGGTTCTATCTCGATGGCGAGCTGGGGTGATGGCCGGTCAGAACGCGCGGTTCCTCCGTTGCGTCTGAACAGGTCAGTGGACGATGGAGCCGGCGCTCTCAATCCAGGACCGCCGCGCGGAGCGCCGTGATTTCGTGCTCGGCATAGTCCCGCTCTGCCGGCAGATGCCCCCACACCGGTCGCGGCCAACAGGCATCGCCGGGACGACGCCCGATGACATGGATGTGGAGCTGTGGCACCAGATTACCGATCCAGGCGACGTTGATCTTGGGATAACCCAGCGTGCCCAGTGCATCCGAAACGCGCGTGCAGTCGGCTAGGACGGCATCACGGTGCGCGGCCGGCAGATCCAGGAGGTTGGCCAGATCGGTTTCAGGAACCAGGATGAACCAGGGCGCGGCGCCGTTGCGATGCAGCAGCAGATGGGTCGCGGGCAAACGCCCGAGGACATGGCAGTCGGCGCGGAGCTGGGGATGGAGGGCGAAGGGCGGCATACGGCTCTCGCAGGTGTGGATAGTGTCGGATATGGTTGAACGGGAGGCGCGCACAGGGGAAGCCGGCACAGCTATGCCTTGTTTTTGGCTTCCTCATCGAGCTGCTTGAGACGCGCCATTTTTTCCGCGATCCTGATCTCCAAGCCTCTCTGCACGGGTCGATACCAGTGCGGATCCGACATCCCGTCGGGAAGATAGGTTTCGCCGGCAGCATAGCCCTGGGGTTCATCATGCGGGTAACGATAGGTCTGTCCGTGACCCAGATCCTTCATCAGCCGTGTCGGGGCATTGCGCAGATGCCTGGGAACCTCGCGGCTCCTGTCCTGTTTGACGAAGGCGCGTGCCGCTTTGTACGCCGTGTAGCCCGCGTTGCTCTTGGCCGCGATCGCCAGATAGATGACCGCTTGCGCCAGGGCCAGTTCGCCCTCCGGCGAACCCAGCCGCTCATAAGCCATTGCCGCCTCATTGGCGATCTGTAAGGCTCGTGGGTCGGCCAGCCCGATGTCTTCCCAGGCCATGCGCACGATGCGTCGTGACAGATAGTGTGGGTCCGCCCCGCCGTCCAGCATCCGGGTGAGCCAGTAGAGCGCCGCATCCGGATTCGAGCCTCGGACGGACTTGTGGAGCGCCGAGATCTGATCATAGAAGCCGTCGCCGCCCTGATCGAATCGCCGGCTGTTGAGGGTCAGGGCATTCTCGATGAAACCGGCGTCGATGCAGGTCACGCCCGCCGTTCCGGCGGCGATGTGGCACTGTTCGAGCAGATTCAGACACCGTCTGGCATCGCCGTCGGCATAACCGATGAGGGTGTCCACCGCCGCCGCATCGAATTGAAGATGCGTCAGTACCTGATCTCTCGCTCGCATCAGCAGCTGCCGCAACTCCGCGTCGGTGAGCGACTGCAACACATAGACCTGAGCGCGCGACAGCAAGGCCGCGTTCACTTCGAACGATGGATTCTCGGTCGTGGCACCGATCAGCGTCACCAGCCCGGATTCCACATAGGGCAGTAGCGCATCCTGCTGTGCCTTATTGAAGCGATGGATCTCATCGACGAACAGGATCGTGCGCCGGCCCCGGGATCGGTGGTGTTCGGCCTGTTCCATGGCGGCCCGGATGTCTTTGACGCCGGCAAAGACCGCCGACAGGGCAATGAACTCGCCGGCAAACGCCTGCGCGGTCAGTCGGGCCAGCGTCGTTTTGCCGACTCCGGGCGGACCCCACAGAATCATGGAATGCGCCTGACCCGACTGGAACGCCAGTCGCAACGGCTTACCCTCACCCAGTAGATGAGACTGCCCGATCACCTCGTCCAACACCCTGGGTCTGAGGGCTTCGGCCAGCGGCGGAACCGGCGTATTGGCAAAGAGGTCCGTCATCGAGCGTTGAAACACACCAGTCCCGTGCCGGCCTCGAATGCTTGGCACGAACTCATGTAGGAGACACTGTTGTCACTGTGGATGGACACCACATGACGCCCGCCGCCGGCGCAGGCCACGGCCACCAGTGCATCCCCGTTCGAGCCGGTTCCGAGCGCGCGCGTGGTCTCGATGTTCTGACACGCCCCCCCGGCACGGGTGATGACGATCTGAAACGCTTGTTGAGCCAACTGGGCCTTGGCTGGAGCGACGGCGAGTGCGAGCAGTAGCCCATAGAGCACGCCAGGCCAGGCCGACATCGTGGGGCGCGTACCATCCATCGTTGTGTCCTCTGGAGTTCAGTCGTCTGATCGATCAATGCGGAGTCAGGAAACGGCTCGATCGCACTCGAGGCGACCACTACACCGCCAACATGGTTCCGGACAGATTGTGCCACACCGGGAGCCGCGCTCCGGCCACGGGAACAATCAGATGACGCCCATACCTCCAGAAAAGCGTCATCCGGCCGTTAGCCGACAGTCTGGCGCCGCGTTCGGCCCGACATCGGCGCCGAGATCCGATCGCGCCTTTGCATGCGATTCATCCACAATGCGAGAGGTTACGCCCATGGAGATTCCCACTTCAACGACAGGTCTGGCCACACTGGCCACGGCCATGAGTCGGACCAAGCTCGAGGGCGCAGTGGATGTCGCCGTATTCAAGAAGGCGCTCGATATGCAGGAGGAGTCCGCCGCACAGTTGCTTCAGAGCCTGTCCACGCCTGCGGCGGCCTTGCCCGATGGCGTCGGCGGCCGGATCGATACCACGGCCTGAGGGCGGATCGAGACCGGAGATCGCGCCCCGGCCCAATCCTGTGCACAGGATTGCAGACAGCCTGTCTCGACCCAATAGTCCGTCATTCGCACGTGCAAGAGGGTCGATCGTATGAGACAGACACATCGCTGGCCGCTCATCGCATTAGGATTGAGCGCGCTCCTGCATACCGGGACGGACAACCAAGCCACGGCCGCCCAGAATCCCGCTCGTGATCCATCGGGCGTCGCCCCAGATCCAACCGCCGACACCATCGTCCTCGGCATGGGCTGTTTCTGGGGCGCGGAGAAGCGCATGAGCGAGCTGCCCGGAGTCATCGATGTCGAGAGCGGCTATGCCAATGGCGAGATCGAAGGCACCTATGAGGCGATCCTCGCCCACGAGCGCGCCCGGCGACGTGGCGCCGATGAGAAACGCAATCACGCCGAAGTCGTGAAGGTGCGCTTCGATCCGGCGCGCGTCAGCCTCGAACAGGTGCTGGCGAAGTTCTGGGAAAGCCATGATCCGACCCAGGGCGATCGTCAGGGCAATGATGTCGGCAGCAACTATCGCAGCGCCATCTATACCAGCAGTCCCGAGCAGGCCGCCGTGGCCGAACGCACGCGCGCACGCTATCAGGCAGCGCTCACGCAGGCCGGACGCGGCGCCATCACCACCGAGATCGCCCCGCTGTCGGCCTATTTCCGCGCCGAAGAAGCGCATCAGGACTATCTGCGCAAGAATCCGCGCGGCTACTGTGGACTCGGCGGCACGGGCGTCGCCTATCCGGGCACGGCCTCAGGTGTCGATGAGGCCGCCGAGTCGCCCTCCCCCGACCCGCTGGACGGCGCGACCCTGGAGCGCGCGCGACAGTTGGTGATGTTCGAGGCGGAGTACTGCGGGGCCTGCAAGCAATTCAAGGCCGAGGTGCTGGATCACTGGCAGTCTCCGGTGCCGGTCGCGCGCAGTCTGAGTTTCAGCGCACCGACCGGCTGGACGCTGGACAAGCCGCTGTTCGCCACGCCGACGCTGGTGCTGTTCGAGGACGGTCGCGAGGTCTCGCGCTATACCGGCTATGATGGCGACGCGACGCGCTTCTGGTCTTGGCTTGGCGGGCAGATCCTCACCCCCGAACAGCGCCGGATCGCCTTCGAGCAGGGCACGGAGCGGGCCTTCACCGGCTCACTGCTGGATGAGAAACGCTCCGGAACCTTCGTCGATCCGATCACGGGTGCGCCGCTGTTTCGCAGCGAAACCAAGTTCGAGAGCGGTAGCGGCTGGCCGAGTTTCTTCGATCCTGTCGATGGGGCCATCACCTTCCACGAGGACGTGAGTCATGGGATGCGGCGTGTGGAGGTGCGTAGCGCGAGTTCCGGCATCCACTTGGGGCACGTCTTCGAGGATGGACCGCCGCCGACCCGGAAGCGCTACTGTATCAACAGCCGTGTGCTCAGTTTCGTGCCCGATCCTTGAGACCGGCGGACTTTCCCCTCTCCCGCCAGGGGAGAGGGGTTTTAGGTGTATCTGTTGTCGGTGAACGATCTCGGCGTCTATCTCGGACTCTTCGCATCAGCGTTTGGAGCGGCCTCGCTGCTGCCGTTGCAGTCCGAAGTGCTGCTGGTGGCGCTCCTGCTCGACCGGAATCAGGCAGTCTGGGCGCTGCTGACCGTCGCCAGTTTCGGCAACGTGCTGGGTTCGATGCTCAACTGGCTGCTCGGGCGCTCGCTGGAGCGCTATCGCGAACGGCGCTGGTTTCCGGCCACACCCACCCGGCTGGAACAGGCCCAGCGCTTCTATGTGCGTACCGGCTACTGGTCGTTGCTGCTGAGCTGGATGCCGATCATCGGCGATCCGCTGACCCTGGTCGCCGGGGTGTTGCGTGAACCGCTGTGGCGCTTCGTACTGCTGGTGGCTTTGGCCAAGAGCGGGCGCTATCTGGTGCTCGCGGCGCTGACGCCGGGGGCGCTGTCCTGACCGATTGTCATTGAGCGCTGTTTGAGCGGCGCAGCGTCCAATTGGCCGCTCAGACAGCACGATCGGCACCTGCATGAGCGATCGCTCAGAACGCATCCCCAGGCACGCGCACCCAGCCTTCCATGATCACCCGTGCGCTACGGCTCATGATGGCCTTGGTCACGGTCCAGTTTCCATCGACCTGTTTGGCCTCAGCGCCGACCCGCAACGTACCCGAAGGATGACCGAATCGCACCGCCGTGCGTTCGCCACCGCCGGCCGCGAGATTGACGAGCGTTCCGGGAATGGCTGCCGCCGTGCCGATGGCCACCGCCGCTGTGCCCATCATGGCGTGATGCAGCTTGCCCATCGAGAGCGCACGCACGCACAGATCGATCTCGCTCGCCGCGACCGGCTTGCCGCTGGAGGCGACATAGTCGGTCGGCGGGGCGACGAAGGCGACCTTGGGCGTGTGCTGACGGGTCGCCGCCTCGCTGATGTCCTGGATCAGCCCCATGCGTAGCGCGCCATGGGCGCGGATGGTCTCGAACATGGCCAGCGCCTTGGGATCACCGTTGATGGCCTCCTGCAGCTCGGTGCCGGTATAACCGATCGCCTCGGCGTTGACGAAGATGGTCGGAATGCCGGCATTGATCAGCGTCGCCTTGAGCGTGCCGACACCGGGCACGTCGAGGTCATCGACCAGGTTGCCGGTCGGGAACATGGAACCGCCGCCCTCCCCTTCACCCTCATCGGCCGGATCGAGGAATTCGAGCTGCACCTCGGCGGCCGGGAAGGTCACGCCGTCGAGCTCGAAGTCGCCGGTCTCCTGCACGGCACCATCGGTGATGGGGACGTGCGCGATGATGGTCTTGCCGATGTTGGCCTGCCAGATCCGCACGGTCGCCAGGCCATTCTGCGGGAGGCGGTCGGCATCGACCAATCCGGAGGCGATGGCGAACGAGCCGACCGCCGCCGACAGGTTGCCGCAATTGCCGCTCCAGTCGACGAAGGCGGTGTCGATCGACACCTGACCGAAGAGATAGTCGACATCGTGGTCCGGCCGACTGCTCTTGGCGAGGATGACGGTCTTGCTGGTGCTGGAGGTCGCCCCGCCCATTCCGTCGATCTGTTTGCCGTAGGGGTCGGGACTGCCGATGACACGCAGCAGTAGCGCATCGCGCGCCGCGCCCGGTGTCTGGCAGGACTCTGGCAGGTCTTTCAGACGGAAGAAGACGCCCTTGCTGGTCCCGCCACGCATGTAGGTGGCGGGGATCTTGATTTGGGGTGTGTGGCTCATTGAATGGGATTCCGCAACACTGTGGCGCTGTGTCCCCTCTCTCACGCGGAGAGAGGGGCGCGGCTCTCAAGCCGCCTTGGTCGATTCGAGGAAGTCCTGGGCGAAACGTTGCAGCACGCCGCCGGCCTCGTAGATCGAGACCTCTTCGGCGGTGTCGAGCCGACAGGTTACGGGCACCTCGACGCGCTCGCCGTTCTTGCGCTGGATGACCAGGGTCAGATCGGCGCGCGGACGGCGCTCGCCGATGACGTCATAGGTCTCAGTGCCGTCGATGCCGAGCGTCTTGCGGTTCACGCCCGGCTTGAACTCCAGCGGCAGCACGCCCATGCCGATCAGGTTGGTGCGGTGGATACGCTCGAAGCCCTCGGCGACGATGACCTCGACCCCGGCCAGACGCACGCCCTTGGCCGCCCAGTCGCGCGAGGAACCCTGACCATAGTCGGCGCCCGCGATGACGATGAGCGGCTGGTTGCGGTTCATGTAGGTCTCGATCGCTTCCCACATGCGCATGACCGTGCCGTCCGGCTCGACCCGCGCCAGCGAACCCTGCTTGACCTGACCGTCGACCACGGCCATCTCGTTGATGAGCTTGGGATTGGCGAAGGTCGCGCGCTGGGCGGTCAGATGGTCGCCGCGATGGGTGGCGTAGGAGTTGAAGTCCTCCTCGGGCAGACCCATGCGCGCCAGATACTCACCCGCCGCGCTGTTGGGCAGGATGGCGTTGGACGGCGAGAGATGGTCGGTGGTGATGTTGTCCGGCAGCACGGCCAGCGGACGCATGCCCTTCAGCGTCCGCTCACCGGCCAGCGCCCCTTCCCAATACGGCGGACGGCGGATGTAAGTGCTCTGCGGACGCCAGTCGTAGAGCGGGCTGACCTTCTCGCCGGTCTCGGCCCGGACAGCAAACATCGGCTCGTAGACCTGCCGGAACTGCTCCGGCTTGACGCTGGCGGCAACGACGGCGTCGATCTCTTCGTCCGACGGCCAGATGTCCTTCAACCGGATCTCACGCCCGTCGGCCACGGCGAGCACGTCCTTCTCGATGTCGAAGCGGATGGTGCCGGCGATGGCATAGGCGACGACCAGCGGCGGCGAGGCCAGGAACGCCTGCTTGGCATAGGGATGGATGCGGCCGTCGAAGTTGCGGTTGCCCGAGAGCACGGCGGTCGCATAGAGATCGCGGTCGATGATCTCCTGCTGGATCTTGGGATCGAGCGCGCCGGACATGCCGTTGCAGGTGGTGCAGGCGAAACCGACGATGCCGAAGCCGAGCTGTTCCAGCTCCAACAGCAGCCCGGCCTCCTCCAGGTACAGGGGGACAGTCTTGGAACCGGGCGCGAGCGAGCTCTTGACCCAGGGCTTGCGCGTCAGTCCGAGCCGGTTGGCGTTGCGCGCCAGGAGTCCAGCCGCGATGACGTTGCGCGGATTGCTGGTGTTGGTGCAACTGGTGATGGCGGCGATGATGACGGCGCCATCCGGCATCTGACCCGGAACCTCGTCCCACTGGCCGGCGATGCCCTTGGCGGCGAGATCGGCGGTCGCCACGCGCGCATGCGGATTGGACGGGCCGGCGAGGTTGCGGACCACGCTCGACAGGTCGAACTTGAGGGTGCGCTCGTACTGCGCGTTCTTCAGCGTCTCGGCCCAGAGTCCGGTCTGCTTGGCGTAGGTCTCGACCAGCTTCACCTGCGCATCGTCGCGGCCGGTCAGTCGCAGATAGTCGATGGTCTGAGCATCGATGTGGAAGAGCGCCGCCGTGGCGCCATACTCGGGGCACATGTTGGAGATGCTGGCGCGGTCCCCAATGGTCAGCGCTGCCGCCCCTTCGCCGTGGAATTCGAGATAAGCGCCGACGACCTTCTCCTTGCGCAGGAACTCGGTTAGGGCCAAGACCACATCGGTCGCGGTGATGCCCGGTTGCGGCTTACCCGTCAGCTCGACGCCAATGATCTCGGGCAGACGCATCCAGGACGCGCGGCCCAGCATCACGTTCTCGGCCTCCAGCCCGCCGACGCCGACGGCGATCACGCCCAGCGCATCGACGTGCGGGGTGTGGCTGTCGGTGCCGACCAGGGTATCGGGGAAGGCCACGCCGTCACGCGCCTGGATCACCGGACTCATCCGCTCCAGGTTGATCTGGTGCATGATGCCGTTGCCGGCCGGGATCACGTCGACATTGTCGAACGCCAGCTTGGTCCACTCGATGAAGTGGAAGCGATCTTCGTTGCGCCGATCCTCGATGGCGCGGTTCTTGGCGAAGGCATCCGGATCATAGCCACCGCACTCGACCGCCAGCGAATGGTCGACGACGAGCTGCACCGGCACCACCGGATTGACCTTGGCCGGATCGCCGCCCTGATCGGCGATGGCATCGCGCAACCCGGCCAGGTCGACCAGCGCGGTCTGGCCCAGGATGTCATGACAGACCACGCGCGCCGGGAACCAGGGGAAATCGCGCTCGCGCTTGCACTCGACGATCTGCCGGAGCGAATCGCTCAGGATCGCCGGATCACAGCGCCGGACCAGATTCTCGGCCAGCACGCGCGCGGTATAGGGCAGTCTGTCGTAGGCGCCGGGCGCGATCGCTTCAATCGCGGCGCGGGCGTCGAAATAGTCCAGATCGGTTCCAGGCAGGGGCTTGCGGTTGGTGGTATTCATCGATGCTCTAGTTTTTTGATGTGAAATCACTGAACGGCTTCATCCAAACCGCTCGTGACCGCGACCGAATCCAGGGTCGCGCGCGGCGAGTAGGACTTGTCAGGTCGGGACACGGCTCAGTCGTGTTTTTCAGGGACATGCACCAGCTTGACGAAACGGGCCTGGAGACCACGTGCCCAAGCCGGCTGTGACCAATTCCAGCCGATCACGATTCCGATTGCGATGCCAATCAATAGCTGAACCATGCGCGTTTCCTCTCTTTGATGTTGAAGACGGGCATACCGTCCGAACCGAGATCCGGACCGGAAATCAACATTATCCCATATCGCCCAAACAGGGTTTAATATAAGAAAATCAATTTTTTAAGCCAGCGCTGCGGGGCATCGCTCAGATATCGTCTTCGAGACGAAACCCGAAGAGTTCGAGCACCATGCCGCTCAGGGCGCCACCGAGCATCCCACCCAAGAGACCCGGTGGGATATCGTTCAAAACCTCGGCGATGGCCTGCTGGGTGCGTGTATCCAGCACAGTCGCCGTAGTGCTGCCGAGAATCCAGACGCTCCCGGCCACGACGGCGGCGACCAGCCCCGCCACCAGCGGCGCGGAGACGACACCCGGCAGCCAAGCGATACCGAGCCTGACCAGCCAGCGCTCGGAGATCTCGAACAGGGCGCCGACCAACGCGACCACGCCGGCGGCCAGCACGAACACACCGACCGGCTCGGCCACAAACCCGAGCACCAGACTCAACAGCCCTCCCGCCAGCAGCCCCGCGAACAACCCGGTGAGCGTCTCGGCCAGTGGACGGCTACCGCCCGCGACCATCCAGGAATAGAATCCACCGGCCAGCATGCCGGCTCCACCGGCGAGACTGGCGATCATCACCAAGTCGATGTCGTGCCCGATGACGATCAAATACCCGATCGAAGCCAGGACACCGGCCATGCAGCCTACCAGCGCGATCGGCATCGCGCTATAAAAGGCCGTGGTCGTCATGGCGGCCGCGGCCGCAGCGATCACCAGCGGCAGCCACCCCGCCAGCCCCAGTACCAGCAGGATTTGATGCAGGCCGGCAAAGAGTGCGCCGAACAGCGCCCCGGCGAATCCCCAGACGAGCAGCGCCAGAATGATCGCAGTGAAACGGTCCTTGGATTGCATGATTGAATACCCGGCGATGTTGAACGGCACTCCGACTCGAACGACACGCCATGACACAGGTCACAGGGTCGCGTCCGTCACGCGCTCCAGACGCGTATCACAGCTCATCA
The DNA here is from genome assembly GCF_000025485.1 of Allochromatium vinosum DSM 180. Classification (NCBI taxonomy): domain Bacteria; kingdom Pseudomonadati; phylum Pseudomonadota; class Gammaproteobacteria; order Chromatiales; family Chromatiaceae; genus Allochromatium; species Allochromatium vinosum. The sequence goes on along the minus strand of NC_013851.1, from coordinate 82,437 downwards.
TGGCCTACACTAGCCTCTTCCATGGTTCCGGACATTGATGCGCGGCATGTATCAGTCCCCTCTCAACGGCAGTAAACGCAAGATCGATGGCGTCATACGCGTCTACTATGACGGCTATTGGATCAAATATTACGAACCGCCGCCCGACAGTTTCGAAGTGCGGCGCCAGCTCATCCAGGTGCTCACGCGCCGCCTGTTCAACCATGTCGAGCATGGCATCAACATCCCCGGCTCGCGGCTCAAGGAAGCACGCGCCGCCTACGAGGCCGAGACCGACACCGAGCGCAAGCGCGTCAACGGCGCCATGCTGGCCGGCGCGCTCTTCAACCGCGCCGCCGACATCTTCCATAGCCTAGTCGATCTGCAAACGGCCGGGGTCGAGATCGCGCCCGACCATGCGCTGATGCGTGAGTGCGGCCACTGTCTGATCGAGGCGCTCGAACTGGGCAAGATGGTGCGCCACCGCAGCGGCGACGAGGGTATCGACGAGCTATGGGGCGAGCCGTTCAAGGCGTTCTCGATGCCGATCGAGGCCTTCTATTCGAGTCGCTACCTCAAGATCGCCATGACCATGCACGACATCGACCGCATCACTGGGGCCATGAAGGCGACCTTCGCCGGCAGCCGTCAGATCCTCGGACTTGACTCACGGCTCGACGAACTCAATGTGACAGCCAAGCGTAAGTGCGAAATCCTGCGCACCGATCCGGAGGTCTTCGACGTTTGGCCGACCTATGTCGTCGCCAGCGACCGGGTGCGCAACGTCGAACCGATCATGCCCGCTGTCCACGACGCCGTCGATGTGCGCGAGGCGGTCGAGGGTTCGCGGCTACTGCGTGATGGCACCGACCTGATCAGCTTCATCGTACGCGCGCGCGTGCCCATGCCCAAGAGCGCGCGTGAATACGTCGACCGCTGTCAGCAGTTCAGACGCGCCTATATCGAGCCTTATCTGAGCACCTCCGTTTGAGCCGTCGACCGGCGATGGCCGCGTCACCCACCGGCGCGGATCAGCCGCTCGGCGATGTGCAGGCCGGCCACATAGGTTCCGATCCCGGCTCCCAGACTGCTCAGGACGAAGACGACCAGCACGCGCGAGACCCGGTTGCGCCACCAGCCGGTCCAGGTGGCCACGTCGGAGCGCAGACGGCTGAACTCACCCACGCTGGGCTTGCGCAGATAGAGTTCGACGGCACCCGTGATCATCCCGGCACCGATGGCGGGGTTGAGCGTCGTCAGGGGGGCGGCGAGGAAAGCCGATAAGATGGTGAGCGGATGCCCGGCAGCAAGCAGGGTGCCGAGCGCCGAGAGTCCGCCCGTGATCAGCGCCCAACCGATCAGCAGATCCAGCCCCAGCTCGGGACTGACGGCGAACCCATAGCCGAAGCCGGCCAGGATCAGGATCAACAGCGTCCAGCCGAACACAGCCGGCCAGCGACTCGGCGGCGGCACCCGTTCGAGATCGCCGAGCACCTCGGCCGGATCGGTGCGGTCGGTCTCCAGCGCCTCAGTCACACCCTTGAGATGACCAGCGCCGATCACGACCAGAGCGCGCCTGGCCCCGACGCGCGCCAGCTCACGCCGCAGCCTGGCGGCCATGTAGCGGTCGCGCTCCTCGATCAGGGGGACATAGAGATCCCGACGCTCGGCGGCAAACTCGGCGAAGGCCGTTTCGAGCACGTCGCCCTCCTTGAGCCGTTCGACCTCCTCCTCGGTCACTTCGTCGGAGCTGACCATGGCCGCCAACAATCCGGCGAACAGCCCATAGCGCTTCCACCAGCCGAGATTGGCCGAGATGCGCTTGAGCGTGATGCCGATCTCGCGATCGACGAGCAGCAGATTCAGCCCCTGATCCTTGGCCAAGCGCAGTGCCGTGCGTTGCTCGGCGCCCGGCTCGATGCCGAACTGATCGGCGAGCCGTTGCTGATAGGCGGCGAGCACCAGGTTGGCCACAACCATATAGACGCGGTTCTGGCGGATGACCGAGAACAGATCCATCTGCGCCAGGGTGCGCGGGTCCATCAGGGCATTGAAACGGCTGCGGCACAGCTCGACGGCCACGCTGTCGTAGTCGCCGGACTGGATCAGCTTGCGTACCTGATCGGCGCTGGCGCGCGAGACGTGGGCCGTGCCGAGCACCGTCAGCTCGACCCCATCGATCACCAGATCGCGCCGTGGTTCCATCGAATCGGCCATGGTTTCTCGTGACTCGTATTGGACAAAGGGCGGGCATCATACCGAGACTCGGGCGCGTTTCCCAAACCGAGCCGCTGGAGCAGCATCGTCGCCGAGCCTTGGTCCGGATCGCACCCATGCCGTATCATCGCGCCCGAACGTCGCTCTCAGCGATACCGTCCAGCCTTTTTCAGTCGACGCCGAGCCGCCATGAGCACCACAGCCATTGGACCGTTCCGGATCCACTCGATCGCCCTGCCGTCCGCCGACCGTCGCTTGCAATCCGTGATCGCCGGGGCACTGGCGGTCGCGATGCTGGTCGGCTGCAATCCAGTCAAACAGGATCGGATGACGGATACGCTCCAGAATGCGACCAACGGCTATCAGAATGCGCTGCGTTGGGGATATTTCGAGAACGCCTACAGCTATCTCCCCCCTGACCGGCGCGACGAAGCCATCCCACCCGAAATCCTTGAGGGTCTGCGTCTGACGGGGTATGACGTGATTCAGCCGCCGGTGATGAACGCCGAGTCGGAGACGGCTACCCAGGTCGTGGCCATCGATTATCTCTATGAGGACCGGCAGGTCGTCAAGCAGCTCAAGGATCGCCAGCTCTGGCGCTATGACGCCGAGAAAAAGACCTGGTGGCTCGAATCCGGCCTGCCCGCCTTCAAGCGATGAGTCATCTGCTCACCGTTTGCCTGTTGCTGCTGCTCGGCTGGTTCTGGCTCGACAGTCTGCGCGCACGCGAGATCGCGATCGGAATCTGTCAGGCCGCCTGCCGGCAGCGCGAGCTGCAATTCCTCGATCAGGCCGTGGCCCTGCGCCGGCTCGGACTGAGCTGGCGTTCAGAGGGCGTGCGATTGCGGCGTGTCTATCGCTTCGACTTCAGTGAAGAAGGCATGGGACGGCGCCAGGGCTATATCGTGATGCGCGGACTGCACCTGGAAGATCTGAGCTTCGGGTTGCCCGAACAGGTGTCGGACGCCTGAAGGCAAAGGCTACGGGCGCCACCATACCGCTCGAATGCGGGGAGAGGTCGCGCTTTACTTGACGACCTTGAGCGTCGGAGCACCCTTCTTACCCTTGGGACGATCGGGTGAGGGCTTGTCGCCCGCGCTACCCTGGGTATTGGGCAATGACGTCAACCTGGGACCGGAAGCGGCTGGCGCGTTGGCCGCCTGGGTCGGCTCGGGATACGTTGGGTCGGGAAAGACCATGCCCTGCCCGTTCTCGCGGGTGAAGATACCGACGACCGCCTCGGTCGGCACCAGCACCTCGCGCGCCGTGCCGCCGAAGCGCGCCCCGAACTCGATCCACTCGTTGCCGATGACCAGTCCGCGCACCGCGCCCGGTGCAATATTGAGCACGATGCGCCCGTCGGCGACGAACTCCATCGGCACGCGCGTGTCGGGGAAATCCGCGTCCACCACCAGATGCGGTGTCATCTGATTGTCCAGGATCCATTCGTAGATGGCCCGGACCAGATAGGGCTTGCTGGATGTCATGCGGTCATCGGTGGTGTCGTTCATCGGCGGATATCCGCGATCATCTCTTTTTCGGCCTCGGTGAGGCTGCGACGGAAGGCTTCCCAGGTGAAGATCCGCTTCATGTAGACCCGGATCGGATCGGCCTGCTTGGGCAGTTCGACGCCGAGTACCGGCAGACGCCACAACAGCGGCGCGACACAGCAGTCCACCAGCGAGAACTCCTCGCTCATGAAGAAGGCGTGGGCCCCGAACACGGGCGCGGTGGCGGTCAGGCTCTCGCGCAGTTCCTTGCGCGCCTGCTCCACCTCGCCGCCCTCGCCATGGAGGATGCGGCCCATGAGCGAATACCAGTCGCGATCGACGCGGTACATGAACAGCCGTGCATTCGCGCGCGAGACCGGATCGACCGGCAGCAGCGGCGGATGGGGGAAGCGCTCGTCGAGATATTCCATGATGATCCGCGACTCATAGAGACGCAGATCGCGATCGACAAAGGTCGGGACCGTCCCATAGGGGTTGAAGTCCATCACCTCGTCGGGCAGGGCCTTGGCATCGACGTCCACCACGTCGACCGCGATTCCTTTCTCGGCCAGGACCATTCTGACCCGATGACAATAGGGACAGGTAGGATCGGAATAGAGGGTCATTGCAGTACCGATTGACAAGGCGGGAACGAAAGCGGCGGTCTAGTCCTAGACCGCCGCCGTGGCGTCCGATCAGTGGACGTCCTTCCAATACTCCTTCTTGAGGAGATAGGCCAGGATGAACAGGAAGCCCAGGAACAGGAGCACATAACGACCGATGCGCTCACGTTCGAGCTGGAAGGGTTCACCCGCATAGGTCAGGAAGTTGGTGATGTCCCGCACCATGGTGTCGTATTCCTGCGGCGACAGTCCGCCTTCCTCGACCAGCTTCACACCCTTGATGGTCGGCTCGCCGCCTGGCTCGTGCGACGGCTCCATGACGGCCTCCTGACGTCCCTGGAGATCACCCAGGACGTGCGGCATACCAACCAGCGGGAAGAGCACGTTGTTGACGCCATAGGGGCGCGTGTCGTCCAGATAGAAGCTCTTGAGATAAGTGTAGACCCAATCCGGCGAGCGCCAGCGCGTCACCAGCGTCAGATCCGGCGGAACCACGCCGAACCACTTGAGCGCATCATCGTCGGTCATGGCCTTGGTGATGAGGTCGCCCGGCTTGGCGTCGCCGAAGAGCAGGTTCTGACGCAGTGCGATCTCGTCGATGCCAAGATCCTTGGCGAGACGGTTGTAGCGCATGTACTGCAGCGAGTGACAACCCGTGCAGTAATTCATGAAGTACTTGGCGCCGCGCTGCAAGGAGGCCTGATCGCGCAGATCGATGTTGGCGGATTCCAAGTGCTCGCCCCCGCCGGAGGCCAGCAGGGCCGTAGGCGCCAGGAGCAAGAAGGTGGCCAGGATCAGCTTTCTCATGATGTCACCCTCTCAGGAACGGGCTTGGTCTTGTCCAGCGAGCTGTAGATCGGCATCAGCAGGAAGTAGGCGAAATACAGCACGGTGAAGATCTGCGACAGCAGGGTGTAGAAATCGGACGCCGGCTGGATGCCCAACCAGGCCAGGGCCACGAAGGAGACGACAAAGATGCCGGTCGCCCACTTGAAGATCGGTCCCTTGTAGCGCATCGACTTCACCGGGCTACGGTCGAGCCAGGGCAGCACGAACAGGATCAGGATGGCCGCAAACATCACCACAACGCCGGGGAACTGCGAGCCATACATGGGCGGCACCGCGCGCAGCATGGCGTAGAAGGGCGTGAAGTACCAGACCGGCGCGATGTGCGCGGGGGTCTGCATCGGGTTGGCCGGCTGGAAGTTCGGCGCCTCCAGGAACAACCCGCCCATGGTCGGGTTGAAGAACATGACGTAGCCGAAGATGGCCAGGAACACCACCACGCCCATCAGATCCTTGACGGTGTAATAGGGATGGAAGGGGATGCCGTCGGCCGGGGCCTTGTCGCTCCAGCGGTTGCCCTTGGGGCCTTCCTTGATCTCGATGCCGTCGGGGTTGTTGGAACCGACGTGATGCAGAGCGACGATGTGCAGGAACACCAGCCCGGCGAGCAGGAAAGGCAGCAGGAAGTGGAAGGCGAAGAAGCGGTTGAGGGTCGCGTCGGAGATGACGAAGTCGCCGCGCACCCAGACCGAGAGATCCTCACCGACGACCGGAACCGCCGCGAACAGGTTGACAATGACCTGCGCGCCCCAATAGGACATCTGACCCCAAGGCAGCAGATAACCGAAGAAGGCGGTGGCCATCATCACCAGATAGATGACGACACCGATCATCCACAGCAGCTCGCGCGGCTTGCGGTAGGAACCCCACAGCAGCCCGCGGAACATGTGCAGATAGATGACGATGAAGAACATCGAGGCGCCGGTCGAATGCATGTAGCGGATCAGCCAGCCCCAGTCGACATCACGCATGATGTACTCGACCGAGGCGAAGGCCAGACCGGCATCCGGCTTGTAGCTCATGGCCAGCCACACGCCCGTGACGATCTGGATGACCAGCGTCAGGATGGCCAGCGAGCCGAAGAACGACCAGAAGTTCAAGTTCTTCGGAGCATAGTATTCGGAGAGATGGTTACGCCAGGTCTCCGACAGCGGGAATCGCTTGTCGATCCAACTGAGGTTTTCGGTCTTTTCAGCACTCATCAGGCGCTCCCTCGATCCTCACCAATGAGGATGGTGGTGTCGTTGAGATAAACGTGCTTCGGGATCACCAGATTGGTGGGCGCCGGGACGTTCTTGAACACGCGCGCCGCCAGGTCGAACCGCGAGCCGTGACAGGGACAGTGGAAGCCGCCCTTCCAGTCGGAACCCAGGTCATCGGGTCCGAACTCGGGGCGATAGGTCGGCGAGCAACCCAGATGGGTGCAGATACCGATGGCGACCAGATACTCGGGCTTGATCGAGCGCGTCGGGTTCTTGCAGTAGTCCGGCTGCTGGGGCACTTCGGAGGTGGGGTCGACCAGCTTGGGATCATTACTGGACAGCGCTGCCAGCATCTCGGGCGAGCGATGCACCACCCATACCGGCTTACCGCGCCACTTGACGCGCAGGAGGGCGCCCGGCTCCAGTTTGCTGATGTCCGCCTCGACTGGTGCACCGGCCGCCCGAGCACGGGCACTCGGATTCATCGATGCGACGAACGGGACGAGCGCGTAGCCGGCACCAACGGCACCGACCACGCTGGTCGCGGCAACGAGCACTCGTCGCCTCATTTTGTTCACGCCTTGCGCGCTCATAGGCCAATATCCCCCGGCTGATGCAAGCATCGCCCACGGCAAGCCCCAGGCGAAGCCCCACGCAGCTTGGATGAAACTTCAGGTGGAAAATTTTGAGAATAGGACGATCGATGCAAAATCGACCGCGCATTCTCCGTGATTTCAGCGGGATTGGTCAAGGACGGTGCGAATACGACCACCCCCAACAGCGCCACGCCGGACGCCCGTCACGCTGGATTGTCGATCTCGACGAATCGATGCCACAGCCCAAAGCGTTCGGCCAGATGCTTGCCAAGTGCCTGAACGCCATAGCGTTCGGTGGCATGATGGCCAGCGGCCAGATAACAAAGCCCCAGTTCACGCGCCTGATGCGTGGTCTGCTCGGAGAGTTCGCCGCTGAGGAAGGCGTCGACGCCGAGGCTGGCGGCCTGTTCGATATAACCCTGACAGCCGCCCGTACACCACGCCACGCGTTCGATTGATCCCGTCTCGCGCCCAACCCGCAGCGCCGGGCGTGCAAGCCGTTGCGAGACATGCTCCGTGAAGGACGCAGGCGTCATGGGCTGAGCCAATCGACCGACCCACAGCAGACCATTGGCCAGTGCGGTCGGTTCCATGTCGATGAAATCGAGCCGGCGACCGAGTGTGGCATTGTTGCCGAGTTCGGGATGGGCATCGAGCGGCAGATGATAGGCGATCAGACTCACACCCGCGCTGAGCAATGTCCTTGCGCGCTGCCCCTTGATGCCGATCAGGCAGGGATTCTCGTTCTTCCAGAACCAGCCATGATGGACCAGAATGGCGTCGGCGTGCTCCGCGATCGCGGCCTCGATCAACGCGGCGCTGGCCGTCACGCCCGACACCAGCCGCTGGAGCGGCCGTTCGCCCTCCACTTGCAAACCATTCGGCGCATAGTCGGCGAAGCGCGCCGCGTCGAGCACGTCATCGCAGTAGCGGATCAGATCGCGTACGTCGGTCATCACAGCGTTCATCGGATGGGCGATTCGATTCTACACAAAAAAAAGCCCGGCTGGCGCCGGGCTGTAAACGTCTCATGATGAGAGAGACGAGGAGGACTCGGTGAGATCCTGAAACACCGGGCCATTGTCAGTGTTTCGTATTCGGCCCGGTATGATCTAAATCAATGCATGAACAGACCGCCGTTGACCGGCAGATTGGCGCCCGTCATATAACCGCTCTCGTCGCCGGCCAGGAAAGCGATGGCGGCGGCGATCTCATCAGGCTGAGCCATGCGACGCATCGGAATACCGCTGATGATGCTGTTGCGCACATCGTCGTTCATCGCCAGGGTCATGGCCGTCTCGACATAGCCGGGCGAGATGGTGTTGACGGTCACGCCCTTGGACGCACCCTCCTGAGCCAGAGCCATGGTGAAGCCGTGCATACCGGCCTTGGCGGCGGAATAGTTGGCCTGACCGAACTGGCCGCGCTGACCGTTGACCGACGAGATGTTGATGATACGCCCGAAGCCGCGCTCCAGCATCCCGTCCCACACCTGACGGGTGACGTTGAAGACGCTGTTGAGGTTGACGTTGATCACGGCCTCCCAGTGCGCCTGCTCCATCTTCTTGAAGGTCTTGTCGCGGGTGATGCCGGCACAGTTGACCAGGATGTCGATGGGACCGACCTGCTCTGTGATCTCGCGAACCATGCGCGCGCTGTCGTCGAACGAGGACACGTCAGCGGTAAAGACGGCGATGTCGAACCCCTCGGCGGCACGGGCCTGCTTCCACTCTTCGGCGGCGGCCGCCTCGGACGGATGGCAGTTCGCCACGACGGTGCAGCCATCCTTTGCCAGGCGTGTGCAGATCGAAGTGCCGATGCCGCCGATGCCGCCGGTGACGAGTGCGATACGAGCCATGGGGTTCCTCCAGGAATCTTTGGAATTATTGAGAACGTTGAACAGTGTCGTCGAACTTCAAGGCCACTTTACTACCAAGCGGCAGGCAAGGTGAAGCGTTGGTTCCATTGGGCGTGCTCCCGGCCGATCCGGAAGCATGACCAATGGCGATCCATCCCTGGATCGCGATGGCCCAGAGGTCGGCGTCTTTAGACGGCGACGCTCTTGCGCAGATCTTCGCTGACGTCGTTCAGGCTCTTCTCGAACCACACGCGGTATTCGTCGCGGGCATCGCCGAAGAACTGCATGGTGGCCTTGCTCTCGGCCATGACGCGCTCGCTCAGTTCCTTGGTAGCGTCGACCTGACCCTTGAAGAGGTCATTGTAACCCTTGGACTCGGTGGCCAGCTTCATCAGGCGCATGCTGTGATCCATGTACAGGTTCACGGCGTCCATCTGACGGGCGGCCAGCTTCTCGAACAGACGCACGTTCAGCTCACCGAAGCTGGTCATGCGCTCGACGCTCTTGTTGGTCCACTCGTTGACGGTCTTGAGGCTGTCGGTGGTGTTCATGATCATCTCTCCGTAAGGTTTGTGCAGTGCAGCAATGTTGCATTGCACAATAAAGCTGTGACCGACGGCCGTCAAGCGCAATTTTCGCAATCCTCATTATTCTTTTTTCTTGCGCGGCGCGACCGGAAAGCCAGCCGCGCGCATGAGTTCGTCCTGGAGATCAGCCCAGATCTCGACGTTCTTCTGAGTCAGGCGTGTCACCGTCCCGAAGGGATTGTCGGTGAGTGCCTTGGTCACTTCCTGTTGCTGCTTGGCGAACAGGTCGAGTGAAGATTCCAGATAGCGGGCGAAGGTGCCCTGAAGGGTGCCGCCGTAGAAGCGGATGATCTGGGCCAGCATGTTGGCGCTGAACAGCGGCTGACCGCCGGTCTCCTCCTCCAGCATGATCTGGAGCAGGATGGAACGGGTGATATCGCTGTCGTTGGCGCTGTCGAGGACGCGGAAGGGCTGTCCGCTCATCACCAGATCGCGCACATCGGCGAGGGTGATATAGCGGCTGACCTCGGTGTCGTAGAGGCGGCGGTTCGGATACTTCTTGATGATGCGCTCGCTGTTCATGGGCACCCGGGCGGTTCGGCTGGTCGTTCGGCAAGTCTACCCCAAGCGCGCAAACGCCCCACCGATCCGGGATCGGCAGGGCGTTCAGTGCCTGGAGCGATTCAGGAGGCTCGGTCCGCCGGCGATTCAGACCGGCGGACGACGGCTCACATCCGCTCGACCGCCAGCGCCACGCCCTGGCCGCCGCCGATGCACAGCGTCGCCAGACCCTTCTTGGCGTCGCGCTTCTGCATCTCATAGAGCAGGGTCACGAGCACACGCGCACCGGAGGCGCCGATCGGATGACCGATGGCGATGGCGCCGCCGTTGACGTTGACCTTGGACAGATCCCAGCCCATGTCCTGGTTGACCGACATGGCCTGCGCGGCGAAGGCTTCGTTGGCCTCGATCAGATCCAGATCCGCCGGGGTCCAGCCGGCCTTCTCCAGGCACTTGGTCGACGCCGGGATCGGACCCGTCCCCATGATCGCCGGATCGACACCGGCGCTGGCGAAGGCCACCAGACGCGCCATCGGCTTCAGACCCAGTTCCTTGGCCTTGGACTCCTTCATCACCACGACCATGGCCGCCCCGTCGTTGATGCCGGAGGCGTTACCCGCCGTGACGCTGCCGTCCCTGGAGAACGCCGGACGCAGCTTGCCCAGACTCTCGGCCGTGGTCCCGTGACGCGGGAACTCGTCGGCATCGAACACCTTCGGATCGCCCTTGCGCTGCGGAATCTCGATCGGAATGATCTCGTCCTGGAAGCGACCGGCCTTCTGCGCGGCCTCGGTCTTCTGCTGCGAGGCGGCGGCGAAGGCGTCCTGCTGCTCGCGCGTAAAGCCGTACTTCTGGGCGATGTTCTCGGCGGTCGTGCCCATGTGGTAGTTGTTGAAGGCATCCCAGAGACCGTCGACGATCATGGTGTCCTTCATCGACCAGTCGCCCATGCGCTGACCGTCGCGCGAACGCGGCAGGACGTGCGAGGACTGGCTCATGCTCTCCTGACCGCCGGCGATCACGATGTCGGCATCCCCGCAGGCGATGGCCTGCATCGCCAGATGCACCGCCTTCAGACCGCTGCCGCAGACCTTGTTGATGGTCATGGCCGGAACCGAGTGCGGCAGACCGGCCTTCAGCGTGGTCTGACGGGCGGGGTTCTGGCCCACGCCGGCGGTCAGCACCTGGCCGAGAATCACCTCGTCGATCTGTTCCGGCGCGAGTCCGGTACGCGCCAGCAGCCCCTTGAGCACGGCGGTGCCGATTTCGGTGGCCGAGAGTGACGACAGACTGCCGCTGAAGGTTCCGATGGCACTGCGGCCGGCGTCGACGATGACGATGTTCTCGTTCATGGCGTGGATGTCCTCTGGATTCTGATTGGAAATGGACGGGCGTCCCCGATATGGGGTCGCGGCCTGTGGATTCTACGCATCTTTGTTGCAGTGCACAAATCCGCATGATACCGTTCGCCCAACACCACGCGCCACGAGGAGGGTACGTCCATGAGCAACACTAATTTCTTCAATGACGATTGGCTCGAACTGCAACGCAAGTACTGGGACAACTGGACCGACATGAGCCGCAAGGCCATGGGTCTGGACAGCGCCTCCAGTTCGGCCACCACGCCCTGGGAGGCGGCCATCGATCAGTGGTGGAAAGCCATGGCGCCCGCCGCCCCGGATCTGTCGCGCTCGTTCATGGAGAAGATGATGGAGCAGGGCAAGAACTTCTTCCGTCTCGCCGACACCTTCGCCAAACGCGCCGACGAGGGCAACGCCGGCAACGGCTTGGAGCTCTGGACCAAGACGCTCGAAGACATGCAGAAGCGCTTCAGCGGCTCGCTCGACGACGGCGGCAACACCATGCAGCGCCTGATGTCGTTCTGGGAGCTGCCGCTCGACAACTGGCAGCGCATGATGTCCTCGATGTCGCCGATGCCGGGCGACATGCTGCGCAACATGCCCCACGAGCAGTTCAAGGACAGTCTTGATCGAGCCCTCTCGGCGCCCGGTCTCGGCTACACCCGCGAGGAGCAGAGCCAGTATCAGGAGCTGATGCGCAGCGCCATGGAGTACCAGGCCGCGCTCCAGGAATACACCAACGTCTACACCAAGCTCGGCATGAAGTCGGTCGAGCACATGGGTTCCTACATCCAGGGTGTCATCGACAGCGGCAAAACCATCGACTCGGCGCGCGCGCTCTATGACAACTGGGTCGCCTGCTGCGAAGGCGCCTATGCCGACGAGGTCGCCACCCCGGAGTACGCCCGCATCCACGGCCGGCTGGTCAACGCCCAGATGGCGCTCAAGAAGCGCATGTCGATCCTGGTCGACGAGAACCTGGGTGCATTGAACATGCCGACCCGCAGCGAACTGCGCACCCTCCAGGACCGTCTCCAGGAGACCCGTCGCGAGAACAAGGCCCTGCGTCACAGCCTGCACAGTCTGGAACGTCGCGTCGCGGCCCTGGCCGGCGAGGAGCCGGCCACCAAGCCCGCCACCGCGCTCCGGTCGCCCGCCCCGGCCGCCAAGGCTCCGGCACGCCGGCGCACCACCAAGACCAATCCGGCCGATTGAGCGTCAAGCGGCTGATCGAACAGCAGGCTCACCAGACAGAATCAGAGGACAGCGATCATGTTCCCCATCGACATCCGGCCGGACAAACTCACCCAGGAGATGCTCGACTACAGCCGCAAGCTGGGTCAGGGCATGGAGAATCTGCTCAACGCCGAGGCCATCGACACCGGCGTCAGCCCCAAGCAGGCCGTCTACAGCGAGGACAAGCTGGTCCTCTATCGCTATGACCGACCCGAGGGTGCGCCCGAAGCCCAGCCCGTGCCGCTCCTGATCGTCTACGCCCTGGTCAACCGACCCTACATGACCGACATCCAGGAAGACCGCTCCACCATCAAGGGACTGCTGGCCACCGGCCAGGACGTCTATCTGATCGACTGGGGCTATCCGGATCAGGCCGACCGCGCGCTCACGCTCGACGACTACATCAACGGCTACATCGACCGCTGCGTGGACTATCTGCGCGAGGCCCACGGCGTCGACAAGGTCAATCTGCTCGGTATCTGTCAGGGCGGCGCCTTCAGCCTGATGTACAGCGCGCTGCACCCGGACAAGGTGCGCAACCTCGTGACCATGGTCACGCCGGTCGACTTCAAGACCCCGGACAACTTGCTCTCGGCTTGGGTGCAGAACGTCGACATCGATCTGGCGGTCGACACCATGGGCAACATCCCCGGTGAGCTGCTGAACTGGACCTTCCTGTCGCTCAAGCCTTTCAGCCTGACGGGTCAGAAGTACGTCAACATGGTTGATCTGCTCGACGACCCGGACAAGGTCAAGAACTTCCTGCGCATGGAGAAATGGATCTTCGACAGCCCGGATCAGGCCGGCGAGACCTTCCGTCAGTTCATCAAGGACTTCTACCAGAACAACGGCTTCCTCAATGGCGGCGTGGTGCTGGGCGGACAGGAAGTGGACCTGAAGGACATCACCTGCCCGGTGCTCAACATCTTCGCGCTCCAGGATCACCTGGTGCCGCCGGATGCCTCTAGGGCGCTCAAGGGACTGACCAGCAGCCCGGACTACACCGAGCTGGCCTTCCCCGGCGGTCACATCGGCATCTATGTCAGCGGCAAGGCGCAGAAAGAAGTCACGCCGGCCATCGGTAAGTGGCTCAACGAGCGATAACGCTTCCCGAGCCGCCGGAGCAATTCCGGCGGCTCGCTGTCGTCAGCCGTCGAACGGCATCCACGATGACGCTCGGGACTCACCGGGCGTCGTCGCTCATCGAGCGGACTTGGAGCTGGGCTTCACGTTAAGGCGCCCCTATACCAGGCTTGATTCAATCCTGGATGTAGAAATGTCGCCAGCCGATCCCACTGACCCGAATGAGCTGCTCGAAGAACATCGGCGTCGGCACTGCCTCACCCGGAAAGACCTCTTCGATCTGCACGAAGGCGCGTCCGAATCCTCCTTGCTGTTTCCAGTCCCAGAGCCAGGGCGGACGTGTCTCGCCGCAGGCCGGACATTGCACGCCGGCATGCGGATGCGTGGCCCAGTGTTCCACCAGCGCGCGCCAGCCCGACAGGGGCGCGCGACACCCGACACATCGGGGTGGGCGCGTGTTACGGCCAACCATCAACCTTGGATGCTGACTGACTGGCGGGATGCGAATATGCGAGAAACGCCCCGCTCTGACGTCATCGCGAATCCGGACGGCGCAGCCGGCAAAGGTCAGTAGACTCAGGAAGCCGGCGCCAGTCGCAAAGGCTCGGTCGCCCGCCCCCGGCTGTGGATTCTCCAGGATCAATGGAGCACTCAGGAATCCAGGCCGGCTCAGTCCTTCGATCAACAAATCGACATCCGGCGCGAGATGCGGATCGGATGGAGTCAGGATCAGCCGTCCCGTGTGAAGCGCCGTACTCATGAGCAGACTATCGGGTTTCATGTGACAGGGTCTGGAAATCGAAGTTCAAGTCCGAACTCGGCAGTTGGAGATAGTGGCCCTGGATGAATTCCGGCCGACACATCCAGACACGCCGCAGATCGTCCGGACCGTCGATGCCCGGCACGATCACGGCGATCCCCTGGGCACGCAGTGCCTGGATCGCGTTCCCCAGGCGCGCCGGATCGGCCGTCCGACCGGCCTCGATGGTCAACTTGGCCAGCTTCACGCCGAGCTGCGTGAGTAACAGCGCCTCATCCTCGTTGCCCGTGACAGTGGCGGCGCATACCGCGATGCCCTGCTCGGCCAGGCGACCGAAAATGGATTCCGCCTCACGGCGCCGGCGCCGAATCTCGTCGATCTGGAACTCCAGCACAGTTCGGGTCTTGAGCGGCGCAATCCGGGTCTGCTGAGCCCTGAGCCAGTCGAACCAGTCGGACGCCGCCAAAGTCGTGATGTGTTGATGCACCAGCAACCGTGGCGGCTGATCGGCTTCCTGCCGTTCCAGCATGGTCCGCCACGTGCGTTGCAACACCCAGCGGTCGATCTTCGGCATGAGTTCGGCGCGCGCCGCCACGGCCAGGAAATCGGCCGGCGAGAGTTCATCACCGCCCAGCGTGTGCAGGCGGATCTGCGCTTCGTAACACCCCTCGACATAGGGGTCGACCGGCAGGATCGGCTGAAACAGCAATCGCAGACCGTCCTGCTGTAGCGCGGTCTTCACCAGACGCCTGACCACCGTCTCGGTCATGACCGTCGCACTCTCCAGGGTGACGGGCGACCAGACATGGACACGGTCGCCGCCCGCCTGGCCGGCACTTCGAACCGCCAGCTCGGCACGCGACAGCAGCGACTGGAGATCCGCCGGCGGTGGATTGAGCGAGGCGACACCGATGCTCAACGTCAACGATCGCGTGTTCGCCGAATCCTGCAATGCGAACGCCTGGATATGTTGATGCAGTTGATCAGCCAGTGCCTGGAGTTTCGCCGAACCGTCGCGCCGCGCCAGGATGGCATAGCGAAAATCGTCCAGCCGCGTGGCGGCTTCATTCACGTTCAGATGGCGTCCCAAACACTGTTCCAGCTCGCGCAGCAGGCGCTCGAGTCCGCCGTGGCCCAGTCGCTCCAGAAGCGTCTGACCCGCATCCAGATCGAGCAGCAGCAGTCCCTGTCGTTCACTGCCTGGAACCCAGGTGCGCAGCAGGTGTTCCAGATGGGACATGAAGACATCGCGTGGCAGGAAGCCGCGCGCATTCTCGCGGCGGTTGGACAGTGTGAAACGGTCCTGGAACCAGCGCGACAGACGCAACTGCTGTTCGATCGCACTGACCAGTGTTTCACGGCGCGCCGGTCTGGGGATGAAGCCATCGCCGCCGGCCCTGAGCGCCCACAGTTGCCGCACCGGATCGGTCTCATCGGTCAGAAAGAGGATTGGCAGGGCATGGAACTGATCGTCATCGCGAATGATGGCCGCCAATTCGATGCCCGACACCTGGGAGAACTGCATCTCCATCAGCAACAGGTTCGGCTTGAAGACCATCAGACGCGCCAGAAGCTTCATCGGATCGCTGACGACCAGGGTCTTCATGCCGACGGCCGCCAGCATGAGCGCGAGACGGCGTCCCTCGTCGGGATGCTCCACCAGCAGAAGGATATGGTAGCGGGAAGACTCCAGGAACCCGCACAGCGCCAGAATGCGACTGGCGAGCCGGCGTGCCGAGACGGGGCCGGACACATAACTGGCGAGACCGGCACGCCGAGCGGCCAGGCGACGCACGAGCGCCTCCTCGCCACGCTCCTGGCCGGCGGCCAGACCGATCAGACTCGGACGCCGGTGAGTGGATTCGGCGATCCGCGTGCACAGACCCGAGAGTCCCGGCTCGTCCGGAATCAGGCCCAGGTCGAGCACGATGACCTCGGGAGCGAGCGTCAGTATGGCCTGCATGAGCGCCTCGACCGTCTCGAACAGGACGAGCTGGACACCGTGCGATTCGAGCAGGGGACACAAGGATTCGGTCAGCGTGGTCTGTGTGCTCAGCACATAAACGTGACCACTGGGTCCGGTACGGGTCATCGGCGCTCTGTCACCTGAAACGGATTGAGTCGATATCCCGGAAATTGTAGAGAGATTCGGATGTCTATTGAAATCGCGATCTCCTTTCGTTAGCTTCCCAGTCCATGAAATGCCGCTGGGGGTGTCCGTGAGGCCATCATGCATCACGGGCTGAGAGCAGACCCTTCGAACCTGACCCGGATCATGCCGGCGCAGGAAAGCCGGCGTGAGCTTCGATCCATCGATCACGGTCTCGGGTGTCTCGGCACCCGGCTGCGCTCCCCCTGCCTTCACTGTCGCCTCCAGGTCGGTTCAGGCAGATCCTGGTCTGGAGACAGACCCGCCAGCGAT
Source organism: Allochromatium vinosum DSM 180 (assembly GCF_000025485.1). Classification (NCBI taxonomy): domain Bacteria; kingdom Pseudomonadati; phylum Pseudomonadota; class Gammaproteobacteria; order Chromatiales; family Chromatiaceae; genus Allochromatium; species Allochromatium vinosum. The sequence goes on along the minus strand of NC_013851.1, from coordinate 65,676 downwards.
CCCGATTCAATCCCAGACGCCCGCGCGCGTCGCCCAAGCCAGCCGCCGCCGAGGAATTCCGATGAGCGCCATCCCGCACGACTTCGTCCGCAAGACCGCCCAGCTCTCCGAGGAGGTGACACGGCCGTTTCCGAACTCGCGCAAGGTCCATGTGACCGGCTCGCGTCCCGACATCCGGGTGCCGATGCGCGAAGTGACGCTGACGCCGACTCAGACCAATCAGGAACCGGAGGAGAATCCCCCAATCCTGATCTATGACACCTCCGGTCCCTATACCGATCCGGAAGCGCGCATCGATCTGCTCGCCGGTCTGCCGGACATCCGTTCGGGCTGGATCGCCGAGCGCGAGGACACCGAACAGCTCGACGGCCCGACCTCGGCTTTCGGGCGCGGGCGACAGAACGATCCTCAGCTCGCCCATCTGCGCTTCGAGCATCTGCGCACCCCGCGCCGCGCCAAGTCCGGGCGCAACGTCACCCAGATGCACTATGCGCGTCAGGGGATCATCACGCCCGAAATGGAATACGTCGCCATCCGCGAGAACATGCGCCTGGACGAACTGCGCGCCGATCCACGTTACGCCAAGCTGCTGCGCCAGCATCCGGGGCAGTCCTTCGGCGCCGCCATCCCCGAGACTATCACGCCCGAGTTCGTGCGCGACGAGATCGCCTGCGGGCGCGCCATCATCCCGGCCAACATCAATCACCCCGAGCTGGAGCCGATGATCATCGGGCGCAACTTCCGGGTGAAGATCAACACCAACATCGGCAACTCGGCCCTGACCTCGTCGATCGAGGAGGAGGTCGAGAAGATGGTGTGGTCGGCGCGCTGGGGCGGCGATACGCTCATGGACCTCTCGACCGGCAAGCACATCCATGAGACGCGCGAATGGATCCTGCGCAACGCGCCCATGCCGATCGGCACCGTGCCCATCTATCAGGCGCTGGAGAAGGTCGACGGCAAGCCCGAGGAACTGAGCTGGGAGATCGTGCGCGATACGCTCATCGAGCAGGCCGAGCAGGGAGTGGACTATTTCACCATCCATGCCGGCGTCCTGCTGCGTTATGTGCCGCTGACCGCCGACCGACTCACCGGCATCGTCTCGCGCGGTGGCTCGATCCTGGCCAAGTGGTGTCTGGCGCATCATCAGGAGAACTTCCTCTACACCCATTTCGAGGAGATCTGCGAGATCATGAAGGCCTATGACGTCGCCTTCAGTCTCGGCGACGGGCTGCGCCCCGGTTCGCTGGCCGATGCCAACGACGCGGCGCAGTTCGCGGAGCTGGAGACCCTGGGCGAGCTGACCCAAGTCGCCTGGAAACACGACGTCCAGGTCATGATCGAAGGACCGGGGCATGTGCCCTTGCAGATGGTCCAGGAGAACGTGACCAAGGAGCTGGCCGACTGCTTCGAAGCCCCCTTCTACACCCTTGGCCCGATCGTCACCGACATCGCACCGGCCTACGACCACATCACATCCGGCATGGGCGCGGCCAACATCGGCTGGTACGGCACCGCCATGCTCTGCTATGTCACGCCCAAGGAGCATCTGGGCCTGCCCAACAAGGAGGACGTGCGCGAGGGCATCATCACCTACAAGATCGCGGCCCATGCGGCGGATCTCGCCAAGGGGCTGCCGGGCGCGCAGATCCAGGACAATGCGCTGTCGAAGGCGCGCTTCGAGTTTCGCTGGGAGGATCAGTTCAATCTCTCGCTCGATCCCGAGCGCGCGCGGGAGTATCACGATGCGACCCTGCCGCATCAGTCGCACAAGGTCGCGCACTTCTGTTCGATGTGCGGCCCGCACTTCTGCTCGATGAAGATCACCCAGGACGTGCGCGACTATGCCGCCAATCAGCGCATCGAGAACCTGGATACCGCCGTCGCGGAAGGGATGCGCGAGAAGGCGCGCGAGTTCCGCGAGGACGGCGCGGCGATCTACAAGGCGGTCTGACCGAGGGAGGCACGCATGGACACCCAGGCCACCGATTTCCATCCCATCACCGAACCCTTCGCGGTCCATGAGCTGATCGTCGACAACGGCCATCGGCTCTATGTGGAGGAATGCGGCCGCCCCGACGGGGTGCCCGCGATCTTTCTGCACGGCGGGCCGGGCGCGGGCTGCGAGCCGGCGCATCGCGGTTTCTTCGATCCCGAGCGCTATCGGGCGGTGCTCTTCGATCAGCGCGGCTGCGGGCGCTCGACGCCGCATGCCTCGCTCATGGCCAATACCACCTGGGATCTGGTCTCGGACATGGAGCTGATTCGTCAGCAACTCGGGATCGAGCGCTGGCTGGTGTTCGGCGGTTCCTGGGGATCGACGCTGGCACTGGCCTATGCCGAGACCTATCCCGAACGTGTTTCTGCACTGGTGGTGCGCGGGATTTTTCTCTGCCGCGCTGAAGAGATCCGCTGGTTCTATCAGGAGGGGGCGAACTGGGCGTTTCCCGATTTCTGGGAGGACTTCCTGGCGCCCATTCCCGAGGACGAGCACGCGGATCTGCTCAGCGCCTATCACGCGCGCCTCACCGGCGAGAACGAAGCCGTTCGGCTGGAGGCCGCGCGCGCCTGGTCGATCTGGGAGGGACGTACCGCGACCCTGCTCGCCAATCCCAACGTCCAGGCCCATTTCGCCGATCCGCACGTGGCCCTGAGTCTGGCGCGCATCGAGAGTCATTATTTCGTCAACGGGGCCTTTCTGGCGCCGGATCAACTGCTGCGCGACGCGCATCGGCTGGCCGAGATCCCCGGCGTGATCGTCCAGGGGCGCTATGATCTCATCTGTCCCATGCGCTCGGCCTGGGAGCTGCATCAGGCGTGGCCGACGGCTGAGTTGCAGGTCGTTCCGGACGCCGGGCATTCGGCCTTCGAGCCGGGGATTCGTCGCGCGCTGGTGGCGGCGACCGATCGCTTCGCGCGCGAGCTGGCATGATCGGCCTGCTGCAACGGGTCAGCGAGGCGCGGGTGGTGGTCTCGGGCGAGACGGTCGGGTCCATCGAGCGCGGGCTGCTGGTGCTGGTCGGCGTGCAGCGTGGGGATGACGAGGCACGTGCCGAGCGGCTTCTGGAGCGGCTGCTCGGCTATCGGGTCTTCCCCGATGCCCAGGATCGCATGAACCTGAGTCTGCGCGACATCGACGGCGGTCTGCTGCTGGTGCCGCAGTTCACGCTCGCTGCCGACACCAGGAAGGGCACGCGCGCGAGCTTCACCTCGGCCGCACCGCCCGATGAGGGCCAACGGCTGTTCGATCATCTGGTCGAGCGCGCGCGCAAAGCCCATCCCAGAGTCGCCACAGGGCGCTTCGGCGCCGACATGCAGGTCGGCCTGATCAACGATGGACCCGTCACCTTCTGGCTCGAAACCTGAGGACAGACTCAGGGCGGGTGAGCCGTAGTGGCGCCGTCTTCGGCCGTCGCCGATCAGGAATCGGGACTCCCCGCCAGCGGAACCAGGATCTCGTTGCGTCGCAGCATCGGCAGTGAAAACGGCCCGTTGTAACGAGCATAGATCGGCACGCCATGCGGCTGGAGTCCGTCACGCTGCAAGGCATCGAGCAGGCGCCGCTCCTCGTCGCGGTAGCGCGACTCGCTCCAGGAGCCGGAATAGCGACGCGCGGCCACACGGCCAGCCGGTTCCTCGCGCAGCCGGATACGCGGATTGTTGGGTCGGGGCAGCGCCTCCAGGGTGAACGACTCGGGCATCGCAAAGCTGATGACGTAGGTGTCGGATTCGGCGGCCGCCGGGCGCTGGGTGACGGGGGCGGTCATCTCCAGGCGCGTGCCGGCGCCTGGATCGGCTCCTGAGGACATCTCGCCCGGACGCTGGCTGACCGGCGCGGTCATGGCGATCTTCGCCTCGCCCTGATTGTCGCCGAAGATGTATCCGGCCAGAATCCTGAAGGCCTGTGAGCCGACCTCCTCGAAGGCGCCCCGAACCTCGACCTCGGCGACGCGATAGGGCTCGTAGTCGCGCAACTCGTAGTCCTCGGTCGTCTTGAGGATCTGGTAACGCGGTTCCTCGGTGGCCATGGCAAAGGCTCCTGAAAGCAATAGAACGGCGCCGAGCCAGGCGCGGGCCGTCCAGGTCTTGGAAGTGGTCATGTTGGATCTCGTGGCCATATGGCGACTGTGCTGTTTCGGTTGGCGCGCGCGGCGCGCAATCGGATTGGAGATGGGGGAGCCGTGGTTCGGGTGCAAGGCTCTCGGGAGGATGCCGGCGTCGGTAGGCGCCGGAGATCAAGCAACCTGATGTCGCACATTCACAGGCCCGAATCCGACGGCAAGGCGTCCATCAGTGACTCGACAACCCACCTCACAAAGGGACTGACCCTGGATACCGGATGACGTACACTGCCAGCTTTCGCTGGGAGGGAGTCATCCATGTGCAATACCTGCGGCTGCAACATCACACCCGGTAACGAACACCTCGTCCAGGGCGATGGACGCCATGCCCAAACCACGGACGGCAAGGCGGCCGTCGAGGTGCTTCAGGGACTGCTGTCCGAAAACGACCACCAGGCCGCGCACAATCGCGAGCATCTCGACCATCATGGCGTCCTGGCACTGAACCTGATGTCCTCACCCGGCGCCGGCAAGACCCGCCTGCTGGAAGCCACTATCGAGGCGCTCGGCCCGGAACTGCGCATCGCCGTGATCGAGGGCGATCTGGAGACCGAGAACGACGCCGAGCGCATCCGCGCCAAGGGTGTCCCGGCGATCCAGATCGCCACCGGCAGCGCCTGTCACCTCGACGCCCATCTCGTCCATCAGGCACTGCATCGCCTGGACCTCAGTCAGATCGACCTGCTCTTCATCGAGAACGTCGGCAATCTGGTCTGTCCGGCCAGTTTTGATCTGGGGCAGCATCGCAATGTGATCCTGATTTCGGTCCCCGAGGGCGACGACAAGCCGGCGAAGTATCCGGTCATGTTCCGCGCTGCCGATCTGGTGCTCTGCTCCAAATCCGATCTGCTGCCTCTGATGCCGGAGTTCGACCCCGAACGCGCCGAGCGCCATCTGCGCGCACTCGCCAGCACGGCCCCGTTCGAGAGCATCTCGGCACGCTCCCATGCGGACCTGGAACCCTGGCTACACTGGCTGCGCGACGAGTTACAGGCCCAGCGCGCACGGCTGGAACTCGGGCGTACGATTCGCCCCAACCATCAGCGCGACGGTGAGCACCGCTCGGGCCTGACGGGTATGGCGGCGCCCGGACACCATCATCACCACCATCACGAGCCGGCTCATACGCACGGCTGACAGGTCACAGACACATGGATCGGCCACCTGGCGCCCCTCGCCAGAGCCAGGACCAGGATGTTCCAAAACACCATAAAAACCCGATCTGGAGGATTCATGTCAGTGTCGTCTGTTAAGCCCAAGTCAACACGCGCCATACTCGCCTTGAGCACAGTGGCGGCCATCCTGGTCTATACGCCCGTGAGTCAGGCCTTCAATTTCGGCAACATGATGAACCCGAACCGCTGGTTCGGCGGCGATCGTGACCGCTACGACGATCCCTACTGGGGCGGACCCTATGCGCCCGGTCCCTATGGCGGCTATGGCTATCCCGGAGTCTATGGAGCACCCTATGGCCTGCCGTATGGCGTCCCAGGGTTCGGCGTGCCGCCGGCCGGCTATGGCGCGGTTCCAGCCCAGACGCCGGTGCCCTCGACACAGCCCAAGGTCGATCCAAGTGAGGTGGAGGCTCTCAAGCGCCGCATCGAGGAACTGGAGTCACGCCAGCAAGGTCCGTCGCAGCCGCCAAACCCTGAATGGCCGGCTGCTCCGGCCTTCCGCCCCATGAATCAATACTGAACCCGATCCGTGCTCGAACTGCGTTCAGGACACCGCCACGCCGTCCAGCCCGTTCACATGGCGGCGCCGAACGCGGTTCGAACGACCCGTCCGCCTGCATGGAGATACGAATCTCTGGCGGCGGCGGATTGGTCGTGACGGAAGGCTATTTCAGTCCGGAGTCCAGTGCGTGACCGAGTCCCACTCACCTGTCCCAGCCGTCAGCCTCATCCTGGTCAACTACAACGCCGGTCCATTGCTTACGGACGCGGTCGGCGCGGCGCTCGCCTCCAGCGTTCCGGTCGAAGTCATCGTCAGTGACAATGGCTCGCGCGACGACAGCCTGGAACGACTGAGACGGACACATGGCCGGGACGAGCGCCTGCGGATACTGGAAAACGGCGCCAATCTCGGCTTTGCCGCCGCCAACAATCGCGCCCTGCCCCTCGCACGCGCCGAGCGGTTGCTGTTCCTCAACCCTGACTGTCTCGTTGCGCCCGATACGCTCGAACGTCTGATCGCCATTCTCGACGCCCACCCCGAGGTCGGGATGATCGGCTGTCTGGTGTGCGATCCGGACGGCACCGAACAGGTCGCCTGCCGGCGCGCAATCCCGGATCCCTGGATCGCGCTCCAGCGCCTCCTGCGCCTGGATCGTCTGAACCGATCGGCCGCCGGACGGCGTCTGGACCAACGCCATCAGCCGTTGCCGACCGAACCGGTCGAGGTCGAGGCGATCTCGGGTTCCTTCATGCTGACGACCCGTCGGGCGCTGGAACAGGTCGGCCCGCTCGACGCGGGCTATTTCCTGCATTGCGAGGATCTCGACTGGTTCGTGCGCTTCCAGTCCGCCGGGCTGAAGATCCTGTTCGTACCGAACGTCAGTGTGATCCATCACAAGGGCGCCTGTAGCACCGGCGATCCGCTGGCCGTCGAGCGTCACAAACATCGCGGCATGGTGCGTTTCTTCCGCAAGCATCAGATGCAGCGGTATTCACGGCTGTTCGGCGGGTTCGTGATCGTCGGCATCTGGGTTCATTTCGGACTCAAGGCCGTCGTGATTCGGCTTGGCTCCAGGAGCCGTGCATGACGAACACGACTCAGGCCGCTCATCTCGGACCTGTCCTGGTGACTGGAGCGACCGGCCAGGTCGGGCGGCGCCTCGTCTCGGCCCTGCTCGAAACCGGGCATCCGGTGACCATCCTCACCCGCTCGCCTGCGGCCGCGCGACGACTGTGGCCGAGCGACCGGGTCGCGGTACATGCGGGAGACCTGACCGAGGCCGCGACGCTCGCCGGACTCGGCGAAGGTCTGAAGACCGTTTTCCATCTCGCCAGCTATGCGCCGCGTCCCGATGAGCCGGATCTCTACAACGCGCCGGATCACTGGCGCGTGACCGCCGAGGGTACGGCCAATCTGGTCGCGGCACTCACCGGATCAACGATCGAACGGCTGGTCTATGTCAGCACCGTCAAGGCGATGGGCGATCGCGCAGGCGCGCTCGGCCGGCCGGCCGGCGCCGACACGCCACCCGAGCCGGACTGTCTCTATGGCCGCGCCAAGCTCGCTGCCGAGCACAGCGTGCTCGAATTCGGCCGCGCGCACCGGACCAAGGTCAGCGTGATGCGTCTGCCGATGGTCTATGGACTCGACGGAGCCGGAAACATCGTGCGAATGGTCGAGGCGGTGGCTACCGGACGCTTTCCGCCCTGGCCGCACCAACACAACCGACGTTCGGCGATCCATGTCGAGGATGCCATCGCCGCCGCGCTCCTGATCGCCCGTCATCCCGAGACCGGTGACCGGACCTATATCGCCACCGACGGCCAGCCCTATTCGACCCGCTGGATCTACGAGCAGATCCGGCTCGCACTCGGGCAATCGGTTCCGCGCTGGACGCTACCGCTGTGGATACTGCAAGGAGCCGCGCTCGGCGGTACGCTCGTCGAGCGCGGGTTGGGGCAGCGTATGCCGCTGACACGCGATTCGCTCGCGAAGCTGACGCAGGATGCCTGGTATGACTCCAGTGCCATCACGGCCCTGGGTTTCGTGCCCCGACAGGGGCTGATGGACGAGATCAAGCGCCTGACTCGGCGGTCGTCGGCTGCATCCGCTCCATGACACGCGCCACGGCACGCTCGGTCAGTGGGTTTTGGCTCAGCAGACGCGCGGTTCCCTTGCGCAGATGCGTCGCCAGACTCGCGGCGGCGAGGGTCATGGCATTCTCGCCCTGACGATTGGTAAAGAGATAGACGCCCTTGAACTCGCTCACCCAGCTCAGACGCAAGGTGTTACGGGTTCCGCGCTCCGTCTGGAATTCGATCCAGGCACCTGGTTCGAGGGCCCGCACCAGATCGAGATGCGGATCAGCGGTCGCCGATACACCCTGGCCTGCTGAAGGCGACTTGGACGGTGCCGGTGCGCGGTCCGTCACTGGAGCGATCGGAGGAGTCGACGTCGACGTCGCCGCCCCGTTCAGCATGGCGCCTTCACCCCGCAAAGCGGCCACATGGCGCTGAATGAGCACACTGAAGAACTCGCTCCACGCCTCCTCCAGACCCAGGCGCGCCAGTCCCGAACGCAACCCCTGGATCAGGTGCGGCAGCCTGCCGATGAAGCGCTCGCGGTCCGCTGGATGGATCTTGGGCTCGACACTCCAGATCAATTCATCCATGAGCTGGAGCGCTTGGGTCCACTGCGGGTTGGCTTCACCCTGGCTCACGAACACCTCGCTGAGCACCTGACTCCAGCCCCGCTCGATGAAATCCACGATCAGGCCCGGGACACCCGGTCGGGTGATGCGCCCTTGGATCTCAGCCGCGACGCGACCGAGGGCAAGCTCCTGGCGTTCATGCCGGGCGAGTTCTTCGACGATTCCGGTCGCCTTGTCATACGACCGGGCGTCCTCCTTGGCCAGAAAGGCTTCGAGCCTCTCGACCTGGCTGGCGAAGATTCCGATGTCGGACTCGAATTCCGTGATCACGGCCGTGACGATCGCGCGAATCGTTTCCAACAACCTCGGGTTCTCGTGCTCGCCGTGTCCGACGCCCGCTTGAGCGATGACATCGAGCAGGCGTCGTGCCGGATGTTTACGGTCGGAAAAGAACCCCTTGTCGAGCAACGCGACTTTCAGCACCGGAATCTGGAGCTTGGCGATTTCAGCACGAATCGCCGCCGGCAATTCGGGATCATCGAAGATCGCTTCGAAGAGCATGGCCACGATGTCGATCGTCACGGCATCCACGGGCGGCGACCCGGTGGCCATGGGTGTGGCGCGCAGTTGAGCGACGACATTGCCGGCCCGGGGATCGAGAGGCGCCATTCCCAGACCCGGCACCGCTCCCGGAGCGAGTGGCCCACGTTGCAGACTGCCCAGTGCCTGTATCAACTGTTCATGGCCAAACCGTGGCGGCGTCGCGAGCGTTCCAGGGGGAGAGACAGCCGATCCGGCGACAGTGGCCGGCTGCACCGGGTTGCCGGCCAGCCGCTGTAACGCGGCGACCAATTGAGCAAAGACGTCATTCGCCGGCGACGATTGTTCGTTTGAGATCACCGAGGCCGCAGGCATCATTGGCGCGGTCGGCATCACGGAAGCGGACATGGCCCCCGGAATGCTCGACCGAACCTCGGATGTCTGCATGCCGGGTTCGGTCAGTGGAATCTTGGGCAGGATTCCCGACTCGATCAAATAGCGATTGATATCGTTATAGATGCCCGGCAGTTCGGCGGATGTCTGACGCTCGAACGCTTGCATCAGAAAGATCGCCAGTTCACGGCTCGCGTCCAGGGCTGTCAACGCCTGGAACAAGGCTCGGTAGAGGCCGATCGGATGCAGTGGGTTGTCTTCCGGGGTGAGTCGCGGCCCGTTCAACAAGACCGCCAGGCGCCGGTCGAGCGCCACCAGGGGTTGGGCGCAATTGAATGAGGCGCGTGTCGTCAGCTTGGTCATCGCCAGATCGAGTTCGAAGTCTTCTTCGTCGATCAGCCTGAGTTCATCGGGCAACTCGACCCGCGTGTGCCGATCTTGATCGGCAAGACGCTCGATGGATTCATCGAAGAGGCTCACATAGGCCTCACGGAAGTGCTGCAATAGCAGGGGTGCGCGATTGGCCAGGAGCGACATGGCATCGAAACACAGCTGGCGCTGCTCCTGCTCGAACGCCTGATCCATCATCGCGAGCAATTCGTCGTTCGCACGTCCGAGGCGGCGTGTAAAGACCGCCCGCACGGTGTCGATCAGACGTTCCCGGCACGTATGGAGAATGGCGAGCGTATCCGCCTGCATGGCATCGGACGGGCGGGGTTCCCGTCCCCCAAAGGGGATGACATTTGAGTTAGGCTGTTTGAACATGGTGGACGATGTGAACCCTATGGCAATAGGCCAAGTCCACAAGCCAAAGTTCAAGCGCCTCGGGATCGCAAACGCCGAGGCGGCTTGCAATTTAGTGCTCAGGGATACGACAGATCACGGCGGGCAAGTTTCGACAACGCTGAAGTCTAGGGGTTTCATTCATGTCTGTTTGCAAACTCCGTCACACTCTGACAAAAATAGCGCGCCCCAGGCCGTCGACAAAATGTCGACCGCTCACGATGCTCCGCGTGAGACAGTCCTTCAACTGACAGCAAGCCGAGCCTACTCCACCGTCACCGATTTGGCCAGATTGCGCGGCTGATCGACATCGGTCCCCTTGAGTACGGCCACATGATAGGCCAGCAGTTGCAGCGGGATGGTGAAGATCAGCGGATCGATCAGATCATCGGTCTCGGGCAGACGCACGACCGTCACGCCCTCGCCTTCCTCCAGCGGCACCTGAAAATCGGCGAAAACCACGAGCTGACCGCCACGGGCGCGCACCTCCTCCAGATTGGACTTGAGCTTTTCGAGCAGCGCGTTGTTGGGCGCAACCGCCACCACCGGCATCTGCTCGTCGATCAGCGCCAGGGGGCCATGCTTGAGTTCGCCCGCAGCATAGGCTTCGGCATGGATGTAGGAGATCTCCTTGAGCTTGAGCGCCCCTTCCATGGCGATCGGATATTGTTCGCCGCGCCCGAGAAAGAGGGCGTGCTGTTTGTCGATGAAGCGCTCGGCGAGTGCGGCGATGGTCTCGTCAAGACGCAGCACGTCTTCGATTTTGCCCGGCAGGGCGCGCAGCAGTGCCACCAGCCTGGCTTCGGTCGTCGCGTCGAGACGATGGAAGCGTCCAAGCGCGATGGTCAGCAGCAGCAGCGCCACCAGCTGGGTGGTGAACGCCTTGGTCGAGGCCACGCCGATCTCGGGTCCGGCATGGGTGAGAAAGACCAGATCCGACTCGCGCACCAGCGAACTCTCGGGCACGTTGCAGATGGCCAGCGTCGCGGCATAGCCGGACGCCTTGGCCTGACGCAGGGCAGCCAGGGTGTCGGCGGTCTCGCCAGACTGAGAGATGGTCACGAACAGCGCGTGCTCCGGAACCACGTGCCGGCGATAGCGATACTCGCTCGCCACCTCGACCTGACAGGGCAGACCGGCGACAGCCTCCATCCAGTAACGCGCCACCAGCGCGGCATGGAAGCTGGTGCCACAGGCGACGATCGTTACATTCCGAATACCCTGGAAGAGTTCACTGGCCTGGTTGCCGAAGGTCTCGGGCAACACCCGCTCACCCGTCAACCGACCTTCCAGGGTATCGGCGATGGCGCGCGGCTGCTCGAAGATCTCTTTCTGCATGTAGTGGCGATACGGACCGCGTTCGGTGGCCTCGGCCGCGACCGTGGAGGTCTTGATCGGGCGCTCGACGCGCTGGCCGGCGCGATCCCAGATGCGGACCTGATCGCGCGTCAGCTCGGCCAGATCCCCTTCCTCCAGGAAGATGAAGCGATTCGTGACCGGCAGCAGCGCAAAGACGTCCGAAGCGATGAAGTGCTCGCCGAAACCGACCCCGATCACCAATGGACTCCCCTCGCGCGCCGCGACCAGATGCTCGGGATCCGCCGCATCGATCACACCCAGCGCATAGGCTCCGCGCAAGCGTCCAGTGGCCGCGCGCACCGCCTCGATCAGTGATTGACCACGGTCGAGCTCGGCATGGATGGCATGGACCACGACCTCGGTGTCCGTCTCGGACGTGAAGACGTATCCGGCGGCGAGCTGTTCGCGTCGCAGTTCCTCGTGGTTCTCGATGATGCCGTTGTGAACGAGCATGCAACGATCGTGACTGACGTGCGGATGGGCATTGTGGGTCGCCGGCTCACCGTGGGTCGCCCAGCGTGTGTGAGCGATGCCGAGCGTGCCCGGCAGCGGACTGGCCGCGACCGCCTCGGCCAGACGCGCGACCTTGCCGAGTTCGCGCCGCCGATCAAGCCGGCCCGACTCATCGAGCACGGCCAGTCCCGCCGAGTCGTATCCGCGATATTCGAGCCGACGCAGCCCCTCCAGCAGGATGGCCGCGACTGGACGTTGAGCGATGGCACCGACGATTCCGCACATGGGCGATGGCCCCCTTGATCCTTGAGTTCAATATGCATTGGCGAGCGGGTCGAAACGATCGAGGCGTCGACCCCGTGTCATGGATTCAAGCCGTTCAAGTCTTCTTCGTGGGTCGCTTCCAGCCTTGGATCGTCGTCTGACGCGCGCGCGTGAGCGTGAGCTGATCGGCCGGCGCCTCGCGCGTGACGACCGAGCCGGCGCCGATGGTCGCGCCCGCGCCGACCGTGACCGGTGCCACCAGCGCCGTGTTGGAGCCGATGAAAGCCCCATCGCCGATCCGGGTCTTGAACTTGTTCACACCGTCATAGTTGCAGGTGATGGTGCCGGCGCCGACATTGACTCCGGCTCCGACCTCGGCATCGCCTAGATAGGTCAGATGATTGACTTTGCTGCCGCGTCCGACCTGTGTCTTCTTGATCTCGACGAAGTTGCCGACATGGGTGTCGTCGGCCAGCCGCGCTTCGGGGCGCAGACGGGCGAAGGGGCCGATGCGCGCGTTGGCGCCGACCTCGGCCGATTCGATGACACAGTTGGCCTGGATCTCGGTATCGGGACCGATGACGCAATCCTTGAGCACGCAGTTGGGACCGACGCGCACACCGGAGGCTAGACGGACCTCGCCTTCGATGACGACATTGACGTCGATGAAGACGTCCGGCTCCGTGTCAAGCCGCCCGCGCAGGTCGAAACGCGCCGGATCGGCCAGCGTCACGCCGGATCGCATCAGCGACTCGGCCTGCCGGCGTTGATGAATCCGCTCCAGCTCGGCGAGCTGGACGCGATCGTTCACACCAGCGACCTCGTGCAAGTCCTCCGGTTGCGTGGTCGCGATCGCCACACCTTCACGCGCCGCCAGTTCGATGACATCGGTCAGATAGTATTCGCCCTGAGCATTGTCGTCATCGATCCGGTCCAGCCAGGAGACCAGGCGTGCATGATCGGCGACCAGGAAGCCGGTATTGATCTCGCGGATCGCGCGTTCGTCGGACGTGGCATCCTTGTCCTCGACGATGCGGACCACCCGAGCCTCGGCATCGCGCAGGATGCGGCCATAGCCGCTCGGATCGTCCAGCTCGGCCGTCAGCACCGCCAGCGGCGTCGAACCCGCCAGCGCGACCAGTCGCTCCAGCGTCTCCGGCGTGATCAGCGGCACATCGCCATAGAGCACCAGCACCCGATCCATGTCGGTCAGCGCCGGCATGGCCTGGATGACGGCATGCCCCGTCCCGCGCTGCTCGGCCTGCTCGACCCAAAGGCAATCCTCGTCGGCCAGTGCCGCGCGCACCTGCTCCCCGCCATGCCCGTGGACCACGACGATCCGCGCCGGATCGAGCGCGCGCGCCGCCGCCAGCACATGCGCCAGCAGCGGACGTCCCGCGAGTGGATGCAACACCTTGGGCCGACGCGAACGCATCCGCTTGCCCTGCCCCGCCGCCAGGATCACGACACCTGTCTTCATCGCTCAGACTCCATCAAAGAAAAACGCCCCCGTCATCACTGATCGGGGGCGTCTGTTCGGATCGAATCGCTCAGCGCTGACCGCTGAACCGATCAGCCACGCTTCATCTTGCGCAGCTTCTCGATCGCCCGCAGTTGCGCCACGGCCTCGGCCAGCTCGGCCTGCGCCTTGGCGTACTCGAACTCGGCCTTCTGACCGGAGAGCGCATCCTCGGCGCGCCGCTTGGCTTCCAGCGCGGCGGCCTCGTCGAGATCGCGTGCGCGGATGGCGGTATCGGCCAGCACCGTCACTTTGTGCGGCTGGACTTCGAGCATGCCGCCGGAGACATAGAAATGCTCCTGCTCGCCCTGCTCGTTCTCCACCCGCACGTCGCCCGGACGCAGACGGCTGATGAAGGCGGTGTGCCGTGGCGCGATACCGACTTCACCCATCTCGGCCGTGGCATAGACCATGGCCGCCTGACCTGAGTGGATGGCGCCTTCGGCACTGACGATATCGACGTGGACTGTCATTGCCATTGGGAAAAGTCCCCCTTAGTTGGCCATCTTCTTGGCTTTCTCGACCGCTTCCTCGATGCCGCCGACCATGTAGAACGCCTGCTCGGGCAGGTGGTCGTACTCGCCGTTGACGATGGCCTTGAAGTCCTTGATGGTGTCCTTGACCGACACGAACTTGCCGGGCGCGCCGGTGAAGACTTCGGCGACGAAGAACGGCTGCGACAGGAAGCGCTGGATCTTACGCGCACGGTTGACGGTGAGCTTGTCTTCTTCCGACAGCTCGTCCATGCCCAGGATCGCGATGATGTCCTTGAGCTCCTTGTAGCGCTGGAGCGTCCCCTGCACGGCACGCGCAGTCTCGTAGTGCTCGGTGCCGACGACGTTGGGGTCGAGGATACGGCTGGTGGAGTCGAGCGGATCCACGGCGGGATAGATACCCAGCTCGGCGATCTGACGCGACAGCACCAGGGTGGCGTCCAGGTGCGCGAAGGTGGTGGCCGGCGAGGGGTCGGTCAAGTCGTCGGCGGGCACGTAGACGGCCTGGAACGAGGTGATCGAGCCGGTGCGGGTCGAGGTGATGCGCTCCTGCAGGGCGCCCATCTCGGAGGCCAGGGTCGGCTGATAACCCACGGCGGACGGCATACGGCCCAGCAGCGCGGACACCTCGGTACCGGCCAGGGTGTAACGGTAGATGTTGTCGATGAACATCAGCACGTCACGGCCTTCGTCGCGGAAGTACTCGGCCATGGTCAGGCCGGTCAGGGCCACGCGCAGACGGTTGCCCGGCGGCTCGTTCATCTGGCCGTAGACCAGGGCCACCTTGTCGAGAACGCCGCCGTCCTTCATCTCGTGATAGAAGTCGTTACCCTCACGCGTACGCTCACCGACGCCCGCGAACACCGAGAAACCCGAGTGTTCGACAGCGATGTTACGGATCAGCTCCATCAGGGTGACGGTCTTGCCGACGCCGGCGCCGCCGAACAGACCGACCTTACCGCCCTTGGCGATCGGCATGATCAGGTCGATGACCTTGATGCCGGTCTCCAGGATCTCGGTCGAGGCGGCCTGATCTTCCAGCTTGGGTGCCTGACGGTGGATCGACCAGCGCGCTTCGCTCTTGACTTCGCCCTGCTCGTCGATGGGATTGCCCAGCACGTCCATGATGCGGCCCAGGGTCGCCTGACCGACCGGCACCTGAATGGGCGCGCCCGTGGCGGTCACGTCGACGCCGCGCTGCAGACCGTCGGTCGAACCCATGGCGATGGTACGCACCACACCGTCGCCGAGCTGCTGCTGGACTTCCAGCGTCAGACCCGTCGACTCGATTTTGAGCGCATCATAGACCTTGGGCATCTCGCCGCGCGGGAACTGCACGTCCACCACGGCGCCGATGATTTCCACCACGTTACCGGAACTCATAGTCTTTATCCTCTTTGGCCTCACAGCCACTTAAGCGATTCTGTTTGGATCCCGTGCCCCGCCCGGAGCGATCACGGATCGAGCGCGCGGCCGGCCGGTCGGTTAGACGGCGGCGGCGCCGCTGACGATCTCGGAGATCTCCTGGGTGATGGCGGCCTGACGCGCCTTGTTGTAGACGAGCTGCAACTCACCGATCAGGTTGCCGGCGTTGTCCGAGGCGGCCTTCATCGCGACCATGCGCGCGGCCTGCTCACAGGCGCTGTTCTCGACCACAGCCTGATAGACCAGTGATTCGATGTAGCGCGTCAACAGGGCATCCAGGACCGTCTTGGCGTCCGGCTCGTAGATGTAATCCCAGTGATAGGGCATGGCTTCGCGCTCGCCCGGCACCAGCGGCACCAGCTGGCGGATCACCGGACGCTGGGTCATGGTGTTGACGAACTCGTTGCCGACCACATAGATGGCGTCGATCTCGCCGGCCTCGAAGGCATCGAGCATGACCTTGACCGTGCCGACCAGATCCTCGACGTGCGGCTTGTCGCCCAGATGGGTCGCCTGCGCCTTGACCTCGCCGCCGAAGCGCTTGAAGAAGCCGAGCGCCTTGCTGCCGATGGTGCAGAACACCGGCTCGATGCCGGCGGCGCGTTGCTCCTTGATCTCGGCGATCAGACGGCGGAACAGGTTGCTGTTGAGACCGCCGCACAGTCCGCGATCGGACGAGACGACGATGTAACCGACGCGCTTGCGCGGACGCTCCATCGCCATGAACGAGTGCCGATACTCGGGCGTGGCGTTGGCCAGATGACTGATGACCTGGAGCATCTTCTCCGCGTAGGGACGGGAGGCGGCCATGCGGTCCTGGGCCTTGCGCATCTTGGAGGCCGCGACCATCTGCATGGCCTTGGTGATCTTCTGCGTGCTCTTGATGCTCGCGATCTTGGTGCGGATTTCTTTGGCGCCTGCCATTCTTTAGCTCCCAGCCTCCAGCTTCCAGCCGCCGGCCGATCGGCCGGTGGTCGAGGAGGTTCGATAGATGTCAAAACGCACCACGCCGGCCCGCCGGCCTCCGGCAGGAGGCGGGCGGCCGGTCGCCGGCGGCTGTTTACCAGGTGTTGTTGGCCTTGAAGTCCTTGATCGCGGCGTGCATGGCCTGGGCGATTTCGTCGTTGAAGTCGCCGGTCGAATCGATCTTGGCCAGCAACTCAGCGCGGGCGGACTTCACATAGCTCTGGAGTGCACGCTCGAAGTCGACGACCTTCTTGACGTCGACGTCGTCGAGGTAGCCCTCGTTGGCCGCGAACAGCGAGATGGCCATCTGACCGACGCTCATGGGCGAGTACTGGAACTGCTTCATGAGTTCGGTGACGCGCTCGCCGCGCTGGAGCTGCTTGCGGGTCGCCTCGTCCAGGTCGGAGGCGAACTGCGAGAAGGCCGCCAGCTCGCGGTACTGCGCCAGTGCCAGACGGATACCGCCGCCGAGCTTCTTGATGATCTTGGTCTGAGCCGCACCACCGACACGCGACACCGACAGACCGGCGTTGATGGCCGGACGGATACCTGCGTTGAAGAGGTCGGTCTCGAGGAAGATCTGACCGTCGGTGATCGAGATCACGTTGGTCGGAACGAAGGCGGACACGTCGCCGGCCTGGGTCTCGATGATGGGCAGCGCGGTCAGCGAGCCGGTCTGGCCCTTGACCTTGCCGTCGGTCATCTTCTCGACGTAGTCGGCGTTGACGCGCGCGGCGCGCTCGAGCAGACGCGAGTGCAGATAGAAGACGTCACCCGGATAGGCTTCGCGGCCCGGCGGACGACGCAGCAGCAGCGACACCTGACGGTAGGCCCAGGCCTGCTTGGTCAGGTCGTCATAGACGATCAGCGCATCTTCACCCTTGTCGCGGAAGTACTCGCCCATGGTGCAGCCGGCATAGGGGGCCAGGAACTGCATGGCGGCGGAATCAGCGGCGGGTGCGGCGACGATGATGGTGTGATCCATGGCGCCGTGCTCTTCGAGCTTGCGCACGATGGCGGCGATCGAGGAGTTCTTCTGGCCGACGGCGACGTAGATACACTTAACGCCGGTGTCTTTCTGGTTGATGATGGCGTCGATGGCGACAGCCGTCTTACCGGTCTGACGGTCGCCGATGATCAGCTCACGCTGACCGCGACCGACCGGCACCATGGCGTCGATGGCCTTGAGGCCGGTCTGCACCGGCTGGTCGACCGACTTGCGCTCGATGACGCCCGGCGCGACCTTTTCGATCGGCGAGGTGCCTTCGGCTTCGATCGGACCCTTGCCGTCGATGGGGTTGCCCAGCGCATCGACGACGCGACCCAGCAGACCTGCGCCGACCGGCACTTCCAGGACGCGCCCCGTGCAACGGACCCAATCGCCCTCGGACAGATGGGTGTAGTCGCCCAGGACCACCGCGCCCACCGAGTCACGCTCCAGGTTCAGCGCCAATCCGTAGGTGTTTCCCGGAAACTCGAGCATCTCATAGTACTGAGCGTCGGACAGCCCGTGGATGCGCACGATGCCGTCGGTCACGCTGACCACGGTGCCTTCGGTGCGGGCCTCGGTCTGAAGCTCGAATTTCTCGATCTTCTGCTTGATGAGATCGCTGATCTCGGATGGATTCAGTTGCATGGCGGTGTCCAGTTCAGAATTGCAGAGCGTGGGCCAGTTGCTTGATCTTGCCGCGCACGGAGTGGTCGATGACGAAGTCGCCGGCGCGGATCTCGAGTCCGCCGAGCAGGGCGGTATCGATCTCGAAGCTCAGATCGACCTGAGCGCCCAGGCGCTTCGCGAGCGCGTCGGCCAAGGCCGAGCGCTGCGCGTCTTCGACTTCGAACGCACTGCGCACCAGGACGTGACGCACGCCTTGATCGGCGACGCGACGCTCCTCGAAGAGGCGCGCGATCTCGGGAATGGCCGCGAGCCGCGCGTTGTCCGCGAGCAGACGCACCAGATTGGCCGGACCCGCCGCCAGCGCGTCGCCACAGATTTCGAGCAGCAGGTCGCGGATCCGCTCGCGCGGCACGGTCGGATTGCCGATCTGCGCGGCCATGTGCGGATCCGAGGTCACTGTCGCCAGCAGCGTCAGCGCGTCGGCCCAGGCGTCGATCCGCCCGGATTCCTTGGCGTGCGCGAAGGCGGCCTCGGCATAAGGGCGCGCGATGGTGGTGAGTTCTCCGGCCATGGTGTTCCCTTAGAGCTGCTTGGCGAAATCGTCGACGATCGAGCGATGGGCCGCGACGTCGATCTCTTTCTGGAGGATCTTCTCGGCGGCGGCGATGGCCAGCGTAGCGACCTTCTCGCGCAGCTCTTCGCGCGCGCGATTGGTCTCACGCTCGACCTCCGCCTTGGCGGCGGCCAGTAGCCGCTCACCCTCGGAACGCGCGTCGGACTTCGCCTCTTCGACGATGTCGGTCGCACGTTTCTGGGCCTGACCGACGATCTCGGCCGCGTTGGTCTTGGCCTCCTTCATCAGTTCCAGCGCGCGCTGCTCGCCGAGCGCCTTCTCCTGGTGACCACGCTCCGCGGCGGCGAGACCCTCGGCGATCTTGGCCTTGCGCTCCGCCAACGCCTTCACGATGGGCGGCCAGATGTACTTCATGCAGAACCCGACGAACACCGCGAAGGTGATCATCTGGGCGAACAGGGTCAGATTGATGTTCATAGCGTTGCCTCGTGCCTTTGCCTCGGACCTAGTCAGGGTGACAGGCGAGTGTCCTCGACCCGGCCGGAGCCGGATGCATGTTTAGGCAGCGAACATCAGGTACAGACCCATGGCGATCGCGATGACCGGCAGGGCGTCGACCAGACCCATGACGATGAAGAACTGGGTGCGCAGCATCGGGATCAGCTCCGGCTGACGTGCGGCGCCTTCCAGGAAGCGACCGCCCAGGACACCGATGCCCACGCCGGCGCCGACCGCGCCCAGACCGAGCATGAGGCCCGCGCCGATGAACTTGATGGCCATTGCGAATGCTTGTGCGACTTCGAGTTCCATGAGATCCCCCAGGGGTTTGAGTAAAAAAGACGAACTGTTGGTTGACGAAAACGGGCCGGGTGTCGAGCCGTCGGCGGCTCGACACCCTGGCGGACGATCAGTGATGCTCCTGATGCGCCATGTCCAGATAGACGATGGTCAGCACCATGAAGATGAAGGCTTGCAGCGTGATGATCAGGATGTGGAACACGGCCCAGACGAATTGCAGCACACCGGCGGTCCCGGCCAGGACCATGCCGCCGCCGTAGAGCAGCGCGATCAGGATGAAGATCATCTCACCGGCGTACATGTTGCCGAAGAGTCGCAGGGCGAGCGAGATCGGCTTGGAGATCAGGCTGATGCCTTCCAGGATCAGGTTCGCGGGCAGACCCCACTTACCGAAGGGTTGCAGGGTCAGCTCGCCGAGGAAGCCGCCGATCCCTTTCATCTTGATGCTGTAGTAGAGCACCAGCAGGAAGACGGTCAGCGCCATGCCAAAGGTGGCGTTCGGGTCGGTGGTCGGCACGACCTTCAGATAGACGTGATGCGGATCGGCGCCAAAGACGGCGAACAGCTGGGCGAACAGATGCGGGATCAGATCGACCGGCACCAGGTCCATGAGGTTCATCAGGAACACCCAGGAGAAGATGGTCAGCGCCAGGGGGGCGACCATGTCGTTCTTGTGGCTGAAGGAGCCGCGCACGTTCTCTTCGACGAAATCGACGATCCACTCGACGAAGTTCTGTGCCGTACCCGGCACACCGGCACTCACACGCTCGGCCACGCCCTTGAAGAACCACAGAAACAGCGATCCGAGCAGGATCGAGAAAAACATGGTATCGACGTTGATGGCCCAAAAGCCCATCTCAGCCGCTTCGGCGCTGTTGTGCGCGAAGCCCAGACCATGCTCGGGATGCCAACCGAGCGTCAGGTTGGTGAGATGGTGCTGGATGTATTCTTGGGAGGTCAGGGTTTCAGAAGAAGCCATCGATCATCTCTCGCTACTGGGTTCGGCTGCCCGTTTGAGCGGCAATCAGGGTCGGAATCACTTGGACCAGGAAGTAGGCGCCAAGCAAGGCCGGTATGTTCAATTCGTCATAGATCGCGAACGCAACCCCGAAGAGCGCGAGTATCAGAGCGATCTTCGCGACCTCGGCGCTGTAAAAACGCAAAACCAGCCTCTCCGGTGCCTGGGCGCGATAGGCGCGAAAGACCCAGACCACCAGTAAGGCGTTAGCCAGCCAGCAAGTTCCGGCCCCGATCAGGACTGAAATCGCAACTGGACTGCCGAACGGCAGGGCGATGATTGTCAGGATCAAACCGAAGATCGACTGGATTTTCAGGATCTGTCTGGCTTGAAGCGCGTTCGGCTGTTGCATTGAATCGACGTGAGTGGAGTGGATTCGGCACTCACAAGTCCGCAATTATAAGTATTCGTGAACACAGGGTCAACGTCAGTGAACGCCGTTCGTCCGGAAGCGCGGCGTCGGTGTATCACTGGATGCGTGACAGGATGCCATCGAGCTCGTCCAGGGTGTTGTAGGCGATCACCAGCTTGCCCGAACCGCGCTGGCCATGCTGGATCCAGACGTGCGCGCCGAGACGGTCGGTCAGGTCGTTCTGGAGCTGGCGGATGTTGGGATCGTCCGCCGAAGATGGCTTGGGGGTTGCGCGCGACGGCTCGTCGGCCTGCTGGACTCGGCGCACCAGACGCTCGGTCTCGCGCACAGAGAGTCCGGCGGCGACCACTTGATGCGCAGTCTGACTCTGGATGTCGCCCTTGAGTCCGAGCAGGGCGCGCGCATGGCCCATCTCCAACTGTGACTGCGCCACCAGCTCCTTGACGTCCGCATTGAGTTCGAGCAAGCGCAGCAGATTGCTGACCGTGGCGCGCGACTTGCCGACCGCCTCGGCGACGTCCTGATGGGTCAGATCGAACTCGGTGATCAGACGTTCGAGTGCGCCGGCCTCTTCCAGTGGGTTCAAGTCGGCGCGCTGGATGTTCTCGATCAGGGCGATGGCTAGGGCGGTGCGCTCGTCGACCTCGCGCACGACCACCGGAATCTCGGCCAGCCCCGCCTGCTGCGAGGCACGCCAGCGACGCTCGCCGGCGATGATCTCGTAACGCGCGCCGGTCGCGCCCGGCTCGGCGAGCGGACGCACCACGATCGGCTGGATCACGCCTTGGGCGCGGATGGAGTCGGCCAGCTCGCGTAGCGCCTCAGGATCGAAGTCGCGTCGCGGCTGATAGCGACCGCGCTGAATGTATTCCAGCGGCAGACGGCGGACCGTCTCGACGGGGGACAGGCCCGGATTCGGACCGACACCGCCCCCGGAGAGCGTCGTCGGGGTTCCGTCACTGACTGGGTCGAGTCGGGATGCCGGCGGGCGGGCGGCGCCCAACAGGGCATCGAGTCCGCGTCCGAGTCCCTTCTTGCGCGGCGTGTTCTTCTGTTCGCTCGTGTCCATGCGTCTTGGGATCGATTGGGGCGGATCAGGCCGCTTCGGCCTGGCGGCGTTTTTCTTGACGGCGCAGCACCTCGCTGGCGAGCGCCAGATAGGCGAGCGCCCCGCGCGACTGCGGGTCGTAGACCAGCGCCGACTGACCATGACTGGGCGCCTCGGCCACGCGGACGTTGCGCGGGATGATGGTGCGGTAGACCTGATCCTTGAAATGGGTGACGAGCTGGGTCGAGACCTGATTGGCCAGGTTATTGCGCGGATCGTGCATGGTGCGCAGGATACCTTCGATGCGCAGACCGGCGTTGCGGCTCTCGCGCACCTGTTCGATGGTGTCGAGCAGCGAGGACAGACCTTCGAGCGCGTAATACTCGCACTGGATCGGGATCAGCACGCCGTGCGCTGCGACCAGGGCGTTGAGCGTGAGCATGTTGAGCGAGGGCGGACAGTCGATGATGACCATCTCATAGGCCCCAACCGCCGTGGCCAGTACCTTGCTCAAGCGTTGCTCGCGGTCGGGCGAGTCGAGCAGCCCGATTTCAGCCGCCGTCAGATCGGCGTTCGACGGCAGCAGGTCGAATCCGGGCGCGGGTTCGGTGACGCGCTGGAGACAGTCGGCGATGGGCACCTCGGTCAGCAGCAGATCGCAGGTCGTATGCTCGACCTGATGCTTGTCGACCCCGCAACCCATGGTCGCGTTGCCCTGCGGATCGAGATCGATCAGGAGCACGCGACGGCGCATGAACGCCAGCGCAGCGGCGAGATTGACCGCCGTGGTGGTCTTGCCGACCCCGCCCTTCTGGTTGGCGATCGCGATGATGTTGACCATGGTCGACTCAGTCACTCCGGAGTTCGATCAGATGACGTGGGGCATCGAGAAAGGGGATCGTCAGCCGATGGACGATCGGCTTCAGCGCGGCCCAGGCGGTCTCGTCGGCGGCCTCGTCCGCGCGCCCCTTCATGAGCAGCAGCCGGCCCGGTCGATCACAGAGATCGGCGGTCAGCACGGGCAGCACGGATTCGGCGGCCACTGCGCGGCTGACTATGGTACTGAATTTTCGTCCCGGTCGGTACGTTTCGATGCGCGATTGCACCGGCTCGACGTTGGTCAGACCGAGTTCGAGCACCGCCTGGCGGACGAAGCGCACCTTCTTGTTGTTGCTGTCGAGCAGCCAGAAGCGGCGCTCGGGCACCAGGATCGCCAACGGCAGGCCCGGCAGGCCCGCACCCGTGCCGACATCGAGCACCGTCTCACCGAACAGAAAGGGCGCGATCGCCAGACTGTCGAGCAGATGCTTGGCGACCATCTCCAGCGGATCGCGCACGGCGGTCAGGTTGTAGGCCTGGTTCCAGCGCGTGAGCAGGCCGAGCAAGGCGACCAGACGCGCCTGTTGCTCGGGCGTCGGCGCCAGTCCGAGCGCGGCACAGCCGTGGGACAGCCGCGCTTCGATGACCGGCCAGTCGGCGGCATCTGGAGAATGTACAGCCTGCTTCACGGAATCCCCATCAGATCGTTTACGGTCATTATCCATACAGGGCCGCCGCCTTGCGTGTCTGGGCCGCGACGATGCGGCGCAGATCCGGCGGGGCCACCACTTCCAGATTATCACCCGCTCCCAGCAGCCAGCGCAGCAATTGTCCGGTCGACGGCACCTGGGCGCTGACCCGCTGCTCGAAGTCCGAATCCGGCGGTTCGTCCTCGATCCTCTGGCCGGGTGCGAGCGGACAGACGCGCAGCAACTCGGCCAGATAGCCGCGTACCCGCAGCTCCAGGGCGATCGTCTCGCCCGCACCGAAATCGGCCCGACCGTCAGCGATGGCGGCGTCCAGATCGAAGCCATCGGCCACACGCGCCTCGACCTCCGGCAGAAGCTCGGCGCGCGTCATGCGATGCAGGGCGTAGAGGCGGATGGGTTCAGCCTCGTCGTCCTTGAGCGCGAACAGATAGGGAATCGGTCCGCGCTGCATCAGGGCCTGTGGATGCAGATCGGATTCACGACGCTCGCCCGTGGGCTTGAGGTAGTGCACCCGCAGCACACGGCGCTGGATCAGCGCCTGGATCACCGCGCGCAGCACACCGTCATGGAGTTCCACCGGTTGTAAGCGCAGGGTATCGGGCAGGATGCGCAGGCGCGACTCATCGAGCCGGGGGCCGTCGGTGGTGGTGAGCAGATGGCGCCAGACCCGATCGAGCTGACGCCGTGTCAGTGTGGCGCCGGCCTGGGTGAGCACCTGTTGCCACAGCCAATCCCAAACCGCCGGATCGTCGTCCGGGTCGTCCATCAGGCGCCGATAGCGCAACGGCTTGCCGTTCGGGTTGACGATCGCGATCCGGCCATCACACACCAACTCCTTTAGATCGCGCTGCAGGGCGCGACGGGTCGCCGATTCGCTCGCACCTCCATAGATGCCGCCGATCCGATCGAGCAGGCACCCCACGTCCGGGCAGCGCTCAGCGCGCCCCTCTATCGGCAAGCAGGCTTCGAGCTGTTTGAGCCGCTCGATGCGGCTGAGATGGGCGGCGCTCATGGGATGTATCGCGTGCGACAGGGTCTGACGCCTGAGTGTGATTTACTCAAGGCTAACGATCCCGGATCGATCCGGCAAGCAACTTCGGCAGTCTCCCGCAATGTAGCGCGCCCCGGACCACACGTTCACGGCTGAATCCACTCTGAGGACGGACCATGTCAGACTCCAATTCGCGCGATCTCACCCAACAGGACATCGACGACAGCCGCCGCGATGGTCTCAGTCTCGCCACCGCGCTCGTGATCCTGGCGGAAGACGCCTGGGACGGTGTCAGGATGGAATACGACCATGTGATCGCCCAACATGGCCAGATGCATGAGGGCTGGACACTGGCGTCGCAGCACGTTTTCTTAGACGGAGAGAGACGCTACGATCGATTGGATATCGTATTGAGCAGCGGCGAAAAACTGTCTTACTTCTTCGACATCACCAATTTCTACGGCAGGCACACCATACCGGACGATGATGATTCCGAGGCCGGCATCCTGGATTGATAGCGCGGAGCATGGCCCCGACTTATCGTGCACAAGGCTCTGAGATTCGATGTCGACCTCGACCGCCTGCCGACACATGCCGCGCCGCTCTTCGCCCGGCCGACGCGATGAATGCTGGCATGACCAGTGCAACGGGGTTATGATTCGCGGTTCGCGATTTCAATCCGTTCAGGTACTCAAGGGTCCGCGCGACCCGAGCGCCCGCCATTCGGCGCCCTCACAGCCTGTTCGCTGAAGTCTGATCACCCTGGATCGAGCGGCTTCGGTCACCCCCGAAACCCCAGCGGCCAAGACAGACCCTGCGTTCGAACCGCTTCCAGATCGGCATCCTTTCATCCCAGGTATCAAACGAGGTCAGCGATGAGCCTTCGTGCCCTACCACCCGCACAGGGTCTCTATGACCCAACCCTGGAGCGCGACGCCTGCGGCGTCGGCTTCGTCTGTCATATCAAGAATCACAAGAGCCACGCGATCGTCCGGCAGGGCTTGGAGATCCTGGAGCGTCTTCACCATCGCGGCGCGGTGGGCGCCGACCCCAAGGCCGGCGACGGCGCGGGTATTCTGGTGCAGATCCCGGACGCCTTCTTCCGCGCCGTGCTCGACTTCGAGCTGCCGGCGGTCGGTGACTATGGCGTGGGCCTGGTGTTCCTGCCGCGTGACGCCGAGGCGCGCGCACGCATGATCGAAACCGTCGAGCGGCATCTGACCGAGGGCGGTCAGCGGGTGCTCGGCTGGCGCGACGTGCCGGTCGACAACAGCGACCTGGGGCCGAGCGTGCTGCCCTCCGAGCCGATGGTGCGTCAGGTGTTCGTGGCACGCGGCGAGAACTGTCCGGATCAGGACAGCTTCGAGCGCCGTCTGTTCGTCATCCGCAAGCGCATGGACAACGAGATCCGCGCCGCCGGCTTCGACAAGACCGCCTATTACGTGGTCTCGATGTCCTCGCGCACGCTCAATTACAAGGGAATGCTGCTGGCCGATCAGGTCGGCAAGTATTACCTGGATCTGAGCGACGAGCGTTTCGTCTCGGCGCTGGCACTGGTGCATCAGCGCTTCTCGACCAACACCTTCCCGACCTGGGATCTGGCCCAGCCGTTCCGCATGATCTGCCACAACGGCGAGATCAATACCCTGCGCGGTAACGTCAACTGGATGGCCGCGCGCCGGCATACGATGCGCTCGGAGATCCTGGGCGAGGATCTGGACTCGATCTGGCCCCTGATCCCTGAGGGGCAGTCGGATTCGGCCTGCTTCGACAACGCGCTGGAACTCCTGGTGATGGGCGGCTATTCGCTGGCCCACGCCATGATGATCCTGATCCCGGAAGCCTGGGCGGGCAACAAGCAGATGGACGCCCAGCGGCGCGCCTTCTACGAATACCACGCGGCGCTGATGGAGCCTTGGGACGGACCGGCAGCGGTGGCCTTCACCGACGGGCGTCAGATCGGCGCCACGCTCGACCGCAATGGGTTGCGTCCGGCGCGCTATCTGGTCACCAACGACGACATGGTGATCATGGCCTCGGAGATGGGTGTGCTCGACATCGCCGAGGAGCGCATCGTCAAGAAGTGGCGCCTGCAGCCGGGCAAGATGTTCCTGATCGATCTGGAGCAGGGCCGCATCATCGATGACGCCGAGCTGAAGGCCGATCTGGCCGCCGCCAAGCCCTATCGCGAGTGGCTGGCCAAGACTCAGATCCATCTCGATGAGCTGCCGACCAATGTCGCGCCCATGGCACCGGATGCCGACACCCTGCTCGATGCCCAGCAGGCGTTCGGCTACACGCAGGAAGACATCAAGTTCCTGCTCACGCCGATGATGCTCACCGGCCAGGAGGCCGTCGGCTCGATGGGCGCGGACAATCCGCCCTCGGTGCTCTCCAGCCGTGCCAAGCATCTCTCGACCTATTTCAAGCAGAACTTCGCCCAGGTCACCAATCCGCCGATCGATCCGATCCGCGAGGAACTGGTGATGTCGCTGGTGTCGCTGATCGGGCCGCGCCCGAATCTGCTCGGCATCAATGAGGCCGGCAAGCACTGGCGGCTGGAGGTCAGTCAGCCGATCCTGACTAATCAGGATCTGGAGCGGGTGCGCCATATCGAGGACAACTCGGGCGGCGCGTTCCGGACCAAGAACCTGCACATGGTCTATGCCGCCGGCGAGGGCGCGGCGGGCATGGAAAGGGCGCTGGAGCGGCTGTGTCTGGAGGCCGAGGCGGCGGTGCTGGCCGGCTACAACATCCTGATCCTGTCGGACCGCAACACCAACCGCGACAACATCGCCATCCCGGCGCTGCTGGCGACCTCGGCCGTGCATCATCATCTGATCCGGCGCGGGCTGCGGACCAGCTCCGGTCTGGTGGTCGAGACGGGCGCGGCGCTCGAAGTGCATCACTTCGCCACGCTCGCCGGCTATGGCGCCGAGGCGATCAATCCCTATCTGGCCTTCGATACCATTCAGTCGCTGCTGCCGTCGCTGGCCGAGAAGCTGACGTTCGAGGAGGCGCAGTACCGCTATATCAAGGCGGTCGGCAAGGGTCTGCTCAAGGTCATGTCCAAGATGGGCATCTCGACCTTCCAGTCCTATTGCGGAGCGCAGATCTTCGATGCGGTGGGTCTGAGCAATGCGTTCCTGGAGCGCTATTTCACCGGTACCCACAGCCGGATCGAGGGCGTGGGTCTGCCCGAAGTGGCGGCCGAAGCGGTGCGCTGGCACAGTCAGGCCTATGGCAACGAGCAGATCTACAGTCGGCATCTGGACGTCGGCGGCGACTATGCCTATCGGGTGCGCGGCGAGGATCACATCTGGACGCCGGAGACCATCTCCAAGCTCCAGCACGCCACGCGCGCCAACGATGCCAAGACCTTCGCCGAGTTCTCGCGTCTGGTCGACGAGCAGAACGAGCATCTGCTGACCCTGCGCGGGCTGATGGAGTTCAAGTTCGCCGAGACGCCGATTCCGCTCGAAGAGGTCGAGCCGGCGAGCGAGATCGTCAAGCGCTTCGCCACCGGGGCGATGTCGTTCGGCTCGATCAGCTATGAGGCGCATTCGACCCTGGCCAAGGCGATGAACGCCATCGGCGGCAAGTCGAACACCGGCGAGGGCGGCGAAGAGCCTGAGCGCTTCAATCCGCTGCCGGACGGATCGCGGAACCCGGAGCGTTCGGCGATCAAGCAGGTGGCCTCGGGTCGCTTCGGCGTCACCACCGAGTACCTGGTCAATGCCGACGACATCCAGATCAAGATCGCCCAGGGCGCCAAGCCCGGCGAGGGTGGTCAGTTGCCGGGTCACAAGGTCAATGCGCAGATCGCGCGCGTGCGCCATTCGACGCCGGGCGTGGGGCTGATCTCGCCGCCGCCGCATCACGACATCTATTCGATCGAGGATCTGGCCCAGCTCATCCATGATCTGAAGAACGTCAATCCCAAGGCGCGCATCTCGGTCAAGCTGGTGTCCGAAGTCGGCGTCGGCACGGTCGCGGCGGGCGTGTCCAAGGCCCATGCCGATCATGTGACCATCTCGGGCTATGACGGCGGTACGGGCGCGAGCCCCCTGACCTCGATCAAGCATGCCGGCTCGCCGTGGGAGATCGGGTTGGCCGAGACGCAGCAGACGCTGGTGCTCAACCGCTTGCGCGGGCGGATTACGGTTCAGGTCGATGGGGGCTTGCGCACCGGACGCGACGTGGTGATCGGGGCGCTGCTGGGGGCCGATGAGTTCGGCTTCGCCACCGCGCCGCTGATCGTCGAGGGCTGTCTGATGATGCGCAAGTGTCATCTCAACACCTGTCCGGTCGGCGTGGCGACTCAGGATCCGGAACTGCGCAAGAAGTTCACCGGCAAGCCCGAGCATGTCATCAACTATTTCTTCTTCGTCGCCGAGGAAGTGCGCCAATTGATGGCCAAGCTCGGTTTCCGGACGATCGAGGAGATGATCGGGCAGTCGGATCGGCTGGAGATGCGTCGCGCCATCGAGCACTGGAAGGCGCATGGGCTGGATTACAGCCGCTTGCTGGCCCGTCCGCAGGTGCCGGCAGAGGTGGCGATCCGTCACGCCGAACTCCAGGATCATGGTCTCGACAAGGCACTCGATCACACGCTGATCCGTCAGGCGGCGCCGGCACTGGAACGTGGTGAGCCGGTGCGCATCGAAACCCCGATCCGCAACTTCAACCGCACCTTCGGCGCCCTGCTCTCGGGCCGGGTGGCGGAGCGCTATGGTCATGCCGGCCTGCCGGACGACACCATCCACATCAAGGCCAAGGGCACGGCGGGTCAGTCGCTCGGCGCCTGGCTGGCGCGGGGCGTGACCCTGGAGCTGGAAGGCGAAGGCAACGACTATGTCGGCAAGGGCCTGTCGGGCGGTCGGATCATCATCTATCCGCCGGCCGAGTCCGCGATCGGACGCGCCGAGGACAACATCATCGTCGGCAATACCGTGCTCTATGGGGCGATCACGGGCGAGTGCTTCTTCCGCGGCGTGGCGGGCGAGCGCTTCTGCGTGCGCAACTCGGGTGCGACGGCGGTGGTCGAAGGCGTGGGCGATCACGGCTGTGAGTACATGACCGGCGGCATCACCGTGGTGCTGGGTCCGACCGGGCGCAACTTCGCGGCCGGCATGTCGGGCGGCGTGGCCTATGTGCTCGACGAGGCCGGAGACTTCGCCGATCGCTGCAATCTGGCGATGGTGGAGCTGGAGCCGATCGCCGAGGAAGATGCGGCGCTGGAGGCGTTCGACCATCAGGGCGGAGACCTGGAGACGCATGGGCGGGTCGACATCACGCACGACATGACCCGTCATGATGCGCGGCGACTCAAGCTGTTGATCGAGCGCCATCTGGAGTACACCGATTCGGCGGTGGCGCGTCGCATCCTGGACGACTGGGCGAGCTATCTGCCAAAGTTCGTAAAAGTGATGCCGGTCGATTATCGGCGTGCACTCCAGGAGATGCAGGCCAATCAGAGCCGTCCACCGCGTACGAACAAGCCTTTGAAGGGGATCGTTGAACATGGGTAAGCCGACCGGTTTCATGGAATACGCCCGTCGCGACCGGCGCTATGCACCGGCTGGGGATCGGGTGGTCCACTACGACGAGTTCGTCATTCCTCTGAGCGAGCCGGAGCTCAGCCAGCAGGGAGCGCGCTGCATGGATTGCGGCATTCCCTTCTGCCATCAGGGCTGTCCGGTCAACAACATCATTCCGGACTGGAACGATCTGGTGTATCGGGGCGACTGGCAGGCCGCGATCGAGGTGCTGCACTCGACCAACAATTTCCCGGAGTTCACCGGACGTATCTGTCCGGCGCCCTGCGAGGCGTCCTGCACGCTCAACATCGACGACAGCCCGGTCACGATCAAGACCATCGAGTGCGCCATCGTCGATCGCGCCTGGGATGAAGGCTGGATCAAGCCGCAGGTGCCGGAGCGTCGCACCGGCAAGCGGGTGGCGGTCGTCGGTTCGGGTCCGGCCGGGCTGGCCTGCGCCCAGCAGTTGGCACGCGCCGGACATCAGGTGGCCATCTACGAGAAGGCCGACCGCATCGGCGGCTTGCTGCGCTATGGCATCCCGGACTTCAAGCTCAACAAGAAGCTGATCGACCGGCGCATGGCGCAGATGCGCACCGAAGGCGTGGAATTCCATACCAACGCTCATGTCGGCGTCGATATCCCGGTCAGCGCGCTGCGCGCCGAGTATGACGCGCTGGTACTGGCCGGCGGCGCGGAGCAGCCGCGCGATCTGCCGGTGCCGGGGCGTGAGCTCCAGGGTATCCATTTCGCGATGGATTTCCTGCGACGCAACAGCCAGCGGGTGCAGGGTTCCTATGTGCCGGACGAAGAGTTCATCAATGCCCAGGGCAAGCATGTGCTGGTCATCGGCGGCGGCGATACCGGATCGGACTGTATCGGAACGTCGAACCGGCATGGCGCGGCCTCGGTGACTCAGGTCGAGATCCTCGACCGTCCGCCGGAGAAGGAGAACAAAGCGCTGACCTGGCCCAACTGGCCCAACCGGATGCGCACCTCCAGCTCGCAGGAGGAAGGCTGCACCCGGATGTGGAACTTCGCGACCAAGGGCTTCGTCGGCGACGATCAGGGGCGGGTCAAGGCGGTCAAGTACTGTCTGGTGCGCTGGGAGAAGGACGCCGAGGGCCGCTGGCGGATGGAAGAGGTGCCGGGCAGCGAGGGCGAACTGAAGGCCGATCTGGTGCTGCTGGCCATGGGCTTCGTGCATCCGGTGCGCGAGGGGATGCTGGAGCAGCTGGAGCACGAGGCTGGGCTGAAGCTCGATGGGCGCGGGAACGTCCAGGGTACGACCGAAGGATCGGACGCCTACAAGACCACGGTCGATGGTGTGTTCTGCGCCGGCGACATGCGCCGCGGGCAGTCGCTGGTGGTCTGGGCCATTCGCGAAGGCCGTCAGTGCGCGCGCGCCGTCGATGAGTGGCTGATGGGACGCTCGGATCTGCCCCGATAGGCTGACTGATCCTGCAAAACGAAAAAGGCGGCCATTTGGCCGCCTTTTTCGTTGTAATCGTCTGGTATTGCTCAGATATCGAGGTTGCCGACGTTCAGTGCATTGCGCTCGATGAACTCGCGGCGCGGCTCGACCTGATCGCCCATGAGGGTGGTGAAGATCTGGTCGGCGGCGACCGCGTCCTCGATAGTCACCTTCAGCAGACGACGCATCTCCGGATTCATGGTGGTCTCCCAGAGCTGCTCCGGGTTCATCTCACCCAAGCCCTTGTACCGCTGGATACTGTATCCACGTTGCGCCTCGGCCAGCAGCCAGCGGATGGCCTCGCCGAGATCACCGATCTCCTTGATTTTCTCACCGCGTCGTACGAAGGCACCCGGCTGGATCAGGCCATCGAGCTTGAGACCGAACTCGCGCAGTCGGGCGTAATCGGTGGTGTTGAAGAAATCGAGCGGGATGATTCGCGTCTCGGGGATGCCGTGGATGAGCCGGATCAGTTCGAGTCCGCGTGACTGGCCTTCAGTCGGTTCACTGAGGCGCAGGACATAGCGCAGGGAGACGGATTCGGCGGCATTCAGCCGTGCTTCCATGATCCGGCACCAGTCGGCCAGGCGCTCGCCGTCGGACAGGAGCGCGGCATCGACCGGCGGCGTGCGGACCAATTCGTCCAGGAAGGTCGCGTCATAACGCGATGCCAGCCGACGCACGATATTGACCGTGACCTGATAATCCTTGGCCAGTGCCTCCAGAGCGGTATTCGCCAGCGCGGGAGCCTCGGCATTGACATGCAGTTCGGCCCCGTCGAGCGCCGATTGCAGCATGGCCCCATTGAGCGCCGTCTCGTCGAGCAGATAGTCCTCCTGCTTGCCCTTCTTGAGTTTGTAGAGCGGCGGCTGAGCGATGTAGATGTGGCCACGCTCGACCAGCTCGGGCATCTGACGGTAGAAGAAGGTCAGGAGCAGGGTGCGGATGTGTGCTCCGTCTACGTCCGCGTCCGTATTGTGGCAGCAGAGTCCGCCCAAGCCGGCGATGAAGTTCTCGTCGTCCTCGACCGAGAAATCGTAGACCTGGCCGTTGCTGGCTTCTACTGGAGTGATGGACTCGATCGGCAACGCGATCAGGTCGCCATCGAGTGCTTCGAAGCGACGGTTGACCGAGGGAGCGGTACTCTGCAAACGCGCTTCCAGCGCCTCGGCGCCCGGCAGATCGGCCCAGACAGCGCGCAAACGCGCCAGATCCTCGCGCGCGCTGACGGTCAAGATCCAGTGCGGATGGCGTGTGACACAGGGTTGACCACGGATCTCGCGCACCACGCCATCGGGTTCGTAATGCGACAGCGACGCCACGACCCCGAAGGACGACAACAGATAGGACAGACCGCTCGCCAGATCGCGCGAGGAGGTCGCAAAGCCCAACCGACCGGCGGCAAGCGTGCCGTCGCCCTGAAGATAGCCGCGTATAAAGGCCAGACGCAGCGGCTCGTCGACGCTGAACACCAGATCCGGAATAGCCTTGTCGATGGCATTGGTATTGGTGAAACCGAACAGATGGCGCCAGGCCAGCACCGCGACCCGGTTGGTCAGACGCAATTCGGTGACGCGATCCTGACTGGTGTAGACCTGGGCTTGCAGGCCGAAAGTCTGCTCCAGCACACGGCGCAATTCGGGCAGAATCGCCTGATTACGCGCGCCGATGGCGAAGCGGATGCCGCCACGCTCAGAGCAGGAACCCTCGGCCAGATAGAACCCGAGCAGCCAGAGCAGATCGGCGTTCACATTGATGAAACGTGCCATGCCACGGTCGGCGTAATGCTTGGGTGTCAGTTCGAGATCCGTGCGCGTACCGAAGCCGCTCACGGCCTCGCCATCGAGATCACTCAGTCTGACATAGGGACGAACCTGATTGGCCGGTGCACCACGATACTGCGTCGACCAGGTTTGCTCCAGACGGCCCGGAACGACCTTGACCTGATCCATGATCCGGTCCACATCCGCACCGACGGCCTCCAGATAGGCGACCCAGCGGTCCAATCTCGGTCTGGATTGGCCGTTCTCCCAGGCATGGATGGTCACGGGCTGGCGGATGCCGATCTTTTCGCAGATCGAACGAACAGTCTGACCGCTGGCCCGGCGCAAGGCGGCAACCTCAGCGCCAACGGCGACCGGCAGTTCGACACGCGGCGAGACGAGTTCGGCATCGTCTGCGTACTGGGCCAGCACGCGCGCCTTGTGACACGCTTCGACCGCCACGCCGCGTACCCAGATCTGAGCCGCCGCTTCAGGAATGGCATGCAGCACACTCAGGACATCGAGACGCTCTGGGGCCGTGACCGGGAACGATAGCGAACGAGGCGCGACGATCCGGTCGCCCGCGCACAGCTCATCGCCACGCTTGAGCCGGATCTGCTGATCCTCGTAGACGAAAACGCTGTGACTGGCCGTCACACGCACCGAGCGACCATAGGCCGACTTGACCTCATAGAGCGGCTCGTGGAGCGGATGACGGATCACAGCCTTGATGGGGCGGAAGCGGGTCAACCGATCCTCCATGCCGAAGCACAGCACTTCGCCCAAGTCGGCATCGGCGCGCTTGCAATAGTCGTCGCCAGACGCTTCAGGCAGGGCCGCGTCGATGAAGTCGCCGATACGGGTCATGCGCACGTGCCCGCCCGGATCGCGCACGAAGACGTGCTCCTCGGCATCGACGCTCATGATGATCACGCGGTGATAACGCAGATTGTCCGGGTTGTATTCCTCGCGTCCGATGCCGCAGCCGAGCGCGGTGATCAGGGTGCCGACCTCAGCCGAGGCCAGCATCTTGTCGAAGCGCGCCTTCTCGACGTTGAGGATCTTGCCCTTGAGCGGCAGGATCGCCTGGAAAGCGCGATCACGGCCCTGCTTGGCCGAGCCGCCGGCCGAGTCGCCCTCGACCAGATAGAGCTCGGACTTGGCCGGGTCTTTCTCCTGGCAGTCGGCAAGCTTGCCCGGCAGTCCGGCGATGTCGAGCACGCCCTTGCGCCGTGTCATCTCACGCGCCTTGCGGGCGGCCTCGCGGGCGCGCGCCGCTTCGAGCATCTTGCCGGCGATGACCTTGGCCTCGTTGGGCTGCTCTTCCAGGAAGGTGCCCAGATGCTCGACCACCAGCGACTCGACCACCGCCTTGACCTCGGAGGACACCAGCTTGTCCTTGGTCTGCGACGAGAACTTGGGGTCCGGCACCTTGACCGAGAGCACCGCCGTCAATCCCTCGCGCGCGTCATCCCCGATCGGGCGGATCTTCTGGTTCTTGTCCAGTCCCTCGCGCTCGATGTAGCCGTTGAGCGTGCGCGTGAGTGCTGCGCGCAGACCGGCCAGATGGGTGCCGCCGTCACGCTGCGGGATGGTGTTGGTGTAGCAGAAGATGGTTTCCTGATAGCTGTTGTTCCACTGGATCGCCAGCTCGACGCCGATGTCCTGACGCTCGGTGCTGAAATAGACGACCGTCGGGTGGATCGGCTCCTTGTTCTGGTTGAGATTCTCGACGAAGGCGCGGATGCCGCCCTCGTACTCGAACACATCGTGCCGCCCGCTGGCTTCGTCGCTCAGGGCGATGCGCACGCCCGAGTTGAGGAACGACAGCTCGCGCAGACGCTTGGCCAGGATGTCGTAGTGGAAATCGAGATTGGAGAAGATCTCGCCCGAGGGATAGAAGCGGATCTCGGTGCCGGTCTCTTCGGTGTCGCCGATGACGCGCAACGGATAGACCGGCTCGCCGAGACGGTATTCCTGCTCATGGAGATGACCGCCGCGCCGGATGCGCAGATACAGCCGCTCCGAGAGCGCGTTGACCACGGACACGCCCACGCCGTGCAGACCGCCCGAGACCTTGTAGGAGTTGTCGTCGAACTTGCCGCCGGCGTGGAGCACGGTGAGGATGACCTCAGCGGCCGAGCGGTTCTCCTCGGCATGGATGTCGACCGGGATGCCGCGCCCGTCGTCGACCACCGAGACCGAGCCATCGGCGTGGAGCGTCACCGAGACCGTGGAACAGTAGCCGGCGAGCGCCTCGTCGATCGAATTGTCCACGACCTCGAAGACCATGTGGTGCAGACCGGTGCCGTCGTCCGTGTCGCCGATGTACATGCCCGGACGCTTGCGAACCGCATCCAGTCCCCGGAGCACTTTGATATTCGTGGAGTCGTAGGTCATGGGATTCTGAGTCGTTCGTGATTTGAGGAGAAGCTGGACGCCCTGTGCGAGCGGCAGGCGAGCGCTCCATTATACGCGATTGCCGGACCCTGCCCTGATGCACCGACGCAGGCGGGGCGGCCTGGCCGGCGTCGCCTACAACCGTGACGTGAAGCGCGGCAATGCGATGTCCCAGCGGATCGCCGCCACGCGCAGCAGAAAGATCAGCGCCCCGCCTGCCACGGCAGCCTGTCCTGGATCGATCTCCACGGTCATCAATCCCAGGAATACGAGTGCCCCGGCCCAGGCGGCTGTCGCGTAGAGCGTACCCTGAAAGACCAGGGGTTCTTCGTTGCAGAGCACATCGCGCAGGATGCCGCCCACCACGCCGGTGATGACCCCCATGAAACTCGCGACCAGCCAGGGCGCGCCCCACGCCAGCGCGGCCTTTGTGCCGCTGATGGTGAAGAGCGCCAGCCCGGCGGCATCCGGGATCAGGAACAGTCGGGCCGGCAACGCGAAGATCCGTGCCAGGAAAAAGGTCAGCATCGCGGCGATGAGTGCGGCGATCAGATAGGTCTGATCGGCGACCCAGAACACCGGCCGGTCGAGCAGGACATCACGCAGCGACCCGCCCCCGAGCGCCGCCGCCAGCGCGACGACGACCATACCGAACAGATCGAAGCACTTGCGTCCGGCCTCCAGCACACCGGCGGCGGCCATCATGGCCACCGCGCCCAGACTGATGCCATACATCAGACGGTCGAGCGCAAGATCGGATAGCACCGAGAGATCCATGTTCAGACTCCCGCATCAGCCGGCAAGTCACTGATCAGGCGCCGAACCGAACGCCAACCGTCCGGTCCGCCTGGATCATGGCGGGCGGCTGTGGCGCGCTGTACGTGGATGTGGGCCAGTCGTCCATCGCGAATGCCGTGGCGGTTCGGCGGATGGATGCGCTCGCGCATGGTCTTGGACTCCTCGATGGCGAATGGTGGACTAACATGGTAGCGGAAGTCCTGGCCGCTGGAGTCTCAGCCGTGCCGACGGCCGTGCTCTGACCGGCACGGCGGATCCGCCTCCAGTCATCCTTGCCGAGGAGCCTTATGATCGAGATCACAGTCTTCATGAAAGTCACCAACGAGCCGCTCAAGCGGACCCCGGTCACGCTCTGGCTCGATACCGAAGACAGCCAGACCGCGCCGGTTCTGACCGATCGCGACGGCGTGGCGCGCTTCGATCTCCCGCCGACCAGCGGCAAGGTGCTGGTCTCGGGCGTTGAGCGCTACCACGGGCGTTTGGATGGGCGGATTCCGATCGAGCTCTGGTCGATCACCCAATCCGAACACAGCTCACTGGGCATGCCCGGCGAGTTTCCGAGCGGCAGCAATGCCTATGCCGGCATGACCACCCAGACGATCGCGGTCGGCGGGCGCGAGGTGCTGACCGACAGCGAGGGCTATCTGGTCGATCCCGCCGACTGGTCGGAGGACTTCGCGCGCGCCCTGGCCAGGCACGAGGGGCTGACCCTGACCGAGCGGCACTGGGAGGTGATCCGCTTTCTGCGCGAACACTTCGCCCGGCGTGGCACCCAGGCGACGGTGCGCGACATGATCGCGCACTTCCGGCGTCTATGGGGCGCCGAGGCCGGCGGCAACCGGGGTCTGCACCGGCTGTTTCCGCGCGGCGGTCCGCAGAAGCAGGGCAACCGGCTGGCGGGACTGCTGCGTACCAAGGGCGAGCATTGATCGCCACCGGCCTGAACTCACTGCCGCCAGAAGGCCGGCATGAACAGGATCAGCAGCGTGAAGATCTCCAGCCGCCCCGCCAGCATCCCGAAGACCCCCAGCCACTTGACCACCGGGTCGACCGTAGCGAAGGTGACGGCCACCTCGCCCAATCCCGGCCCGCAGAGATTGACCGTGGTGAAGACGGCGCCGAACGCCGATTCCAGATCCAGCCCGGCGGCCATCATGGCCACCGTCAGCAGCAGACAGGTCGCGATATAGAGCACATAGAAGCCCCAGACCGACAGCAGCACATCCTCCTTGATGACACGTCGGCCGATCTTGACCTCCAGCACCGCGCGCGGATGGGCGAACTGGAACAACTGGCGAACCCCCAGCTTGACCAGCAGCATCACGCGCAGCACCTTGAGTCCGCCCGCCGTCGAGCCGCCACAGCCGCCGGTGAAGGAGAGGATGACCAGCACCAGGGGAATGTGCAGCGGCCAGTCGCCGAAGGTCGCGGTGCCGAACCCGGTACTGGTCATGATGGAGACGACCTGGAAGGTGCCATGCCGTAGCGACGAGCCGACATCGGCATAAGCCTGCGCCCAGTACAGACTGGCGGCAATGAAGAGCGAGCCGCCTAGGATGGTCAGCCCGAAGACACGGGTCTCCGGATCGTTCAGATAGGCCCGGACATCCAGATCGCGCCAGGCGACGAAATGGATGGCGAAGTTCACGGCGCCGGCCAGCATGAAGACGATGGCGATCGCCTCGATCAGCGGACTGTCGTAATGTCCCAGACTGGCGTCATGGGTCGAGAAGCCGCCGGTGGCCACGGTCGCGAAGGCGTGTCCAACCGCATCGAACAGCGTCATCCCGGCCAGCCAGAAGGCCAGCGCACAGGCGGCCGTCAGGCCGAAGTACAGCGACCAGAGCACGCGCGCCGTCTCGCCGATACGCGGCGTGGGTTTTTCGTGCTTGGCCACGCCCGAGGCCTCGGCCCGGTAGAGCTGCATCCCGCCCACGCCCAGTAGCGGCAGAACGGCCACCGCCAGCACGATCACGCCCATGCCGCCGAGCCACTGGATCTGCTGACGGTGATAGAGGATCGACGGCGGCAACCGGTCGAGTCCGGCGATGACGGTCGCGCCCGTGGTGGTGAAGCCCGAGATCGATTCGAAGACCGCATCAGTCAGGCTCAGATGCAGCCCGAGAATGAAGGGCAGTGCGCCGAATACACCGAGCAGCGCCCAGAACAGGGCCACGATCAGAAAACCGTCGCGAACCGAGAGTTCGCTCTCACGATGGGAGTTCGGCAGCCACAGCAGCAGCCCCGCGCTCAGGGTCGCCGCGAGCGATTCCAGAAACACCGACCACTGTCCGTCCTGATACACCAGCGCCACGGCCAGCGATGGTAGAAAACTCAGGCTGTAGAGCATCAACAACAGGCCGAACAGCCGGATGATGGCGCGCCAGTGCATGGTTCCGCCGTGTTATCAAGCCAATGGAATGAGCGCCGAGCCTAAGCCCCGGACGCTGAGGAAGGCGACGGATACTTCCAGGATAGACCGAGCGCGTCAAGTCGCCGACTGGACGCGCTCGCTCAATCCAGGCTGTGCGCCTCGGGAAGCCGGACCCACACCAGCAGACCGCCCAGCCCGGCGTGATCGAAGCCGAGCATGCCGCCATAGGCTTCGACCACGTCGCGCACGATCGCCAATCCCAACCCCGTGCCAACCTGACGCTCGTCGAGCCGCAGACCGCGCTCGCCGAGTCGCGGCCAATGTTCCGGGGGAACTCCGGGACCATCGTCGGCGATCCGGATCTCGACCTGTCCCGCGGCTTCCAGTGACATCGACACCTGGATCTCGACCCGCTCGCGCGCCCACTTGGCCGCGTTCTCCAGCAGATTGCCGAGCAGTTCGAGCAGATCGTCCGCCATCAGCGCCACAGTGATGCGTTCAGTCGCCGTTATGTGCCAATCGATCCGCTCACCGGCGGGCGTGCGCTCCAGTGTATGCAACAGGCGTGCGAGGTTCTCGACGACCTCGGCGCGCGCGGCATGCGGCGGATGGCCGGAACGCACGCGCGCGCGGATCAGCTCGCGCTCGACGCGACGGCGCATGGTCAAGGCCAGTTGGTCCAAATCCTCGGCCAGATCCGGATGACCGGCCCGGCGCAGCCGCTCGGCGTCGGTCGCCAGCACGCTGAGCGGGGTCTTGAGTCCGTGGGCGAGATCGGCGGTCCAGGCACGCGCCCGCTCGACCGAGCGTTCGCGGGCTTCAAGCAGGGCGTTGAGTTCAGCGACCAGCGGCTGGACCTCATCGGCACCCTGCGCGACCAGCCGTGAGGCACGACCGACGCGGATGGCGCCGACCTCACGGCGTAGCGCTTCCAGGGGCGCGAGTCCGGTCTGGATCTGGATCAGAGTGGCGAGCGTGAGCAGGAAGGCGATCAGCCCCAGATAAGGACGCATGTCGGCGGTGAAGTTGGCGCGTGCGACGAGCAGTTCGGCCCGATCCTGGGCCAGGATTAGGCGCAGTTCGACCGGCTCGGGGTCCGCCGAGACCCGGATGCGCCGCTCGCGCACCAGGAGCGATTGTCCGGCCGGTCCTGGCAGACGATGGGCATGGATCAGGCCTGGAGCCAGGTCGTCATCCGGCAGGATCAGCACCTCGTCCCAAAGCGAACGCGAACGCCGGACACCCGGCTGACCGGGACGGTCGATCTGCCAATAGTGACCGCTCAGGGGTTGAGCGAACGCGGGAGACTGGGGTTCCTGGGTCAGACGGATCGAGCCGTCGGGCGCGATCTCGACGGCGGCGGCGAGCTGATTGAGCCGCACCTCCAGTTCGACGCCAATATGACGCTCGACATGGCGCTCGAAGAGATTGGCCAGCCCGAGCCAGGCGATCAGCAGGGCCAGCGTGATCGAGATCAGCGCGCTGAGCCAGAGTCGCGCCCGGAGTGATCGGCGCCTCATGTGACGCTGGATTCGAAGTCGTGGATCATGGGGCATGCGAGGCGTCGTCCGCCTCGATCAGATAGCCGAAACCGCGCCGGGTCTGGATCAGCTCGGCCCCCAGTTTGCGCCGCACGCGACCGACCAGCACCTCCACAGCGTTGGAGTCGCGCTCGAAATCCTGGGCATAGAGCTGCTCGGTCAGCTCCTGTTGCGAGACGACGCGCCCGGCCTGCTGCATCAGATAGCTGACCAGACGGTATTCCTGGGGCGAGAGATGGATGGGCAGCCCGTCGCGGCTCAGAGTCTGACGCCGGGTGTCGAGTCGGAAGGAGCCGTGGACGAGCACGGGCGCCGGCTGACCGGCGGCGCGGCGGATCAGCGCCCGCACGCGCGCGAGCAGTTCCTCGAACCGGAAGGGCTTGGGCAGATAGTCGTCGGCGCCGGCCTCGATGCCCTCGACACGCTCGGTCCAGTCGCCGCGCGCGCTCAGGATCAGCACCGGCAGACGCTGACCAGCGGCGCGCCACTGGCGCAGGACCGACAGCCCATCGAGTCCCGGCAGACCGAGATCCAGGATGGCGGCGGCATAGGGTTCGGTGTCGCCCATGAACCAGGCCTCGCGCCCGTCGCGCGCGCGCTCGACCAGGAAACCGGCAGCCGTCAGACCGGCCGTCACCGTCTCGGCGACCTGGTCGTCGTCTTCTACCAACAGCAGGCGCATCAGTCGTCGTCCTCCAGTTCCTGGATTCGTCCATTGCGGGCGTCGACCTCGACTTCCAACCGACGCCCGTCCGGGGTCAGGATCTTGATTTCGTAGATCCAGACCGGCCGGCCGGCGCGCGTCTCGCGTTCGAGTTCGATCCCGATCACCTCGCCGGGCACCTGTTCGCCGATATGATGCAGGATCTCGGCGATCGGTCGGATCTCGCCGCGCAGACGTGCCTCGCGCGCGCGCTCGTGATCATCCCGCGTATCGGCAT
Source organism: Allochromatium vinosum DSM 180 (assembly GCF_000025485.1). Classification (NCBI taxonomy): domain Bacteria; kingdom Pseudomonadati; phylum Pseudomonadota; class Gammaproteobacteria; order Chromatiales; family Chromatiaceae; genus Allochromatium; species Allochromatium vinosum. Next base: position 24,252 of record NC_013851.1, on the reverse strand, counting down.
TCACCTGAAGGCTGAACAGGCTCAGGAGTCCCATGAGAATGGCATAGCGCATCGCGGAGGTTGGCGTCATGGTTTGGTGCTTGGTGTCTGGACTCAATCCTTCCAGGGTCCATGACCCGGAATATCGATCCAGCGTTCGTCGTAACTGCCTTCGGCGGCCTTGCGATGACAGGCGTTGCACTGGCTGAAACGGCCGACCTCGGGGTTGCCCGTCACCAAGCGCGCCGGGATCTCGTCGTGCTCATGCTTGAAAGCGATGCTGTCGGTGATGCGGGGCAGACCGGAGACGGCACCGCTCGGAGCCATTCGCAGCGTCACCCGGGAGGCGCCGGCTTGCAGAAAAGCGCTGATCTCGGTACGCCGTTCCTCGGACAGACCGGCATCGTCACCATAATGATCGGTCAGTGCGTCCGGCGTCATGATCTGCGCCCAGGCCTGTGGCGGAAGCAGACCCGGCGGGTAGGCCATGTGGCAGGAGCCGCATTCCTGGTTATAGGTCGCATTGACGGGCGGTGCCAGCGTTTGGGGCGACTCGAACCAGTCGTCGTCATCGTCGTCGGCGAACGCTATGTGAGCACTCCCCATAGCCAGCGTGCCGGTGAGCAGGAGTGTCAGGACGGATTTCAATGGAAACGGGTTCATGTGTCGATCCTCCGGCTCATTGGGTCTTGATGTAGGCGATGAAATCGGCCTTTTCATCGGCGGTGCACTCACGTCCCAGGGTCCAGCGACAGTTGCGCGTCAACCATTTCTCGATCTTGGCCGGATCGGTGAGGCGCTGCGGATTCACCGAGGGCGCCATGGGTTCGATGACCTTGCCGGTATTGGCCTGACGTCCCGGCTGGGTCAGATCGCGGCCATGGCAGGTCACGCAACTGCGTGGTGCGGATCCGTCTGCCTGCGGATATTCCTTGGTCCAACCCGCCGCGCCGGCGGCTGGATCGGCTGCCCAGAGCGTGGCCGGCAGGATCAGGGTGCTTGCACTGAGCAGGACGGTGGCGAGGTGTCGTTTCATCGGTCGGTTCTCCGTTCGTGATCGGCCTGGCGCCGGTCGGGGTTCCCGCCGGCTGGGTCAGGCTGTGCCGACAGCTTACGGAGGACTGCCTGACAAAAGGCTGACAGCGGTTGCCGGCTTTCGGTCAGGCGCACTTGGTTAATCTGCCGCTCCAGGGCCTCGACACGCCCGAACCGACGAACCAACCATTCATCCTGTACGGAGAACCGAACCATGCCGAACGACTATCCGACTGACACGACCACCCTGCCCAATCATTCCGAACCGAAGACATCTGAACGGATTCGCGTCTGGGATCCACTGGTGCGCGTGTTCCACTGGTCACTGGTGGCCGGATTCGCCACTGCCTTCATCGTCGAGGACGATTTGCTCGGCGTCCATGTCTGGGCCGGCTATCTGGTGCTCGCCCTCGTCGCCGTGCGTCTGGTGTGGGGTCTGATCGGCACGCGCCATGCGCGCTTCAGCGACTTCGTGCGCAGTCCGGGCGCGGTGCTGGCCTATCTGCGCGATGTCGTGAGCCTGCGCGCACCGCGTTATCTGGGGCACAATCCGGCCGGCGGAGCCATGATCCTACTGCTCCTGATCAGTGTCGCCGCGACCGGGATCAGCGGTCTGGCGCTCTATGGTGCAGAGGAATTCGCCGGTCCGCTGGCGGATGTGATGCGCGGTCTGCCGGCGTTCTGGGGCGATGCCCTGGAAGAGGCCCATGAAGTGTTCGCCTATTTCACGCTCGGTCTGATCCTGATCCATGTGGCCGGGGTGCTGGTCTCCAGCCTGCTGCATCACGAGAACCTGATCGGTTCCATGATCAGCGGCTACAAGCGGCAAGAGCGGGAATGAACCCCACGCGCGCCCGACTCGAACAGGAGAGCCGATACCATGTCTCACCGCCCTTTCATCGCCCGGTCTGCGCTGATGGGTCTGCTGCTCGTCGCGACCGGCACCGCCCTCGCGGCCACGGACGACGAGACTCGGGATTGGCGCCGTTGGCTGCGGATGTTTCCGAACATCGCTCCGGCCACTCAGCCGGCCTATCTCCAGGAGTGCGGTTCCTGCCATCTGGCCTATCCGCCCGGCGTCCTGCCGGCGGCGTCCTGGAGCCGGATCCTGGCGCCCGAGTCACTTGCCGATCACTATGGCGATGACGCCTCGCTGCCGGATGCGCTGGTCGCCGAGTTGCGGGGTTATCTGATGGCCAACGCCGCCGACGGATCGGCGCGCGTCCGCGAGCGGGCCTTCGCCGTGCCCGGTGCGGCGCGATCCGACACCGGCCTGCCGCGCATCACCGAGACGCCTTATTTCATCCGCAAGCATCGTCGGATTCCGGCACGTCTGGTCACGGACAACCCCGAGGTCAGCCGCTTCAGTCAGTGCAACCGCTGTCACATCGGCGCCGACCGTGGGGTCTTCGACGAGCGTCAGATCGAGATCCCCGGCCTGGGACGCTGGAAGGATTGAGCATGTCCATCGAGTCACGCACACCGACAACGTCGGCTGAAACCGCCCAGCTGCTGCGACTGGCGACCTGGGCGTCGGTGAGCACCGCCGGCCTGCTGATCCTGGTCAAGGTCGTTGCCTGGGGGATGACCGGGTCCATCACGGTCCTGGCCTCCCTGATGGACTCGGCGATGGATGCCATGGCCTCCCTGCTGACGCTGCTTGCCGTGCGCTGGTCGTTGCGGCCACCCGACGCCGAGCATCGTTTCGGGCATGGCAAGGCGCAGGCCCTGGCCGCGCTCGGGCAATCGGCGTTCATCGCCGGCTCGGCGCTGTTTCTCGGCTTGCAGGCCGTCGACCGCTTCCTGCATCCACGCCCGCTGACCGAGATCGGTGTCGGTCTGGGCGTGATCGCCTTCGCCATCCTGGTCACGCTGGCGCTGCTCGCGCTCCAGCGTCATGTCATCCGGCGCACTGGATCGCCCGCGATCCGCGCCGATGCCCTGCACTATGCCACGGACCTGGCAACGAACTCCGTCACCCTGGTCGCGCTCGGGCTGGCCGGTTTCGGCTGGTCGTGGATCGACCCGATCCTGGGACTGGCCATCGGCCTCTATATCCTGTGGAGCGCCGCGCGGATCGGACGCGACGCCGTCGAGATGCTGATGGATCGCGAGTTGCCCGATGAAGCGCGCTGGCGGATCCTGGAGCTGGCGCGCGCCATACCTGAGGTATGCGGTGCGCATGGACTGCGCACGCACCAGTCCGGCCAGTCGCTGATCATCCAATTGCATCTCGAACTCGACGACGTGCTGCCCCTGCGTCAGGCCCATCAGATCGCGCTCGCGGTCGAGGCTCGGATACGGGAGCGTTACCCGGACTCGGACATCCTCATCCATCAGGATCCGGTCAGTCTCGGCCGCGAGGCGACGGACTCCTGAGATTCAGCGCTGTTTGGTTCAATCCTTCGGAGGACTCCAGCCATCGTTGAGCGTGCGCATGAAGGCGACGATGGCCGCTTCCTCCTCGGCGCTCAGACCGAGATTGCCGAGTTCATCAGTGTTGACGTTGGCGGCGATCTCAGGCTCGGGCCAGCAGTTTTGGCCCGGCTCGGGCGCGTCGATCCGCTCGCACACCGGCTTGGTATCGCGGGTGTTGTAGAAGTGGACGACCTCTTCCAGGCTCTTGTGGGCGCCGTTGTGCATGTAGCTCTTGGCGAAGCCTTCAGAGGGCCGAAGATCGGCATTGCGCAGACTGGGCACCTTGAACTTGCCCAGGTTCTCCCCGGTGCGATCGGCGAAGCGCGGCACCGTCTTGAGGAAGCCGCCGAGTCCGGGATCACGCCAGGCCGCACCCTCGGGGTTGCGCTCGTTCTGCCGGTACCAGGGATTGTCCGGGTTACGCCCGACACCGAGATTGTCATAGGTGAAGTCGGTGAAGAGCGGCGGCTCGCCATTGGATCCGGGGGTGTGCGGGTGACAGGCGGCACAGTTGCCCTTGTCCTTGCGTTCGAAGAGCATCAGACCGAGCTGTTCCTGCTCGGTGAGCGGATAGCGTTGCGGATCCTTGAGGTGGTAGTCGTACTTGGAGCTGAAGGCGTTCATCTCCGGCGATGATTCGAAGGCCAGCAACGCTTGGGCGATGGCGTTGAAACCATCGGTCGGATTGGCACACGCCGACTCGCCGAACCAGGCACGCAGCGCGCCGCCCGAGGGTCCGGCACAGACACGCCGCACGAGTTCGGCATCATCCGTCAGATTCTGTTCGACCGGATTGAGAAACGGCCCCTGTGCCTGTTCGGCCGTCGGATGACCGAGCAGCCAGCCGGTGGCGCGACCATCCCAGAAATTGCCGCCGACGAAATGGTCTTCCTCGCCATCGAGATGCAGCGGCGGACTGAAGCTGGCGTAAGCCGCCATCAGTGGACGGCGGTTGCCGAAGCGTCCGGCGACCGCGCCTTCATGCACACCGCCGGCGGCATTGAGCGCGCTGTCCGGGCTGGTCCAGCCGGCGATCGGCGCATGACAGCTCGCGCAGGACTGTCCGGGCGGCTCGGAGAGCGTGGCATCGAAGAAGAGCGCCTTGCCGAGCGCCACCAGATCCGCGTCGGCCTGGGCGATCGGTGCGGCGGCCAGGAGGCCGGCCAGGGTCAAGGAGTGAATCGGCTTCGTCCGCTTTGTCGTCTGCATACCATCCTCGTCGATCATGTTCACCAACACATCGTCGGGCTTCAGGATGGCCTCCCAGCCCGACCGACTCAAGGACGGTCGAGTCGATGCTCGACGCGCACCCGGCTGCCGGGAGGCGGATCGATGGCCAGTTGCGCATGGAAATGTGCCGCTTGCGCCTGACGATTGCGACGCATCAGGCTGGCATCGGTTTCGGCCAGCGTGCGCCCTTCGGCGTCTAGAACTGTGATATGCACCTGCCCTGGAATGGCGCCGCGCGCCGAAATCCGTGGCCTGACCGTCCCACGCACGGTCAGGGTGGACGCCGCCGCGTCCGGGTCGACCTGGACGAATCCGACCGTGAAGCGGCTCGATGACGAACGGTCGACACTGAGCGACGCGCTCGGACTCGCCGCCTCCGGAGTGGTGCTCATGAGTAGCAGGGCCAGGGCCAGCGGGCCGGCCATGATCGAGTGGGTCTTCAAACGCATGGTGTCTTACCTTCTGTCATCGTCATTGAATGGATCAGGCTCGGTGTCGAGCGCATCCCATCAGGCATTGAGCCGCCCGGCCTTCAAGGACGGAACCAGCCAGTAATGCAGATCGCCGCCCCGGAACTCCTCGGCCAGCGCCGCCAGCAGCGCCTCGGCGACCGACAGCGGCAGATGGAGCATGAACAGCACCCGCCGACTGCGCCCCGCGACCTGTTCGGCGAGACTCATCGAGGACTCCGAGGAACCATGACCGGACACCGGCAGGCTGGTGAATCCGGGCACGTCCTCGCGTTCGAGCAGCCATTCGGTCAGCAGATCCTCGGCGCGCGGCGGGATGACCAGATAAAGCACGGTGTCAGACATGATCGATGTCTCCCGGCTGGGTGGCGGTGGCCCCTTGCTCTACGGCGGGCGGCGCGGAGGCGCGCTTCACGCGCTGCCGATCACCGAAACGCCGATAGAGGATGGGCAACAGGATCAGGGTCAGCAGGGTCGCGCTGAGCAGGCCGCCGATGACCACGATGGCCAGCGGGCGCTGGATCTCTGAACCTGGGCCGGTGGCGAACAGCAGTGGCACGAGTCCGAAGGCGGCGATGTTGGCCGTCATCAACACCGGACGCAGACGCCGCTGTGCGCCCTCGACCACGACCACGTCCATCGGTCGCCCGAGCGCGCGCAGTTGATTGAAATAGGTCAGCATCACCACGCCGTTGAGCACCGCGATACCGAGCAGGGCGATGAAGCCGACCGAGGCCGGCACCGAGAGATATTCCCCGGTGAGCGCCAGCGCGAACACCCCGCCGATGAGCGCAAAGGGCACGTTCGAGAGCACCAGCAACGCCTGACTGACCGAGCCGAAGGTCGAGAACAACACCAGGAAGATCAGCCCCAGGGCGATCGGCACCACCAGCGCCAGACGCGCGGCGGCACGCTGCTGGTTCTCGAACTCGCCGCCCCATTCGAGCCAGTAGCCGGGCGGTAGCTCGACCTGCGCGCTCACGGCGCGCCGCGCCTCCTCGACGAAACCGACCAGATCGCGCCCCCCGACGTTGGCGATAGCCACCGACAGATTGTTGCCGCGTTCGCGGGTCAGGGCCACCGGCCCCTCGATGCGCTCGAGTCGCGCCAGATTGGTCAGCGGAACCGAGCCGCCCTCGGGCGGGGCCACGCGCAGACTGGCGAAGCGAACCGGCGACTGGCGCAGATCCTCGGGGCCGCGGATCACCACGGGTCGCCGCTTGCCTTCCAGATAGACGGTGCCGACCGTGACGCCCTCGACCTGGGCGCGCAGCGTCCCGGCGAGCGTGTCGGCGTCGATGCCGAGCCGTCCGGTCTCCAGACGATCGACGACCAGATTCAGATATTGCGCACCCGCGTTGCGTGGCGTGTAGACATCCTGAGCGCCGTCGAGGCCCTGGAGCACGCCGACCACCGACTCGGCGAGCTGGTCGAGCCGCGCCGGGTCCGGGCCGAAGATCTTGACCGCCAGATCGCCGCGCACGCCGGTGAGCATCTCCGAGACGCGCATCTCGATCGGCTGGGTGAAGGCGTACTCGACACCGGGGAAGCGTTCGAGCACCCGGCGGATCGACTCGACCAGCGCCTCCTTGTCCGGCACGCGCCATTCTTCCATCGGCTTGAGCACGAGGAAGCTGTCGGTCTGATTGAGACCCATGGGATCGAGGCCCAGTTCATCCGAGCCGGCGCGGGCGACGATGGACTCGACCTCGGGCACCTCTTCGAGAATGGCGCGCTGGACCCGCTGATCGATGGCGATCGACTCGGCCAGGGTGATCGAGGGCAGCTTTTCGAGCTGCACGATCAGGTTGCCCTCGTCGAGCGTCGGCATGAACGCCTTGCCGATCAGGGTGTAGACATAGCCGGCGACCACCAGCAGCAGGATGGCGGCGGCGATGACCCAGCGCGAATGACGCAGAGCCGTCGTCAGCACCGGGGCATAGAGACGCCCGAGCATGCGCGGCAGCCAGGGTTCGTGCTCGCCGTGCCCGGCCTTGAGCAGATAGGAAGCCAGCACGGGGATGACAGTGAGCGAGAGCAGGAGCGCACTGGCGAGCGCAAAGACGATGGTCAGGGCCACCGGCACGAACAGCTTGCCTTCCAGACCCTGGAGCGTCAGCAGCGGCAGAAAGACGATGATGATGATCAGGATGCCCGAGGACACAGGCACCGCCACCTCGCGCGTGGCGCGATAGATCAGGTGCAGGCGCGGCAGACGCCGACCCGATCCGCTCTGAGCGAGCTGGGTGACGACGTTCTCGACCACCACCACGGCGGCATCGACCAGCATACCGATGGCGATCGCCAGTCCGCCGAGCGACATCAGGTTGGCCGAGAGTCCGAACTGCTGCATCAGGATGAAGGTCGCCAGCGCCGCCAGCGGCAGGATCAGGGCCACGGTCAGAGCGGCGCGCGCGTCGCCGAGAAAGAGCACCAGCAGCACGATGACCAGGATCGTGGCCTCGATCAGCGCCTTGGAGACGGTCTGGACCGCGCGCTCGACCAGTACGCCACGGTTGTAGAAGACATCGAGCCTGACGCCCTCGGGCAGGCTGGGCGCCAGTTCGTCGAGCTTGGCCTGGATACCGTCGACCAGGGCGCGCGCATTGGCGCCGCGCAGCGCCAGCACCAGCGCCTGGACCGTCTCGCCCTGACCATTGCGGGTCACGGCGCCGTAGCGGGTCAGGGCCGAGAGTCGGACCTCGGCGATATCGGCCACGCGCACCGGCTGGCGGGTGTCGCCGCCGACCACGATCGCGCCCAGGTCGTCGAGCGTCTGGATGGCGCCGGCGCTGCGTACCAGCAGGACTTCCTCGCCCTCGTCGAGCCGGCCGGCCCCGTCGTTGCGATTGTTGGCCGCGATGGCGGCGCGCAACTGCTCCAGACTGAGGCTGCGCGCCGCCAGCCGCGCATTGTCCGGCACCACCTCGAAGGTGGTCACGAAACCGCCGAGCGCGTTGACGTCGGCCACGCCGGGCACCGAGCGCAGGGCGGGACGGATGGTCCAGTCGAGCAGGTCGCGCCGCTCGGCGAGACTGAGCGAACCGCCCTCGATGCTGAACATGAACATCTCGCCCAGGGGCGTGGTCATGGGCGCGATCCCACCCTCGATGCCCTCGGGCAGATTGCCCCAGACACTGTTGAGCCGCTCGGCGACCTGTTGGCGTGCCCAGACGATGTCGGTCCCCTCGGCAAAATCGATGGTGATGTCGGTGAGCGCGTACTTGGCGATCGAGCGCAGCATGGTCTGACGCGGCAGACCCAGCATCTCGACCTCGATCAGACTGGTGATGCGCGCGGCCACTTCCTCGGGAGTCATGCCCGGCGCCTTGACGATGATTTTGACCTGAGTGGTCGAGACGTCGGGAAAGGCGTCGATGGGCGTGAGTTGAACGGCGCGCCAGCCGCCGCCGATGAGCAGCGCCACGACCAGCAGCATCAGCAGCCGCTGAGTGAGCGCGAACTGGATCAGACGCGCGAGCATCACTCGCCTCCCAGCCAGGCGGCCTTGAGCGCCACCACGCCGGTGATGGCCACGCGATCCTCGGTGCTCAACGCGGCCGCACTCACCACGGCGTCCTGTTCCTCGCGGGCGATCAGGGTCACGGGCAGCGCCTCGAAGCCGCCGGGACGGGCGACGAACACGTAGACCTCCGCACCCTGACGCACCAGGGCCGCCGCCGGTAGCCGCCAGCCTGCCGCCTCGGTCGCCGTCGCGGTCGCCAACTGCACCTCCACGAACTGCCCCGGACGCAGTTGGCCGCTCGGATCGTGGATCTCGGCGCGCACCACCACGCCCTGATCGCGCTCGTCGACCCACTGACCGATGGTGATGAGCCGTCCGGCGAGATCCGGCTGGGCGGTCGGCCACACCCGCGCGCCGATCTGGAGACCGGCGACCTGGTCGGCGGGGACATGGATCTCCAGCCACAGCGGATCGAGATCGCCGAGACGATAGAGCGCGGTGGCGCCGTCGACCGACTGGCCGGTGCTCACCAATTGCTCCAGGACCACGCCGCCGATCGGGGCACGGACCGGCAGCACGCTGGTCAGACGCCGGGTCCGGGTCAGGGTCGCGATGTCCTCGGCCGAGAGTCCGGCGAGTTCGAGCAACTGGCGTTTGTGATCGACCAGGGTCGCCTGTTCGCGGTATTTGGATTCGCTTTCGACCGAGCGCCGCTCGGCGATGAGTCCCTCGCGCTGGAGTGTGCGGTCACGGTTGCGCTCACGCTCGGCGAGTTCGAGCCGGATCAGCGACTCCAGATAGGCGCTCTGGGCTTCGATCAAGGCGGGGCTGCGCAACTCGGCCAGGATCTGACCGGCGCTGACCACCTCGCCCTCGGCAACCCGCAGACGTTCGAGCACACCGCTCCAGGGCGCGGCCACCACCCGCAGTTGCGGATTGGGGACGACCACGGCGGCGGGATACCGGCGTGAATGCTGTTCGGTGGCGGCCTGGGGCGCGGTCCATTGGATCTTGAACGCCTGTTGCTGTTCGGCGCTCATGGGGATGGTGTCGCCCGCCCGGCCGCCGAGCGGAGCGAGCAGGAACAAGAGCGCCAGACCGGGCCACGCCCGTTTGAATCGAGTCGTCGGCATCACTGTGGAATGACTCCCAGGGCTTGATTGAGTCGGGCGCGGGCGCGGCCCTGTTCGAGGCGTCGCAATTCCAGCGCGACATTGGCCTCGCGGGCGCTGTCCTCGGCGCGTAGCCGGGTCGTGAGATCGGCCTCGCCGAGTTCAAAGGCGCGTCGCACCAGGGCGAACGCCTCGCGCGCAGCCTCCTGGCGCCGTTCGGCGATCGCGAGCGATTCGGCAGCACCGCGCCGGCCGAGATGTGCGGCGATGAGCTCGGCTTCGGCCTGACGGAGCAGACTCTGGCGTTCGCTGGCCTGCTCGGTATAGACCCGTTCGGCGGCGGCGATGCTTGGCGCGGACTGGCTGGCGAGTCCAAAGGGAATGGAGAGTTCGAGCTGGAGCGCGGTGTTTTGATCGGCACCGCGCGCGTCCCGTGTGACTGTGGTACCCAGGCTCAGGACGGGATGGCCGGTGCGTTCGCTGCGCGCCTGGTCGCGCTGACGACGCGCGACCCCGACGGCACTGTCGGCCTCGCGCATGAGCGGATGATCGGGCGGAAGCTGGTCGCTCAGGTCCGGTGGCACGGCCTCATCGCTGTCGTCAGGCAGAGTCGTCTGTCCCGTCAGATGGCGATAGCGCGCGAGCGCCTCCTCGGCCTCCATCCGCGCCGACTGGTGTTCGGCCTCGCGATCGAGCACGGCCTGATGGGCCACCAGGGCATCGACGCGCGCCAGATCGCCGGCCGCCAGACGCTTGTCGACCGTCGTCGCCAGGGCGCGTGCATTCGCCAGCGCCTGAGCCGCTTGATCGGCCCGACCCTGGGTCAGACGCGCGTTCCAGACCGCCTCGCGCACCCGTCCGGCCATCTCCCAGCGCAGGAGTCCGGCGAGCGTCTCGGCCTGCTCGCCGAGCGCGGCGGCGACGGCCTGACGCGCCGTGCGCTGTCCCGGCATCCAGAGCGGCAGTTCGACCATCGCCTCCCATTCGTAGGCACCTTCGTTCGCGATCGCCTGATCGCTCAGGTGCTTGACGCGCAGTCCCGGATCGCCGGCCACCAGGCTTTCGGCCTGACGGCGCGTGGCCTCGCCTTCGTCGCGAAGCGCACCGACCCGCGCACGCTGGCCTTCCAGATCGAGCGCCGAGTCGATCGCCTCGCCCAGCGTGCCGGCGCTCGCCGTGGCCGAAGTCAGGAGCAGGCAGAACAGGATCAGCCGCGCTCGGCGGCGATGACCGGTCTTTGATGTGAGAGGGCTATGTGAGTCCATGGCGCCATGCTAGAGCGCCAAGCTGAAACCAAACTGAATCGGTCAGCGTCCGTCGAGTCCCTGGTCCTGGAGCGGCAACCGGACATCTACGCGCAACCCACCGAGTTCACCCGCGCGCTCGAAGCCCAGAACCCCCTGATAGCCGGCGACGATCTCCTTGACGATTGCCAGCCCCAGACCATGCCCGCCGACCTCTTCATCGAGTCGCACCCCGCGTTCGGTGATGTCGGCGATGGCATCCTCCGAACAGCCCGGACCATCGTCCTCGACCAGCAAGACCAGTGTCCCGGCCTCGACATGGAGTCGGGCGCGCACGCGCTCGCGCGCCCACTTGCAGGCGTTGTCGAGCAGATTGCCGAGCAGCTCCAGCATGTCCTCGCGATCAAGGGCGAGGGGCGCATCGATCACGCACTCCAGATCGATCCGCAACGCCCGCCCGGCATGGATGCGTTCGAGCAGGCGCTTGAGCACCGGTAGCTCGGCGGCTGGCTCGAAGAACTCACCCACACCGCCCGCCCCAGCCAGACGCGCGCGCTTGAGCTGACGCTCAGCAATCCGGCGCAGATGCTCGACCTGATCGAGCAGTCCGGCGCGCGTCTCGGGCGTCAGATGTAGTTTGGGATCACTCAGGTACTGGCGCAGCAGCACCAGCGGACCTTTGAGCGCGTGCGACAGATTGCCTGCCGCCGTCCGCGAGCGTTCCAGACGCTGACCGAGCAGAACCAGCAAACGGTTGAGCTTGCGCACCAACGGCTGCATCTCGCGCGGCACGTCTTCGCTCAGGGTGACGATACGCCCGTGTTCGAGCTGCTCGATGTCGCGGTAGATGGGCCGCAGTCCGGCGAAGGCGCGGCGCACGATGAGGCGCTGGATCAGCAGACTCAGCAGCAACCCTGCCACCGCCATGATCGCGAACAGGCGCTCGAAGTGACGCAGCTCAGCACTCAGTGGCCTGATGTCCTCGGCCATGACCACGACCAGATCGCGATCGCCAAAGCGGTAGCCTTCCGCCCAGGCCACGAGGTACTGTTCGTTCGGCCCTTGCAACGTCCAGTGTCGTGTCTCTCCGGGTTGAAGCGCTGGACTCTCGAGATCCGTATCCCACAGCGAACGTGAGCGCAGAGGCTCGCCCGTCGCCGGAACGATGACGAAATAGTGTCCCGAGTAGGGTTGCTCATAGACGGGCGTCAGGCGCGGTGATTCCAGACGCGGGATACCCGGCGCATCGAACCTGAGCGCACCGAGCAGTCCCTCGGCGTCGTGCTCCAGACGCGAGAGCACGAAGGCGTTGGCCGTGTGATGCAGGGCGGCGTGCCCGAGCCACCAGGCACTGCCGATCAGCAGCGCCAGACTGAGCGCCAGTCCCAGATGGAGTCGGCCTTCCAGAGAGGTCATCGTTTCAACAGGTATCCCTGACCGCGCAGGGTCTGGATGCGATCGCGACCGATCTTCTCGCGCAGGCGCCGTATGTAGACCTCGATCAGATTGTCGCCCCGCTCGGCCTCCAGCTCATAGACGTGCTCCAGGAGTTGCGCCTTCGACAGGATGCGCCCTGGATTGAGCATCAGATAGCGCAACAGCCGGAACTCGGTTCCGGTCAGTTCGCGAACCTCGCCGTCGGGGCAGATGACCTGCTGTCGATCCGCGTCGAGCGACAGACCGCCGACGGCAAGCGCCGGGCGCAGGTTGCCCGCCGCGCGGCGTGTGAGGGCATTGAGACGTGCGATCAGCTCCTCGACATGAAAGGGTTTGCCCAGATAGTCGTCGGCGCCGGCCTTGAGTCCGTCGACACGCTCAGGCCAGGCATCGCGCGCGGTCAATATCAGGACCGGTAGGCTCAGACCACGGGCACGCCAGTGCCGTAGCACCTCCAGGCCGGGCCGTTTGGGCAAACCGAGATCGAGCACGATGACGTCATAGGGTTCGGTCTCGCCCAAGCGCTCGCCGATCGCACCATCCTGCGCCTGATCGACCGCGAAGCCGGCAGCATTCAGAGCCGGCAACAGGGCGGCGATCTGTGCGGGATCGTCTTCGACCAGTAACAAGCGCATCGCTGATGTCTCCCGCTCAGTCGTCGTACGACGATTCGATCAGCACGCCACTGGCGGCATCGAGTTCGAGTTCATGGACCCGGCCTGTCGCGTCGAGGATGAGAATCTCGTAGACATAGCGCCCGTCATCCCGATCCAGTTCCGCCTCCAGCAACTGCCCCGGCCGAATCCGTGCGGCCCGTCGCATCACCTCGGACATCGACAGGATACGGCCGTCATCACGCAGACGTTTGACGCTGTCGTGATCCAGGTGATCGGCCAGAACCGAGACATTGAAGGTCAGCGCACTGATGAGAAGGAGGCATGACAGATGAGCGACAGGCGTCATGGTGATGACCAGGGCCTCGTTGACCAGATGATTGACCAAGAGAGGAGTAGTCTGATCCGGCAAGCTGAATTGCCGCTGAACAGCTTGACGCCTAAACGCGAACAGGCCGGGCTACCCCGGCCTGAATGAGTCGACCTGTCAGGTGCGCAGACCTCAGGCGGCTTTCGGCCGTTCAGTCGACGCATGCTCGATGGCCGGACTCGCACCCGCTGCGCGGATCTCGATGCGCCGCGGCTTCATCGCCTCGGGCACCTCGCGGACCAGATCGATGTGCAACAGACCATTCTCGAGACGCGCCTCCTGGACCTTCACATAGTCGGCGAGCTGGAAGCGGCGCTCGAAGGCGCGATTGGCAATGCCGCGATAGAGGAAGTTACCCTCGCTCTCGTTCGCCTGACGCTGCCCCGTGACGGTGAGCAGGTTCTCCTTGGCCTCGATGCCCAGTTCGGCCTCGGTGAAGCCGGCCACGGCGAGCGTGATGCGATAACGATTCTCGTCGAGCAGCTCGACGTTGTAGGGCGGATAGCCGCCCGGCTCGGTGCGATAGGCCGTCTCCAGCGCATTGGCCAGACGATCGAAACCGATCATGGAGCGAAACAGCGGTGAGAAGTCGAGTGTGGACATGACATATTCTCCAGTGAGCAATATGAACAACGATTTGGCGTTCGGTCGAACCGCCGGTTCCACGGCCCCCATGTGGGCGACCGCTTGCATTATGTAACGTAGCAACGGGTTAGCACTCTGTCAAGGGGAGTGCTAATTCTGTTCTTGCTCGAAGTCGAGGAGGCATCATGACTGATGCGCCCTCCCCCTGTTGATTCCGGTCGCCTGCTGGACAACACCCAACGCGCGACCTTATGCACGAGAGGACGGCGGCAAATCCTGGTGGTCTTGTTGTTGCGTGATCGTGACACCACCCTATGGGATGTCGTGGCCAAGCGCCCTCCATCCGCCCCGGTTCTCCACAGCCTCCATGCTCGAAATCTGCGACCTTTACCGCCAGTTCAATGGCCGCCCGGTCCTTCAGGGCATCTCAATGCGTCTGAAGCCTGGTGAATATGTCGCCATCACCGGCGAGTCCGGCGTCGGGAAGTCCACGCTGTTGAATGTGATCGCCGGTCTGGATCGGCCCGATCGCGGCCGTCTGGTGCTCGACGGCGAAGACTACGCGGCGCTCGACGAGGACGCCTTGACACGCCTGCGGCGCGACAAACTCGGCTTCGTCTTCCAGGCGTTCCATATCCTGCCGCATCTCACACTGCGTCAGAATGTGGCTCTACCGCTCTGGCTCAAGGGTCAGGGCGGCCGGCGGGCGGATCGTCAGGCCGAGCATCTGCTCGACGCCGTGGGGTTGGGCGACCGTGCCGAGAGCTGGCCACGCGAGCTGTCCGGGGGCGAGATGCAGCGCGTCGCGATCGCCCGCGCTCTGGCACACAAGCCACGCCTGATTCTGGCCGACGAACCCACGGGAAACCTGGATCCCACCAACGCGGCTCGCGTGTTGAGGTTGCTGGGCGAGCGGATCCGTAGCGCCGGAGCCATGGGAATCCTGGTCACGCACTCCCCGGAAGCGGCCAGGAGCGCCGATCGCGTGTTGCAGCTCACGCCAGAAGGACTGCACGAGTGAGGCTCGCCCCCGTCTTTTTCGGTTCGCTGACGCGGCGTCGCGCCGCGACGCTTCTGTCCTTCGCCGCTATCGCGCTGGGGGTCGCGCTCGGAATGGCGGTGCAGGCGGTCAACCAAGCCGCACTGACTGAGTTCGGTCGCGGCCTGCGAACCCTGGCGGGAGCCGCTGACCTCCAGGTCGTCGGGCCGCGCGGCGGCTTCGACGAGGCGCTCTATACGCAACTGGCGGCACGCCCTGAGGTCGCGCAGGCGAGTCCGGTGCTGGAAGTCTGGACTGAACGCATCGGCAGTACGGATACGCTCCGCCTCCTTGGCCTCGATCTGTTCGTGATCGGCGCCGTCACGCCCGCGCTCTGGCCGCGCCCGGCAGAGATCGAAGGTCAATCCGGGCATGAGGCGCGCTTTGCAGCCCTCGCCGAAGACAGCCTCTTTCTCAGTGCTGCCGCTCAGACGGCCCTCGCGGTCAAACCCGGCGACCGGCTGAGCGTCTATGCCGGTTCCCAGCCATTGGAGCTACGGGTGGCCGGCGATATACCGGGAGCCGCCGAAGATCGCCGGCTCGCCGTCATGGACATCGCGGCGGTTCAGAAACACTTCGCCCGGATCGGGCGGCTGACGCGCATCGATTTGAGACTGGTCGAGGGTCTCGACGTCCAGGCCGCCCGCGCCGTGCTGGAGCCACGGCTGCCGGCGGGCGTGTGGCTGGAAGTCCCGCAAGCCGCCGAGGGCCAGGCGTCGAATCTCTCGCGCGCCTACCGGGTCAATCTCACCCTGCTGGCGGCCATGGCACTGGTGACAGGCGCCTTCCTGGTCTTCTCGGCGCAAGCGCTGTCGGTCGTGCGGCGGCATACTGAGCTGGCGTTCCTGCGCGCAATCGGTGTGGGCCGCCGTCAGCTCTTGGCCTGGCTGCTGGCAGAAGGGGCGATCGTTGGACTCTTGGGCGCGGTGGTCGGTGTCATGCTCGGTCATGGTCTCGCCTTCGGTCTGCTCAGGCTTCTCGGCGGCGATCTGGGGGCTGGATTCTTCGCCGGCCTGTCGCCGACCCTGAGAATCGACCCCTGGGCCACTGGGGTGTACGTCCTGCTCGGTGTCGGGGCGGGCGTGGCCGGAGCCTGGCTCCCGGCGCGCGAGGCCGCCCGCATCGCGCCGGCCCAGGCGCTCAAAGCCACTGACGATTCGGTCCTGTCCCAGCGGCGTGGATACCCCAGACTGGGACTCATACTGATGGCGGCGGGTCTGCCGCTCTGTGCCCTGCCTCCGATCCAGGGACTGCCGATCGGCGGCTACCTGGCCATCTTCGGCCTGCTGGCGGGAAGCATCCTGTGGCTGCCGATGCTCGCGTCCGGACTCGCGCGGGTCGTGCCGCTGCGGGGACCGGTACCTGTGCGGCTTGCCGCCGCCCGGTTGCGGGCCGCCCCTGGGATGAGTGCGGTCGCCGCCACGGGCGTCCTCGCCAGTGTGGCCCTGGTGGTCGCCATGGCGATCATGGTCAATTCGCTGCGTGGATCGGTCGATGTCTGGCTCGGCCAGATCCTTCCCGCTGACCTCTATCTGCGCGCCGGACGCGCCCAGAGCGGCGGTGTTCTGAACGAAGCGCTACAGGCGCGACTCGCGGACGTACCCGGTGTGGCTCGAATCGAGTTCACCCGTCATGAGAGTCTGCGACTGGCCTCCGGCCAACCGCCGGTCGCGCTGCTGGCCCGACCCGTGTCGCCCGATGGACGCGAACTCCCGCTGGTCGGCTCGGCCCACGCGGTAGCCGAGGGCGAGACGGCGATCTGGATCTCCGAGGCGCTGCACGACCTCCAGGGCTGGCGTCCGGGTGATCGTGTTCGGCTGCCACTGGCCGGCTCCGAGGTGCCGGTCCAGGTCGCCGGGATCTGGCGCGACTATGCACGCCAGACCGGCAGTCTCATGCTGGATCTCGCCGACTACCGGCGCCTGAGCGGTGATCACTCGGCGCAGGACGCTGCCATCTGGCTGGCGCCCGGTGTCGACACGCTCAGCGTGGCCGAGGCACTCAAGGCGGCGGGCGGTTCGGGTGCACTGGAGGTCACGGTGCCAGGTGAGATACGCGCCATCAGCCTGAGAATCTTCGATCGCGCCTTCGCCGTGACCTATGTTCTGGAGGCCGCCGCCGTCATCATTGGTCTGGCCGGTGTGGCCGCCAGCTTTGCCGCGCTCGCGGCCGCGCGGCGTCGGGAGTTCGGTCTGCTGCGCCACCTGGGGCTGACGCGCGGTCAGATCGGCGTTCTGCTCGCTCTCGAAGGCAGTCTGGCGGCCGGTGTCGGGATACTTGGCGGACTGACGGTCGGCGGCGCCATTGCCTGGATTCTGATCGAGGTCGTGAATCGTCAGAGTTTTCACTGGAGCATGGACCTGAGCGTCCCCTGGCTGTCACTCCTGGTATTTGCCGGCACGCTCGCCACCCTGGCCAGCCTCGCCGCCGTGCTCGCTGGCCGGCAGGCCATGCGCGAGGATGCCGTGCTGGCCGTACGTGAGGATTGGTGATGCATCGACGCACCTGTCTGCTGGCTCTCGCCGGCCTGCCCCTGACCCGCATCGTGGCGGCGACTGCGCCGGCCACCGACTCTGCCGGCGCGGAGACCGACCCGGCGATCGCTTTCGACGCCGTACTCCCCGGTCGCGTTCTCCGCTTCCCGGACGATGAGGGAGCCCACCCCGGATTCCGCACCGAATGGTGGTATGTGACCGGTTGGCTCAAGGGAGCGGACGACGATCCACTCGGCTTTCAGATCACCTTCTTCCGCGTGCGTACCGGAATCGGTGAGGACAACCCGAGCGCCTTCGCTCCACGCCAGCTGCTACTGGCCCATGCGGCCATCGCCGATCCTCGACTGGGCCGCTTGCGTCACGATCAACGCGCCGCCCGCGTGGGCTTCGAACGCGCTGGATACGCCACGGATCGGACGCACGTCTGGCTCGATGATTGGTCGTTCGAGCAAAGCGATCAGCACTATGCCACGCGTGTGAATGCGGAGGACTTCGCCTATGACCTCCGGCTGGCCTTCACTGGAGCGCCCATGCTCAACGGCGACCATGGGTTCAGCCGCAAGGCGCCCGACCCACGCCATGCCAGCTATTATTACAGCCGGCCACACTTGCAGGTCGAGGGTCAATTGACGCTCGACGGTCGCCGACACGCCGTGAGCGGGCGCGCCTGGATGGATCACGAATGGTCGAGCGCCTACAGCCCGGAAGGCGCCGACGGCTGGGATTGGGTCGGCCTGAACCTGGATGATGGCGGCGCGCTCATGGCCTTTCGAATGCGTCGACCTGACGGCACAGCACTCTGGGCGGGGGCTACTCGGCGCTTCCCCGATGGCCGTACTCGGTCGCTTGCACCGGAGCAGGTCGAATGGCTCCCGCTTCGACGCTGGCGGTCGCCACGCACCGGCATCGAGTACCCGGTCGAGTGGAGCCTGCGTATCGGCGGTCGTCGTTACGACCTCCGCCCGCTGATGGACGACCAGGAGCTCGACAGTCGTCGCTCAACGAACACCCTGTATTGGGAGGGCGCGATTCATATTCTCGAGGCCGGACGCGAGATCGGGCGCGGCTATCTGGAAATGACCGGATATGGAGACAGGATTCAGGTGGGTTGACGGCCAATCCAGGCCGATACGCCATCACCGCTCGCAGGACGCCATGACGCTCATCGGCTTCGAGACCCGTAATCCATGAAACCACCTCCTCCCCAGATCCGCTGGGAGATCGACATCCCACTGGCAACCAACCCGCGTCTGCTCAAGACACTGGCCCTGGTCGCCGGACTGGCGGCGCTGATTCCCAGCCTCTTCATGAGCGTCATTCTGGCCGCCCAGGGAGAGTGGGACGGCATTCCGGCCCTGGCGGGACTTTTTGCATTGGTCGGCGTGGGTCTGTTCGTCAGCTTCGTGCTGATCGCCCTGATCGTCTTCGGCAACCGTCTGCGCACGCGCTATACGCTCGATGCCCAAGGGATCCACCAGGAGACCATCGACCGCACCAGTCGGCTCGTCAACCGCCTCACCGTACTCGGCGGCGCGGCGAGCGGACAACCCGGCCCAACGGGCGCCGGACTGACCGCCCGCGCCCGTGAGAGCGAGCGGCTCGATTGGCGCGGCGGTTTCAGCCTCCAGGTCCAACCGCGTGCCCATCGGCTGATCTTCCGCAACGCCTGGCGACCGCTGATGGAGGTCTACTGCACACCCGAGAATTTCGTGCAGATCGAGGCGCTGGCACGCCATTTCATGAGCCAGCACCACACTTCCGAGCGAACGCCGGCGCGCTCACCCCTGCCGTCCTATCTGGGGCACTCCATGCTGATCCTGCTGGCGGCCTTCATCCTGTTCACCGTGCACGATGAATTCGACCTGGACCTCTTCGCGCCGATCCTGGTCATGGCCTTTGCGCTGGCGACGCTGTGGCTGATTCCGCTGTTCGGCTATGTCGTGCTGCTGGTCAATGCCGGTATCCTGGCGTCCCTGGTGATGGCCTCCCTGGAGGAGCGGGTCTCCTACATCCGCCCGTCGGAACGCTACCGTCACTACGAGGTTTTCTCCGACGCCGACTGGGCGTTGCTCGGCTTCGGCCTCCTGGCGCTGGGGTATCTGTCCTGGCTGGCGTGGCGGGCGGCACGCGGACGTCTGCTGTCGCTGCTGATGCGCGATCAGGACGATCAGACCGGACCGGGTGGCTGAGGTATTCCACGCACGATCACGACAAGACCACTGGAGAACAGAACACATGCCATTCACGACACTGTCAAGCGGGGCGCTGTGGGGCTTGCTGCTCATGCTCCTGACCTTCGGGACCGTTCAGGCCGATTCCACCGCCGAAGTCGAGCGGATCCTCAGCGACATTCGCCAGGATCAGCCGTTGCCGAGACTGGACTATCTGCACCCTGTCGCCCCCATCAACCCCGGATGCGCGGCGTTCGAGGGGCGGTACGGCGCCGTCGCCATCCAGGTCGAAACCCATCCCGACAGTCCGCGTGTCGCCTCGCTTCTGCTCCAGATCCCCGGTCCGGATCAGACCCGCGCCCTGCTCCCGGCGGTCTCGCGCGCACTTGGACCACCACACAGTCAGGATCGACGCCAGTCGGTCTATGGTTGGGACTGGCCCGACTATCGCACGGCCTCGCTCCACTATGTTCACGGTGATTCCAGCGCACCGGGGCTGACGATCGTGTCGCTGTTCTATCGCTAGCACTCGCCTACCTTGTTCGGCCATCTCGGTCTGGATGGTCTCGAACACCTCAGCCGGGATGTTCCACGTGGAACATCGTCAAGGATTCGGTATTGCCAAAAATCCCCGGATCGCCATCGGTCGCAACGCGCGTCGCGATGACCTGATTGCCCGTGGCGCCAAAGGCGCTCCACAGACGCTCAGCCAGGGTTCGGTCCAGCTCGGCTTCGAGGTCATCGAGCAGCCAGATCACAGGCTCACGCCCATGGGCGCGATGGACGCGCTCGGCGGCTAGTTGCAATAGCGCAACCACAATCTTGGTCTGTCCGCGCGAAAAGCCGCGCCGCCCCTCGCCCGGATCGATGCGAAAATCGGCGCGAGAGGGGCCGGCCAGGGTGTAGCCGCGCGCCAGCTCCTGATCGGCCAGCGCGACCAGGGTCTCGCCCAGCTCTCGACCATCCGGCCAGCCGCGCCGATAGCGCAAATCGGTTCCATGCAAAAACGGATAGTCGCCGCACAGATCCAAAAAGCACGTGCGCCATTCAGCGTGGAACGCAGCGCGCTGCCGATCCACGGACTCGGCCAGCGCGATGAAACGGCGATCCCATAGCCCAAGCTGACTGCCACCCGAACGAATGGCCGCATTACGTTGCATCAGAACGCGCGTGAAATCCTTTTGAACCTGGGCAAAGCGATGTTCCACGTGGAACACATTCCAGTCCAGAAAGCGACGTCTCAGACTCGGGTCGCCATCGAGCAGGATTTGGGCGTTCTCGCCGACCAGCTTGACCTGCAAGGGTGAACGCCAATCCGCACCGCCTGTCTCCGCCCAGAGCGGCGGATGGATGTCACGCACGGCCGTGGCTCCTTCCTTGACATAGCGCAGGCGCACCACGTCACGGTCGGACGGCTGATAGCGTCCCTCAACACGCGTGTAGAATTCGCCCTGAGTGGTGAGCGGCCCGGCCTTGGTTCCACGAAAGGTTCGGCCGCGCGCGAGCAGGTAGATGGCTTCCAGAACACTGGTTTTGCCGGCGCCATTGGCCCCTGTCAGCAACAGGGTCCGCGTATCGGGAGCAAGGTCGAGCCGCCGGATGTTGCGCAGCGACTCGATTCGAAGTGAGCGCAGTCCAGGTTCCGGATCCACGCCCGAATGTTCCACGTGGAACATCGAGCGTGATCCGTGAAACGCCGGACCGGGAAACTCTGAAACGGCGTCCGAATGTTCCACGTGGAACCTTCCTCCAGATAGCGTGGATCAGGACGTTCGAATCAGCACACGGAGACGGATCACAGCCGCATCGGCATGACGACGAAGGTCTCGCTCTCGCCCCCCACGCCGCGCCAGATCGAACTACCGTTGGCATCCTGAAAATGGATGATCACTGCGGTCTCGTCGATCACGCCGAGCACATCCATCAAATAAGCGACGTTGAAACCGATGGAGATCGGCTCGCCGTCGTACTCCAGCTCGATCTCTTCCTCGGCCTCCTCCTGCTCGGGGTTGTGCGCCAGCAACTTGAGCGTGCCCGGATCGAAGCTCAGACGCACGCCGCGATACTTCTCGTTCGACAGGATCGAGGTGCGTGAGAGCGCGCGCTTGAGTGCATCCTTCTCGACCGTGGCCGTGCGTCCGCTATGGCCCGGAATCACACGTTCGTATTCGGGATAGCGGCCGTCGACGAGCTTGGAGGTCATGGTCATGGCACCGACCACCACGCGCAGACTGCGCTCGCTCAGACGGATAGAGATCGGATCGTCCGAGCTGCCTAGCTGACGTTTCAGTTCCATGACCGTCTTGTTGGGCACGATCACCTGACGCTCGGTGTCCAGGGTCAGATCGAGCGGGGTGACGAACTTGGCCAGCCGATGTCCATCAGTGGCCACCGCGATCAGGACAGTCGCATGCAGCTCCAGCAGCAGACCGTTCAGATAGTAACGAACATCCTGCTGCGCCATGGCGAAGGCGGTCTTGTCCAGCAACCGCTTGAGCTGGCTTTCCTGGATCTGGAAGTCGAAACCGCCCTCCTCCAGATCCATGGTCGGAAAATCCGCCGCCGGCAGCAGCCCGAGCGTGAAACGTCCGCGTCCCGAGGTGACGACACAACGCTCATCCTTGACGCGCAGACGGATCTCGGCGCCCTCACTCAGATTGCGGCAGATGTCGACCAGCTTGCGGGCAGGAATCGTGGTCTCGCCCTCCTGCTGGATCTCGGCCTCGAAGCTGGTCTTGACCTCGACCTCCAGGTCGGTACCCGTGAGGGTGACGCGCCCCGCGCGGGCGACCACGAGCAGATTACCCAGGATCGGCAGGGTCTGACGGCGCTCGACGACGCCGATCACCTTATTGAGCGCGGGCAGGACGATTTCTCGGTTGGCAACGAATTCCATCGGTGGCTCCATGATCTCGCGGAGATGGATAGCGCTAGCTTGGCAGGCTAGCCATTGAGTATAGGGATAGTGTGTCGATTCAGTCGGATGGAGTCGCGCTACAGCGTCAGCATTCTCAGTAGGTTCCGGTAATCTTCCTCGATCGTCGCGTCGCTCTCACGCAGACTCTTGATCTTACGCGTGGCGTGCAGAACCGTGGTGTGATCCCGCCCACCGAAAGCCTGGCCAATCTCGGGCAGACTGTGCTTGGTCAGCTCCTTGGCGAGCGCCATCGCCAGTTGGCGCGGGCGTGCCAGCGAGCGACTGCGCTTGGCCGAGAGCAGATCGGAGGTGCGCAACTTGTAGTAGTCGGCAACCGTGCGCTGGATGTTTTCCAGACTGACCTGTCGATCCTGGGCCACGAGTACATCACGCAGCGCCTGCTTGGCGAACTCCAGCGTAATCGGTTTGCCGGTGAAGTGTGCGTTGGCCACCAGACGCCTGAGCGCCCCCTCGAGTTCGCGGATGTTGGAACGGATGCGCCGCCCGACGAAGAAGGCCACGTCCTCGGGCAGTTCCACGCCGAGCTGCGTGGCCTTGCAATGCAGGATGGCCACGCTGGTCTCCAGATCCGGCGGATCGATGGCCACCGTCAGCCCCCAGCCGAAGCGCGAGCGCAGACGCTCCTCCAGCCCCGTCACCTCCTTGGGAAAGCGGTCGCTGGACAGCACGATCTGCTGCCCGGACTCCAGCAGTGCGTTGAAGGTATGGAAGAACTCTTCCTGCGAGCGCTCCTTGCCGGCAAAGAACTGCACATCGTCGATCAGGAGCGCGTTGACCGAGCGATAGGTCTTCTTGAAGTCTTCGATGCGATTGTGTTGCAACGCCTTGATCATCTCGGCGACGAAGCGCTCGGAGTGCAGATAGACGACCCGCGCGCTCGGATTGGAGGCCAGGATGACATTGCCGACCGCGTGCATCAGATGGGTCTTGCCCAGCCCGACGCCGCCATAGATGAACAGTGGATTGTAGGTACCGCCCGGATTGCGCGCGATTTGGATCGAGGCCGCACGCGCGAGCTGGTTGGACTTGCCCTCGACGAAGGTATCGAAATTGAAGTCGGCGTTCAGGTTGGCCGCGGCGCGGCGCGTGGCGAGATCCGAGTCGATCACGGAGGCCTTCGAGCCGGCGCGCGCGCCCTTCCCTTTCGCGGGACCGGACTCACGTGCGAACTCGCCGACCTCGAAATGGATCTCCGAAACCTCACCCTGACTGTGGCGCGCGCAGAGCTCGAGCAGACGATCGGCATAATGCTTGCGTGTCCAGTCGAGCACGAATCGATTCGGCGCCAGCAGCCTGAGCAAGGGACCATCCACACGCGCCTGCAGGGGCAGGATCCAGGTATTGAACTCGGCGGACGTCAGTTCGGCCTTCAATTGATTGATACAGTGCTCCCACAGGGCCACGGCGTTTCCCGACATGCGTCGTCTCGGTTCGGATGCGGCGGCGCGCGCGACGGCGCCGCCCGGATGATTGCGAAGGACTGGAACTGGATGAGGGCGCCGGCGAGCAGGGCGGCCGGACGTGGGTTCGCTCCCTGAGCCAACGTGCAAGTCTAGCGCCCTTGCGCGGACTTATCCACAGCCCGAACCAATCGGACGCGCGTTTCGATTGACTTTGGATGAAAAATTGCCTAAATTTCCAGCCCTTTT